>NZ_LOVM01000031.1:0-301768 GCF_001523445.1 Burkholderia sp. ABCPW 11 | reverse complement strand
GCTTGCCGCTCATCCTGACCTCCTCGGTTGCCATAAATTATGGCTCGAAGATGTCTACGAAAGGCTGGCCGGTCCAAACCTCGACTCCTACCGATCAATTGCGGCCCGGATCCAGCATCATCTCGACGCCCACGCCACCGAAAAGCCGATCGTGCCCACCCTGAGTGGAACTAACCGTAACGACGTCACCAAGCTCGCACTGAGGCAATCGTGCCGATCGGTGGCTAGCTCGGACGGATTTCTAGTACTCCTAGACATGTATATGCCGACCGCGATTACGGTAACGACGAGTACCAAGGTGCGCTTCACGATCGTAGTATTCCCTAGGTGGCGACTGCTGGCGACGGCGCATCAACATGCAAAAGCGGTGCCAGACCCGGGCTGACTTCAAGTGAGCAAGGCCGGGTGTGCGTTGGGCCATGCCAAAACGCACGAATCGCGGGCACGCCCGATTCATGGCCATCAAGACAGGCTTTGCCCGTCCTTGCACAAAGATCCTGTCAGGTGGCGTAATTCGTCCAGCAGTTTGACGGCGGGTGCGGGTAGCGTGCCACGCCGGCGCCGGAACGCCGTCAAAGTGCGTTGCGCATCCAGGCCTTCGATATCCAGGGCGTCAATGACGCCCGCTTTGCTTTCGGTGTCGTACATGGGTTCGGCCATCCATGAAACAAAGCCGCATCGCGCTACTAGGCTTTTGAGCACGGTGACCGAACGGGTCTCGACGGCAATGGCCGGCATCGGGAGGCCTCGGGCTTCGAAGGTTTCTTGCATGTGGGCATAAGGTCCGGTTCCCTTGGGCGTGATGGCCCACCGTTGTGTCAGCGTGTCCTCGAGCCGAAGACCGCGCGTCGAGCGCAACGGATGACCGGTTGCCGCGACCACGAAACTCCGGTCGGTCCATGAACAATCGGAGAGCGCAGCGACCTCGTCGGTTTCGATTCCCGAGGTGCAGAGCGCCAGGTCGATCTCGTAAGCGAGCAAACCCTCGACCAGACGGTCCCACACGCCTTCAATCACCTCGACGCGCAGGTTGGGCCATTTCTCGAGCACGCCCTCGATGGCCATCGGCAGCACGAGGCTCGCGATGCTGCCCACCGCGCCCACCTTGATGACGCCTTTCGCAAGGCCGCGCATCGCGTCCAGTTCCTCGCGCGCCTGTTCGGCTTCCCTTTGCAGCAACATGGCATGCGGCATCAACGCTTCGCCAAGCGCGGTCAGCTGCATCCCTTTCGTGTGGCGCTCGAACAGCGGCGCCCCGACCGATTCCTCGAGCCGCTTGATCGATCTGCTCAGCGCGGGCTGGGTCATGTCGAGCAGCGTCGCGGCTCGTCCCAGGCTACCCGCGGACACGATCGTCGTGAACATCGTCAACTGCTGCAGATTGAAACTCATCGCGGCGAACCTGATTGAAAGGGAATAAAGGGGGCGACCAAAATCCCGAGTCGGATGGCGCTAGGTGTCATCCCTGAAAGGGACCGCCGCGTACGTTCGCAGCGGCTGCCGGAAAACCGGGGCTGGCGGCGCACAGCCCCGCCCGGTAAGGCTTCCGGACTGAATGGACCCGCCAGGCCGCTCGGTGATGTCATGCTTGAATGTAATGACTTTGAGCATTCTTGGCAATTTTCAAACAAGGTATCGAATCCCATACTGCGGCTCATCCCATCACCGCCAGCCCGAATGGCGAACCGCAGAGGATTCGAGATGCAACGAAACACAAGTGGGCAGCCGACCGTTCGCGATGCCGTCGTGGACTTGATGCGGCGCCTCGGCATAACGTCCGTGTTTGCCAATCCAGGCTCGACCGAACTGCCCATGTTCCGCGACTTCCCGGAGGATTTCCGGTACGTGCTGGGCTTGCAGGAAGCGGTCGTTATCGGTATGGCGGACGGGTATGCCCAGGCGACCGGCAATGCCGCGCTGGTCAACCTGCATTCGGCGGCCGGTGTCGGCAACGCGATGGGCAACATCTTCACGGCGTTCAAGAACCGCACGCCGCTGATCGTGACCGCCGGCCAGCAGGCCCGTTCGATCCTGCCGTTCGATCCGTTTCTGTCGGCATCGCAAGCAACTGAGTTGCCGCGCCCCTACGTGAAGTGGAGCATCGAACCGGCTCGTGCCGCGGATGTGCCGCTGGCCCTCGCCCGTGCGTACCACGTGGCGATGCAGGAGCCGCGTGGCCCCGTGTTCGTTTCCATTCCGGTCGACGACTGGGATCAGCCGACCGACTTCGTCGAGGCGACACGGGTCAGCACCCGGGCCCGCCCCGATCCGGAACGTATCGTGGAGATCGGCGACGCGCTGGACCACTGCGAACGGCCGGCCATCGTCGTCGGCGCGGAACTCGATCGCGCCGATGCCTGGAACGAGGTTGTCCAGCTGGCCGAGCGCCACCATGCGCGGGTTTATGTTGCGCCGATGTCGTCGCGCTGCAGCTTCCCTGAAGATCATCGGCTCTTCGCCGGATTCCTTCCGGCGATGCGCGAAAAGATCGTCCGGATTCTGCACGGCCATGACCTGATCTTCGTCGTCGGGGCGCCGGCGTTTGCGTATCACGTCGAAGGCAGTGGGCCGCATGTGCCTGACGGTGCGGTGTTGTACCAGCTCATCGACGATCCGGCCACCGCCGCGTGGACGCCGGTCGGTACGTCGGTGGTGGCGAACATTCGCCTGGGGCTGGCGGACCTGCTCGCCCGTCCGGCGCCGCGAGGCCGGCCGCTACCGGCGCCTCGCGAGGCCGCCGAGCGCGCCGAGCCCACCGCGGTCATGTCGGTCGCCTATGCGTTGCAGACGCTGTCCGAGGTCCGCAATGCAGCCGATATCGTGGTCGAGGAGGCGCCGAGTTCGCGCCCCGCCATGCAACGTTATCTGCCGTTCACGCGCAGTCAGACGTTTTACACGATGGCTAGTGGCGGTCTGGGCTACGGCATGCCCGCCGCGGTGGGCGTGGCTTTGGGCAAAGCCGGCAGCCGCGTGATCGGCCTCATCGGTGACGGCTCGGCGATGTATTCGCCGCAAGCGATCTACAGCGCGGTCCAACTCGATCTCCCAATCACATTCGTCATCTTGAATAACGCCCGCTACGCCGCCTTGCAGGAATTCGCGCCTGTATTCGGCTTTTCCGCGTCGGATCCGGTGCAGGGCACCGATCTCCCGGGGCTGGATTTCGTTTCTCTGGCCCACGGCATGGGGTGCAAGGGGGTTCGGGTGAGCGACGCACGGTTGCTCAAGTCCGCGCTGGAAGACGCGTTGTCGTCGGGTGAAACGCGCGTGGTGGAAATCGTCGTGGCCTGACCGTGAGTCGGTGGTTCGGCAGGCCAGCATGTCAAACATATTCGAGGAGACGAAAATGAATCAGGTAGCGATGCTGATCAATGGCGAGCGCACGATGGCTCGCGACGGGGCGACATTCGAGCGCCGTAACCCGCTCGACGACACGGTCGCCTCGACGGCGCCGGCCGCAACCGTCGCCGACGCACAAGCCGCGGTGCACGCGGCGGCCGCCGCGTTTCCAGCATGGTCGGCGATCGGGCCCGGCGAGCGACGCGCGTTACTGAATCGAGCGGCAGGCGCACTCGAGGAAAAGGGCGACGCTTTCGCGCTGGCAATGGCAACCGAAACGGGCGCGTCCCGCCTGTGGGCCGATTTCAACGTCAAGCGGGCGGCCGACGGGTTGCGCGAAGCCGCTGCGATGATTACGCAGATTGCGGGCGAAGTGATTCCGTCGGACGTGCCCGGCAGTCTCGCGCTGGGCGTTCGGCAGGCCGCCGGCGTCGTGCTCGGGATCGCGCCGTGGAATGCGCCCGTCATCCTGGGCGTGCGTGCGGTCGCATTGCCGCTGGCGTGCGGCAATACCGTCGTGCTCAAAGGCTCGGAAATTTGCCCCGCGACCCACGGCCTCATCATCGAGGCGTTTCAGGACGCGGGACTGCCGCGCGGCGTCGTGAACTTCGTCACGAATGCACCGGCGAATGCCGGCGACATTGTCGAAGCGTTGATTGCCGAGCCCGCGGTCAGACGGGTGAACTTCACGGGCTCGACGCGCGTCGGCCGCATCATCGCGACTCAGTGCGCGAAGTATCTGAAGCCTTCGGTACTTGAACTTGGTGGAAAGGCGCCGTTTCTGGTGCTTCACGATGCCGACATCGACGCTGCCGTGCAAGGCGCGGCATTCGGCGCGTTCGCCAATTCCGGCCAGATCTGCATGTCCACCGAACGCATCGTCGTCGACACGACGATCGCAGACGAATTCGTCGCGCGTCTGGCCGAGAAGGCGAAGAGCCTGCCGCTTGGCGATCCGAGAAAGGGCCAGGCCGTCCTCGGCTCCGTCGTGGACATGGCGACCGTCAGGCGATGCAACGACCTGATCGACGACGCGCTGGCGAAAGGCGCGACCCTGGTGTGCGGAGGGAAATCCGATAGCACGCTCATGCCGGCCACGTTGCTCGATCACGTGACGGCGGACATGCATATCTACCGGGAAGAGTCGTTCGGGCCCGTCAAGGCGATCGTTCGCGTCGATGGAGACGATGCGGCCGTCGCATGCGCAAACGACAACGAATATGGCCTGTCGGCGGCAGTCTTCAGCCGGGACGTCGCGCGTGCGTTGACGGTAGCGAAGCGTATCGAGTCCGGGCTGTGCCACGTCAATGGGCCGACGGTTCACGACGAGGCGCAAATGCCGTTCGGCGGGATGAAGTCCAGTGGTTTCGGGCATTTCGGCGGCAAAGCCGGAGTCGCGGAATTTACCGATTTGCGCTGGATCACCGTGCAAACGACGCCTCGTCACTATCCGTTCTGATCGTTGCCGCGATCGGGGCGCGTCTTTCTCGCGGTGGAAGAGACGGGCCTCCGGAGCGTGGGCGCGAACCACACAACAACGATATGCCGGTGAGTAGCCGTCGCTCCTCGAACGACGAGCGATCGGCACAAGGAGACTGCAATGCCCGTCGTCAATTTCGGGTGGTCGCTCGATCGCACCCGGTTCGAGTTTGACCGTTATGCGGGAATACGGATTACCGAGGGGTGCGATCCAGATTCGACCCATCCGGCCGGGAGCGCGAAATGAACGATCGTAATCCTCTTCTGCCGACCGTAGACATCGGCCGCACCCTCGACGACGGGCCGTTCTCGGCGTTCCAGCGAACGGTCGTATTGCTCGCCGCGCTTGCGATCGTGATGGATGGATTCGACGGGCAACTCATCGGGTTCGCCATTCCCAGCCTGATCAAGGAATGGGGCATCACGCGCAACGCATTCGCGCCCGCCGTTGCCGCCGGCCTCGTCGGCATGGGGATCGGCAGCGCGTTCGCCGGGCTGTTCGCGGACAGGTTCGGTCGGCGCTGGGCCATCATCGGGAGCGTGCTGGTATTCGGCTTGGCGACGAGTTCGATCGCGCTGTCGCCGGACGTCACGACCGTCGCAATCCTGCGCTTCTTCGCGGGACTGGGTATCGGTGGTGCGCTGCCGAGCGCGACGACCATGACGGCGGAATTCACGCCTGCGCGCCGGCGCACGCTCGCCGTGACCGCAACCATCGTTTGCGTACCGCTCGGCGGCATGCTGGCGGGGCTGTTCGCGAGCGTCGTGCTGCCTCATTACGGCTGGCGGGGACTCTTTCTGATCGGCGGCACGCTTCCGGTCGCACTGGCGCTGCTGCTGTATTTCGTCATGCCGGAATCGCCGCGTTATCTTGCCCGCCGTCACGAACGCTGGAACGAATTGCGTCACCTGCTGACCCGCATGTCCCGCTCGATTCAGCCGGACGCCGTGTTCGCCGACCAGAAGGAGCAGAAGGCGGGACCGCGCCCGGGCTTTCGTGCGCTGTTCGCGGACCATCAAGGCCGTGACACGGTGGCGATCTGGGTCGCTTTCTTCATGAACCTGGTCGCGGTCTACAGCGCATTCAGCTGGCTGCCGACGATGCTGGCAGGCGAGGGGCTCAGCCCGTCGGTGGCGGGTTCGGGTCTTACCGCCTACAACCTCGGCGGCGTATTCGGCGCGATGGGCTGCGCGCTGGCAATCGGCCGGTTCGGATCACGCTGGCCTTTGCTCGTCTGTTGCCTGATGGCATCCGCGAGCGCGCTGTTCCTGCGCGGTCTCGACGTCTCCGCCCACACGACGTTGCTCGTGTTCGGAATCGGTCTGCACGGCCTCTTCGTGAACGCGGTCCAGTCGACGATGTACGCCCTTTGCGCGTATGTCTATCCCACCGAGATTCGCGCGACCGGGACCGCGTCCGCGCTCGCGTTCGGGCGGCTTGGCGCGATCCTCAGCGCGTTCGCGGGGGCATTCGTGATCACGCAGGGCGGCGCGTCCGCGTACCTGGGCATGCTGGGCGCCGCGATGGCGATGGTGTTCATCTGCCTGATGATCGTGCGTCGCCATATTCCGCCCATCAACGGCGCCTGACCGCGGTCGTCCGGTCGACGGAGGCGCGCGAAACCGGATGCCGGCGCGCCTCGTGTTGTTCGCATCACGATTTACTCCGACAGTACCTCAATCATGACAACAGGATTTCCCAGCATGTTCTCCGTCAGCGACTATCGAGACGAAGCCAGACGGCGGCTGCCGCGCATGGTGTTCGACTATCTGGAAGGCGCAGCGGACGATGAATCGGGGCTCAGGCATAACCGTTCCGCGTTCGACACATTGCAGTTGTTGCCGCGCCGGCTGTCGGACGTCAGCACACGAGCGCAGTCCGTGGCGCTGCTGGGCCGGCGGATCCCGTTACCGCTGGTGATCGCGCCAACGGGCCTCAATGACGCCTTCTGGCCGAACGGCGACCTCGCCCTTGCGCGCGCGGCGGGCAAGGCTGGCATTCCGTTCGCGCTGTCGACGGCTTCCAACCTGTCCATCGAGGAGGTGGCAAAGGGGGCGGACGGAGAACTGTGGTTTCAGCTGTACGTCGTTCATCGCAACCTCGCGAAGAGCCTGGTCAATCGCGCCCGCTCGGCGCGCTACTCGACCCTGATCCTCACCACCGATGTCGCGGTCAATGGCTTTCGCCGACGCGATCTTCGCAACGGCTTTACGATGCCGTTCCAGGCCAGCGCACGTGCGGTCGTCGACGGACTGTCGCACCCGCGCTGGCTATGGTCCTATCTGATGAACGGCATGCCGGAGCTGAGGAATTTCGCGACGGACGATGCATCGGACACGGCGTCCCAGGCCGCGATCCTGCGCCGGCAGATGGATGCGAGCTTCGGGTGGGACGACCTGCGCCGTCTGCGGGACCAATGGCCGGGCAAACTCCTCGTCAAGGGCATCGTGACGGCCGACGATGCCGCGCGGTGTGTCGAGCTCGGCGCGGACGGCGTCATCGTTTCGAACCACGGCGGCAGGCAACTCGCCGACCTGCCCGCGACAGCCGACGTGCTGCCGGACATCGTCGAGCGCATCGCGGGCGCGACGGTCATGCTCGACAGCGGCATACGGACAGGGGCCGACGTCGTCAAGGCGATCGCGCTGGGGGCCCATGCCGTGATGCTGGGGCGCGCCACGTTATACGGGTTGGCGGCCAGAGGGGAAGCCGGCGTGAGCGATGTCATCGAGATGATCAAACGGGAAACCGACCGGACGCTTGCCCTCATCGGTTGTCGCTCGGTGGAGGCGCTCGATCGCAGCTACGTTTCGAAGCGGCCGTCCTGGGGTATTGCGCATTGACGCCGGATTTTGGATGCGCGATGGTCCGGGATAACACTCTCGCGTATCTGCCACCGGAACCTCGTGCCATGAATCAAGTGACCACCACGGATCATTTCCATCGTGACGACAGGATTCTGGCATGGGCGGATCAGGTTCGGGCCAGTTGCGTCCCGATGGTTTTCAGGACCGAGTCCGAGCAGGGATTTCATGGCGAGATTTCCAGCGTAGACACCGACGGCGTGTGTGTTTCTCGGATTTCGGCGGTCGATCACGTCGCGGCGCATGACTGGGACGAAGTGCGGCGCACGGCGGACGACTACCTGCTCGTGTCGGTCCAGACCGAAGGGCGAGGCGCGATCGAGCAGGATGCCCGCACCGCGTTCGTCGGCCCCACCGACATGGTGCTGTTCGATTCGTCGCGCAGTTTCGTCTGGCATTTCTCCGGGGAGCATTACACGATCCGCTTTCCGCGCAAGGCGCTGGAGAAATGGGTGCCGTGCGGCAGGCAGCACACCGCGGTGAGGATTCCCGCGGCCACCGGGGTACGCCGGATCGCGGCGGACCATATCGCGTCCCTGCACCGGGCGCTTTCGGCGGAGGAAGGCGCCATGACCGATTGCGAGCGGCTTGGCGATGTGTCCGCGAACCTGATCGCGCTGGCGTTGGCGGATTATTTCAACACGGTTCCGCTGCCCAAATCCAACGTGAAAGAGATGCATCTGCTCCGCGCACGTGCGTTGATCCACGACCGTATTCGCGAACCGGAACTCGGACCCGAACAGATCGCCGACGAACTGGGGGTGTCCAGCCGTTATCTTTACCGGCTGTTCGCCGAAGTCGGGGAGTCGATCGGCGAGATCATCTGTACGGCCCGACTCGACGGATGCGGCGAGTGGCTCCGGCAACGCGCCTATGCAAACCGCTCGATAACCGATATTGCGATGGCATGGGGTTTCAATAATGCATCGCATTTCAGTCGCACGTTTCGACGTCGCTTCGGCATGTCCGCGCGCGACTACCGTGCGACGCATCGCGACGCCGTTTGAACCGCCGCTGAGCGGGCTGCGCGGCGATCGCCAGCTGGCAGCATACGCAAAAATCCTGTTCTGTCAGAGTCAAGCGTCCGCCATATTGGCTCCGGACACTTCGTCTACAACGTTGCGGGCGTCCTGTCCCGCGAGTCGTGGAGGAGTATCTTGGCGCTCAACCATCCCCAGTTCAAAGCGGCTGTCGTGCAGGCCGCCCCGGCCTTCCTCGATCTTCAGGCCGGAATCGAAAAGTCTATCCGCTTGATTGAAGAGGCGGCGCGGGCCGGCGCCGCCCTCATCGCCTTCCCCGAAGTGTGGCTGCCTGGCTATCCGTTCTACGTCTGGCTCGGCACCCCGGCCTGGTATATGAGCAAGGGCTATGTTCAGCGTTACTTCGACAATTCGCTGAGCTACGACAGTCCGGAAGCCGATGCGCTGAGGGACGCAGCGAGGAAAAACCGCATCACGGTCGTGATGGGGCTCTCGGAGCGCAAGGGCCACTCGTTGTATATCGCCCAATGGATGATCGGTCCCGACGGCGAAACCCTGCTGCAACGACAGAAACTCAAGCCCACCCACCTCGAACGGACGGTTTTCGGTGACGGGGAGGGCAGCGGCCTGACCGTGATCGACAGTCCGTTGGGCAAGCTGGGCGCGCTCTGTTGTGCCGAACACGTGCAGCCTTTGACCAAAGCCGCCATGTACGCGCAAGGCGAACAGGTCCACGTGGCCGCGTGGCCGAGCTTTTCCCTCTATGAATTCGCCAGCGCATTGAGCCACCAGGTGAACAACGCTGTTTCGCGGACCTATGCCGTCGAAGGCGGATGCTTCGTCCTCGCGCCGTCGACCGTCGTCACTGAGGAGATGGTCGAGCATCTTTGCGACACCGAGGACAAACGTCAGCTGTTGCGGGCGGGCGGTGGCCATAGCGTTGGATACGGGCCCGACGGGGCGGAGCTGTTCGACAAGATCGACGAAACCGCCGAAGGCCTGCTCTACGCCAATATCGATCTCGGCACGCAATCGCTGTCGAAGTGCGTGTTCGATCCCGCGGGGCATTACTCCCGGCCCGACGTGCTGCGATTGCTGATCGACCGGCGACCGCGCCCCCCTGTCGCCGAGATACTCGACAGAACGCCGGCGGAGGCGGCCGCCGATGATTCCGCTTCATCGGACGGCGGCTGCCCGTCAGGAATTGCGGGCAGCGGCGGAGATCGGTAGCGCAACCATCAGGCTCGCCATGTCGTGTCGTGGCGGGCCGGTCGGAGGGTTTCGTGTCGCTGCCGGGTTGGCTTGGCGGTTTTTCTTCGAAACAACGGTCATTCAGTCACGACGATATAGTTAGGATAGCGATATGAAATGCAACGAAAGTAGAAGCTACGAATGGAAGATGGTCATCTTTCTTGCGGTGCTGTTCGGCATCGTGGGTCTCGACCGACTGGTCATCGTGTACCTGTTCCCGGTTCTGCTGCCGGAGCTGAATCTGAACAACACGCAGGCAGGCGCCATCGCCTCGGTGCTGGCGTTGACCTGGGCCATTTCGACATGGGTGCTCGGAAGCCTGTCCGACCGCCAAGGGCGTCGCAAGATTCTGCTCGGGTCGTCCATCTTCTTCTCGGTGATGACGTCCTTTACCGGCGTCGCCAAGTCGTTCCACGGCATGCTGCTCGTGCGAGGCCTCCTTGGCGTGGGTGAGGGCGGCGTCTTCAGCGCCAGCGTCGCGACCATCGACGAAATATCGACGCCGAGCCGGCGCGGCCTGAATCTGGGCATCCACCAGTCGTTTTTCCCCCTACTGGGTATCGGCCTCGGACCGATCATCGCGACCCAGCTCGTGATGCACATGCGCTGGGAGTGGGTGTTTTTCGTGCTCGGCATTCCGGGGCTGTTGCTGACGTTCCTGATCGGCCGGACCATGCGAAAGACGGAGGCCGGTCGCGACAAGCGGGCTCGCTCGGCACCGGGCGGCCCCTTGACCGTGCTGAGATACAAGAACATCTGGCTGACCACGGTCATCGGATCGCTGTTCCAGACGGGCCTGTTCGTGTTCTCGACGTTCGTCGCGCTCTATCTGACCAAAGTCGTGGGCCTCGGTCTCGGCACGGTCGGCCTGATCATATCCGGATGGGGTTTCGGCGGCTTTATCGGGATGATCGCCGTTCCGGCGATATCGGATCGGCTCGGACGGCGGATCGTGCTCGTCGTTTCCGCGGCTTGTTACGGCGTCCTGATGCTGACGTTTGTTCTCTGTCACGCGTCTCCGATCGTCATGTTCGCCAACCTCTTTGCTGCCGGGATTTGCGGCTTCGGTATCGCACCGCTCTTTCTTGCCGTGATTCCCTGCGAATCCGTCCCGTCCACGCTGACCGGCTCGGCCGTGGGCGTTCCCACCGCAGTCAGCGAACTGATTGGCGGGGTCCTGATGCCGGTGGTGGCAGGCGGGCTCGCCGACACGTTCGGCCTGGGTTATCCGATGCTGATCGTCGGAGGCGTGTCGCTGGTGAGCGCGCTCGTGGGAATGTTTCTCGATGAAACGGTACCCGCGGCGACGTCGAAGCATGCCGTCTCGACGATCGACGCGGCGTGAACGTTTGGCAAACGGGCAGGCGGATTTCGGACCGTTGCGCGGACTCGTGCGATCAAGGCCATTGACGTCGGGCGTGGGACTGTACCAGCGGCGGTGAGGCGACGATGCCAGGGTTGACTGCGTCGTCATTTCTGACGATGCGCGACAAAAAAGCCGACGCGCAATCTACGAAGACCGCAATGTACGAGAGACGTAGATGCCAACCCTGCCGCAGCTTTCAGTCATCGACGCAAAAGACGCGATCGATCGACACGAGATCTCCTGCCTGGAATACGTACAGGCGCTGGTGGATCGACAGGCCAGCACCGAGTCGCTGAACGGGTTCGCGTATTTCGACCCCGAGAGGTTGTTGCAATCGGCGCGGGCTCACGATGAATCGCCCACCGCCCGAACGGCCCGACTGTCACTTGCAGGCGTTCCATTGGCAATCAAGGACAACATCGACTGCGCGGGCATGCCGACAGCTGCTGGGACGGCAGCGCTTCGCCACGCCGTAGCTCGCGCGAATGCGCCGGCCGTGGCACGCGTGGTCGACGCGGGTGCGCTGGCCGCAGGCAAAGCCAACATGCATGAACTAGCGTTCGGCTGCACCAACGACAACGGATTTTTCGGGCCGGCCCGCAACCCGTACGACCCGTCCAGAATCCCGGGCGGAAGCAGCGGCGGGTCGGCCGTGCTGGTGGCGAGTGGCGCGGTGCCGGCGGCGCTCGGCACCGACACGGGCGGATCGGTGCGCATCCCGGCGGCGCTGTGCGGGCTGGTCGGCTTTCGCCCCACGCACGGACGCTATCCGTCCGAGGGCATCGTGCCGATCTCGCCCACGCGTGACACGGTCGGCCCGATCGCCCGCACCGTCGCCGACGTGATGTTGCTGGACGAGATCCTGTCTGGAAGTGATTCTGCACTACCCGTTGCCGATGATGCGCGTGAGGTTCGCCTGGCAGTTCCGTACTCGACGTTGTGGGAGGGGCTGTCGCCCGACGCACGGCCGGTTCTCGAACGTGCGCTGCAAACGCTGAAGGACGCCGGCTTCGAGCTGGTTGACGTTGACCTGCGACGTTATCCGTTTTTCCGTGCGCAGAAGAACGCAATCATCCCTTTCTTCGAGTTTGCCGGTGCCGTGGCGCGCTATCTGGAAGCAGGCAGCGTAGCCGTGACGTTCCCGGAGATCGTCGCCCGCATCGAGAGCCCGGATGTGGCTCGAATCGTCGGCCACATCCTGGGGGGCGGTGCGATTTCCGCGACCGAATACGCCGAAGCGCTGCTCGCGCGAGAGCAGTCGCGCACGTCGTACGTGGCGTGTCTTCGCGAAGTGGACGCAGACGCACTGCTGTTTCCCACCGTCCTGATTCCGGCTTGCAGCATCGGCGCTGAAACGGTGGTGGTCGGGTCCGAAGCGCTCGATGTCTTTGCCGCATACACACGAAATACCGAACCGGGCAGCAACGCAGGGGTACCCGGCATCACCGTGCCGGCAGGTCTGACCCAGGATGGGCTCCCGGTTGGATTGGCGCTGGACGGTGCTCCGTATTCGGATCAGCGAATTCTGCAGATCGGCAAGGAAATGGAGCGTGTCCTGTGTGCCGCGACGTTCCCGCATCTCGACGCACACGTTTGAACCATCCGGCAACGGCTTAACGAGAAAGGCAAGCAAATGAATCGTCGAAATGTCCTGAAGAGTATTGCGCTCGGTGCGGCAAGTGCCGCGGTGGGCGTCGGAGGGCTCGTGCCGGCAGCGGTACGAGCGGCAAACCAGCCGCTGAAGTTGGCGCTGATGGCACCGATGAGCGGGCCGGCTGCATTTTTCGGTCAAGCCTGCAAAAACAGCGCAGCGATGGCAATCGAGGAGATCAACGCGCGCGGGGGCGTGTTGGGGCGCCCGCTCGAGTTGCTGGTGGGCGACGCCGGCACCGCACCTTCCGAGTCGGCGCAGACGGCGCTCCGCCTGTGGAAGCGCGACAAGGCGGAGGTCTTCGTCGGATCGCACGACAGCGCCGTACGAACGGCGCTGGAAAGTCTGTTCCGAGGCCAGGTGCCTTACTTCTATACGCCGATGTACGAGGGGGGCGATTGCGCGAAGGGGACCTTCTTCGTCGGCGAGACGCCCGCGCAGCAACTGACGCCGGTCATTCCGTGGCTGACCGCCCAACACCAGATCAAGCGCTGGTTCCTGATCGGCAACGACTACATCTGGCCGCGCAAGTCGAACGAAGTGGCGAAAAAGGCGATTCAGGGCGCCGGCGCGACCGTGGTCGGCGAGGAGTACGTGCCGTTCGACGTCGACAACTTCGACGCGGTGCTCGGCAAGATCCGGGACAGCAAGGCGGATGCGGTGTTCATCACGCTGGTGGGTGGGTCGGCCGTCACGTTCAACAGAAGTTTTGCGAGCTTCGGCCTCAGCGACAAGATGATCCGTTTCGGCACGATGATCGAGGAAAACACGTTGATCGGCATCGGTGCGTCCAATGCCAGGAACCTCTACTCGGCTTCCGGCTTTTTCTCGACACCGACCGCCACGTCCGCGCAGTTTCTGGAGCGCTATCACAAGCGCTTCGGCGCTTCGGCGGTATTGAGCAGTATCGGCGAGTCGACATACGAAGGCATCCTGATGTACGACGCGATGGCCAGGAAGGCGAATTCCACGTCGATCGGCGAGCTGACGAAGGCGTCCGACGGGGCAAGCTACAAAGGCCCACGCGGCGTGGTGACGATGAAATCGCGCAATGTGACGGCCGACATCTTCCTCGCGAAGGCATCAGGCGCTCGCTACGACATCGTCAAGACGTTCTCGCAACTTGGCTCGGCCGAGACCTGTGCGAGCGGAGCGGGTGCGGGTTGACGTCATGCTGCTTTCCTACCTTCTCAATCTCGGTTACGCATGTGCGGCCCTCGCGCTCACGACGATCGGCCTGGCCATTGTGTTCGGGCTGCTGGGCGTGCTGAACATGGCGCATGGCGAGTTCATCATGCTGGGTGCGTACTCGGTGGTCGTCGTGCAGCGTCTCGGTTTACCTGCTTTGCTTGCGATACCTGTGGCGATCGTCGTGTGCGCCATCGTCGGATGGATCGTCGAGCGTCTGCTGGTGCGTCCTTTGTATCAGCGGCCATTCGATACGCTGCTCGCGACCTGGGGCGTTTCGATCCTGCTGCGCGAAGGCGTGGTCGCACTGTTCGGAAAGGGTTACCAGGACGTGGCCGGTGCGGATGGCGCATCGATCGACGTCTTGGGCACGTCGTATCCGGCATTCCGGCTCGCGATGATGTTCGCGGTGGGCCTCGCATTCGCCGGGCTCGCGGCATGGTACAGCCGCAGCCAGACGGGCGCGCGGATCCGAGGCATGGTCGCGAATCCCCTTCTTGCCAAGGCGGCCGGCATCAACACGATCCGACTGGCCAGCGGCACTTTCATCACGGGTGTGGTGCTGGCCGGACTGGCGGGTGTACTGCTCGCCCCGATCGTGCGGGTCGAGCCGTACATGGGCCTCGACTATCTGCTCAATTCGTTCTTCGTGCTCGTCGTCGGCGGCCTGGGTAGCTTGCTCGGTCTCGCGGTAGGCACGTTCGTCATCGGCGGAACGCAGGTCGCGGTGTCGAGTTTCATCGATCAGACGTCGGGTTATACCGCTGTTCTAATCCTGTCCATCTATTTCTTGTGGAGTCGCCCAAATGGCCTCGTCTCGCGCCGTTGAAACGGCCCTCCAGGTTGCCACGGCGGCGATTCTTCTGAGCTTGCCGCTGTGGGCCGGCGACTACAGCGCAAACCAGATCGGGCTGCTGTTGCTGTATGGAATGGCGACGCAAAGCGTTGCGTTGTGCTGGGGGAATTCGGGTTTCTTGCCGCTGGGCCAAAGCCTGTTCTTCGGGCTGGGCGCGTATGTCAGCGCGTTCGTATTGCGCTCCGCGGGCGCGGTCGGCGGCGAATGGCAGATCATTCTGCTTCCGCTTGCCATCGCGGTGCCGGCGGCGCTGGCCTATGCGATCGGATTCGTCGTCTTTGCGCGCCGGATCGACAGCGGGCCGTTTTTTTCGTTGATTACTCTCGCGTTGTGCATGTTGGGGTTTCTGCTGGCCAATCAATGGAGCAGCGTGACCGGCGGTTTCAACGGGCTCACCGATATCCCCGATCTGCCGATGACCGACCGGTATGGAAATCTGTATTACGTGATCGCAGCGGCTGCGGTCGGGGTCACGGCACTGATCACTTGGCTGAACCGCAGACCGATCGGGACGCTCTGGGCAGCGATTTCGGAGAATGAAGATCGCCTCCAGTTTTTTGGATTTGCGACGCACAAGCTGAAGGCGGCCGCTTTCGGCCTCTCGGGCGCGATCGCGGGTTTGGGCGGCGCCCTGTATGCGCCGCACGAGGGTCTGGTCGGTCCGCAGGCGGTCGGCGTGGCATTGTCGGCGCAGTTCGTCATCTGGGCGGCCGTCGGCGGAAAGCGCAGTCCATTGGGCGCGCAACTCGGCGCCGTCGTGATCGGACTGCTCGCCGCGACTTGGCGTGACCTGTTCACCTATTGGGAAGTGCTGGTAGCGCTGATTTTCATCGGTGTGGTGCGGCTATTTCCCGATGGCCTGGCAGGCGCGGCGGCCGCGCTTGCGCGCATGGCCGGTCTGCGCGTCGCGAACCCCATTCCGGAGAAACGGATCGATGCGCACGACATCGCGACGATCGACCTGCGACCGGCTCAATCCACGCTGCTCAGTTTCAGGAAGGTGGAAGTCAGCCAGGGCGGCGTCAACATCCTCAACGGGCTTGATCTCGAGGTGGGAGCGGGGGGCGTCAATTGTTTCATTGGTCCCAACGGCGCCGGGAAGACGTCGACGTTCAACGCAATGACGGGCCGCTTGCCGGTTCGTTCCGGTGAAATCCACTTTCGCGGGGCCGAGATTTCGTCCTCGCCGGCGTGGCAGGTCGCCCGACTGGGCGTCGGCCGAAAGTTCCAGATTCCGTCGGTTTTTGCGCAGTTGTCCGTCAACGAGAATCTTCAGATCGCGCTGTGGGCGAACCGGATCCGTCCTCGAGAGATGTTGGCCGCGGCGCCGCTGCATTGGAATTCGCTTCAGCGCGTTCGCACACTCGAAAAATTCGGATTTCTCGAATCGAATATGGCCGTTCGTGCGGGGGATCTTTCTCAAGGGATGCGCCAGATGCTGGAGTTCGCGATGGTGGCGATCACCGAGCCGCGTCTTTTGCTGCTCGACGAACCGTGCGCCGGTCTCTCGGCGCACGAAACCCGTCACATGATGGACGCGATCACGTCGACCGTAAGCGAACTGGACGCGTCGGCCATCGTGATCGAGCACGACATGAGCGCACTGGAAAAGATCGCCGACAACGTGGTGGTCCTGCATCAGGGCAGAAGCCTCGCGGTCGGATCTTTGGCACAGGTCAAGATGTCGGAAGACGTCAAGGCCGTCTACTCGGGAGGAAGAAAGTGAGCGAGCGCCGGGGAGAAGCCATGCTGAGGTTTTCGTCGATCGTCGCGGGCTACGGCGACACGATGGTGCTCAAGGGGATCAGCGGCGAGGTGGCCGCAGGTAGCGTACTGGGCGTGTTCGGCCGCAACGGCGTGGGCAAGTCGACGCTCATGCGCGCTTTGGCCGGCGTCATCCAGCCCGCGTCCGGTACGGTCACCGTCAACGGCAGCGAAGTGGGCAAAGTGCCGTCGCATCAACGGCGACGTTTGGGGATGAGCTATGCGCCGCAGGAGCGGGTCGTCTTCGACAATTTGAGCGTCGCGGACAACCTGACACTCGGATTCAAGAGCCGAAGCCTGGACGCATACGACGATCTCTTCCGGATTTTCCCGCGGCTTAAGGAACGCTTGTTTCAACCGGCCGGGAAGTTGAGCGGTGGTGAAAAAAAGTTACTTTCCTTCGCCAGGGTCATCGCAGAGCGTTCGCCTCTCACGCTGATCGACGAGCCGTCGGAAGGTGTTCAGCAGGAGAATCTGGAGCGGATGGCGTCGGTCATCCGGTCTCGAATCGCGGACGGAGCGGCGTTCGTGGTCGTCGAACAGAATCTGACGTTTCTCACGTCGATCGCCGACCATTTCATCGGTCTGGATCATGGAGATGTCGTGCTGTCGGGCGACTCGATCGATATGTCTCGCGACCGGCTCGAAGCGGTGTTGGCAGTCTAGTTTCCCGTATCGGGCGATTCGTCGCATCGTGCGTACGTGGCCGTCGACCGCGCCGTTCAATCGTCACGACGGCGCGGTCGTGACGGCCGCGGCGACGCAGGCAGCAAGCTCCGCGCGGTTAGAGAATCCCTTCTTGTCCATGATCCGCCGCAAATGGGTGCGCACGGTCGACAGGCTGATGCAGAGAAGACGGCCGATATCCTGATCGGTACAACCCTTTGCGACCAGCTGCGCGATCTCGCTCTCACGGTCCGTGAGTCCCGTTGCGCTGCCTGCCCGACGTTTGATCGCGCGGCAAAGGAACGGTTCGATCGCATCGAGCACGAGTTTGTCGCGCATCTCGAACTCAGGCCGATTCCTCGTTCGCCAGATTCTCAGATCGCTGAGCTGGCGTTCGCCGTCGAAGACAAACACGTTGATCCCGTGATGCAAACCGTCCTGCGCGAGAAACTCGTTGTAGAACTCGCTTTTCTCCAGTGCAGGCCGGTCCATCACTTCCTCCACCAACGTGGCCCTGCGCAGCTTGCAGAGTTGCGCCGTCATCGGGTCGTTGTGCTGGTACCAGCTCGTGTAGCGACGCACGTGATCCGAATCGACGTTGACCGCAATCGGGTCGACATAGGTTCCTTTTTCGGCATCCCAGTTGTAGGAGACGCAGAAATCGGATCGCAGCAGCCGGGTCAAGTCTGACAAAACGACGCGCCTGACATCCACGACCGGTCCGAGCTCTTCGAGCCGTCCGATGATGTCGCCGAAAAGTCGGAGTTCGTCGAGCGTGAGATCGTGAACTTGTGGCTTCAAGGGTGCCTCATCGGTGGGAAGAATCAGGAGACAGCATGCGTGACAGCCTTGAAAGACTGGTTCGCATTACACACCAAGCATAGCAGCGCAAAAAATCCTGATCAGCAATGAACTTCGCTGCCTCTGTCCGTCCGTTGTATTCATGCCGCAGTCAGGTCCACTGCCTATTGCAGATCGAAAGGGATGCTCGCGCGGACCTCTGAGTGTCGTGAGCACGGGCTCAGGCCAAGGTTTCCCTGTCGATATTTCTAACGATGGGGCTCAAAAAACGCTGCCCATAGAGTAGACGCGCAGTGGGAAGCGGACGTGCTGAGACTGTTCGTTGTAGCGAGGCAAGCTGGAGAATTACCCGGAGACGCCTGCCCATTGGCCAAACGATTCCGATGCATTTCCAGCGGGACGTTTTCATCAGTCATTTTCGTCAACGAAAGCTACGCCATAAAATTAGGAAAGCGATATGAATACGGTCATCAAGCGAAGCATGGTGGTGTGCGCCGCGGTGGGGTGTGGCGTGGCACATGCGCAGTCGTCAGTGACGCTGTACGGGCTGGTCGATGCCGGCATCACTTACACGAACAATGCGACATCGAGCACGGGGCATGGTGCGCTCGTGCAGTTTACGTCAGGGTCCTCGCAGGGAGATCGCTGGGGGCTGACGGGTAAAGAGGACCTGGGCGGCGGACTCAAGGCGATCTTCACGCTCGAAAGCGGCTTTCAACTTTCCAACGGCGCGTTGGCGCAGAGCGGGCTGTTGTTCAATCGCGCAGCCTTCGTCGGCCTTGATGGACGCTTCGGTACGCTGACGTTCGGTCGACAGTACGACTTCATCGGCGATATTTTCCCGGCGTACTCGATTGCAGGAAACACGGCGGCGGGTATTTTGGGCTGGGGTATCCCGGCGTATGCGGCGGGCGGGTATACGCTCGATAACCGACTGTGGGGCGATAACGTCAATAATTCGGTGAAGTATCTCTCGCCGACGATTTCGGGTTTCAGTGTCGGTGCCATGTATGGTTTCGGTAATGTCGCAGGCTCGTTGGGCACCAACAGCTCGATGAATTTTCTGCTGAACTACAGCCAAGGCGGACTTGCCGCATCGCTCTCGTATTTCAAGCAGCATAACGCGACAACTTCCGCGAATTTGACCGAGTACGCCGGCGGTGCAACTTACAGCCTGGGGAAAGCGCAGATATTCGGTGTAGTGACCGATGTTCAGTTGAGCAGCGGCACCCGGGCTCGGGCGCTGACCTACGACGGTGGCATGACTTACTTTGTCAGGCCCGATATTTCGCTCGGCGCCGGGTTCCAGTTTCAGCAGCGCAACAACGGCGTCGGCAGCGCGAACCAGGTGACCATCGGGGCGGATTACTTCATTTCCAAGCGAACGGACGTTTATTTCGTTGGCGCGTTCGCGCACGATCATGCCCACGGCGCACAAATCGAAGCAGCGCTCGGATCGCCGTCCAGCACGAGTTTTCAGACTGCCGCGCGAATCGGCATTCGGCACAAGTTCTGACGGTTGCGGGCCAAGCGCGATGGCGAACCGGGGGCGCCCATTTGTCTTCGACGCGGCATCGGCCGCTACATCGCCGCTCCATAAAGATGATGCGCGTCGGTCAATGCATCCGCGACGAGTTCCAGGCCGTCCCGACACTGCTCCCGATCCTGCGGCCCGCCGAGGCAGATACGGATCGCCGCCGGCGGGTCGCCGTCCGTCGAGAATGCCGCGCTCGCCACGGCGGCGACGCTTCGGCTCCGCAGATGCTGCGCCAGATCCGGTGCCGTCCATAGGCATTCGCGTGGAATCGGCAACCAGAGATGGAAACCGTCCGGGTGGGCATCGAAAGGGCATGCGCCAAGAATCCGGCCCGCGATCGCCTGCCGTGCATGTGACTCCGATCGAATCGCGTCCAGCATCTCGCTCGCCGTGCCGTCGTTGATCCATTGGGTCGACAGCAGCATCGTGAACGGGCTCGGCATCACGGTCGTAGCACGCAATGCGCCGGCGATCCGCTGCGCCTCACGCGCCGTCGGCGCCAGCAGGTAAGCGATGCGCAAGCCGGCGCCGAAGTTCTTCGACATGCCGGTCACGTAGTAGGTCAGTTCGGGTGCCAGCAGCGCCAGCGGTGGCGGCGCGTTCTGCGGCAGCATTGCATACGCGTCGTCCTCGATGATGGGCACGTTGTAGCGCATCGCGACATCGGCCAGCGCTTCGCGGCGTCTGAACGGTATCGTGAGCGTGCTCGGGTTCTGCAGGGTAGGGTTGCAGTACAGCGCGGCAGGCCGACCGCTTTTGCAGAGCGATTCGAACGCGTGCGGCAACGGCCCGTCGTCGTCCCGCGGCAGCGGCTGCAACTGCACGCCCAATTGCGACGCGATTGCCTTGATGCCGGGGTAAGCGAGCGAATCGAGGCAGATCGAGTCGCCGCGACGCGCCAGCGTGGAGACGAGCGCGACGAGCGCACTGTGGATGCCGGGGCAAACGAGCACGGTGTCGCCACTGCAGCCGGGCAGGCGATGGGCCAGCCACGCGCGGCCGGCGGCGCGATCCGGCGGCGTGCCGCCGAAATCCTGGTAGCGCATGAGCTGGTAAGGATCGGCGCCATCGAACAAGGCCGCAGCCGACTGTTGCAGCCGCCTGGCCAGCTCGGGCGGCTCGGGCGGCATGTTCATCGACATTTCGATGCTGCTCCCACCCGACAGCGGAATGGTTCGCGTCGGGCCGCGCACGAACGTGCCGCTGCCCGCGCGCGTGTCGAGCAGGCCGCGTCGGCGCGCTTCCGCATAAGCGCGGGCCACCGTCGTGTAGTTGAGGTTCAGCGCACCGGCGAGATCGCGCAGCCCCGGCAGGCGGTCGCGTGGTTTCAGACGGCCCGCGGCGAGATCTTCCTCGATGAGGTCGGGGATCAGCAGGTACGCCGGTTTCCGGCTTTCCAATAGCCGTTTCGACCAATGATGGATCACGTAATCCATGGCTGATTCCATTTGACGGTTCATCAAAACGTTAGCATCGCGCATCAATCGAAAAATATTGACGTCGACATTTTTCAGTCGGTTGATTGCATTGATCGCATCGTGTATCGGATCGATGCATCGATGCACGGTCGATGCGCACGAACCCCTTGGACCCGCATCAGTCCGGTGCGCGGCCGTGCGCTGGACGGTCGTTTCCCGTCCGACCCCGATCCGCTCACGCAAGGATCGGACCGACCGCATCAGCATTGATCGATTGAATGATTGGAGAGTGATTGCATCGGCTTGGGGCCCGTTGGCATATGCGTTGCGTGAATGAGTTCGCCCGGATTCGAAAGTGTTCGGGAACCTCGTTCAACTCACCTCAAACGGAGCGTGCCATGCCCGCAGTCAATCAGCCTCTGCATAAGAAAGGAGATTTCCTCGTCGACTACGAGGAAAAGGTTTTCGAAGACGTCAAGGCGGAACCGGGCGAGAAGGCGCTCGTGACGTTCCACACGGTTGCGTTCGAGGGATCGATCGGCTTCGTGAACCTGCTGCAGGCGACGCGCCTGCAACGCAAGGGGTTCGAGACGTCGGTGCTGCTCTATGGCCCCGGCGTGACGCTCGGTCTGCAGCGCGGTTTTCCGACGCTCGGCGACGAGGCGTTTCCCGGACACCTGAACATCAACAAGCAACTCGTCAAGTTCATGGAAGAAGGCGGGAAGGTCTACGCGTGCCGCTTTGCGCTGCAGGCGTTGTACGGGCACGGCGAAGCGTCGCTGATCGAGGGCATCCGACCGATCAATCCGCTCGACGTGCTGGATATCCAGCTGCTTCACCGCAAGGAGAACGCGCTGATCATCCACACCTGGACTGTTTGATCGAGCGACGGGTGCCATCATGTCCGACAAACGCATCGTCCGGGCGGCAGCCGTCCAGATCGCGCCCGATCTGGAACGCGCTGGCGCTACGCTCGACAAGGTCTGTGCGGCGATCGACGAGGCCGCCGGCAACGGCGTCCAGCTGATCGTCTTCCCCGAAACGTTCGTGCCGTACTACCCGTACTTCTCGTTCGTGCGGGCGCCCGTCGCATCCGGCGCCGATCACATGCGGCTCTATGAGCAGGCCGTGACGGTGCCCGGCCCCGTGACGCATGCGGTCGCCGAGCGCGCACGTCTGCACGGGATGGTGGTCGTGCTCGGCGTGAACGAGCGTGACCACGGCAGCCTGTACAACACGCAGCTGATCTTCGACGTTGACGGACGCCTCGCGGTGAAGCGCCGCAAGATCACACCGACGTTTCACGAGCGGATGATCTGGGGGCAGGGAGACGCGGCCGGACTCAAGGTCGCGCAGACCGGTGTCGGACGGGTCGGCGCGCTCGCGTGCTGGGAGCACTACAACCCGCTCGCCCGTTATGCGCTGATGACGCAGCACGAGGAAATTCATTGCAGCCAGTTCCCCGGATCGCTGGTGGGCCCGATCTTCGCGGATCAGATCGAAGTCACGATTCGCCACCACGCGCTGGAATCGGGCTGCTTTGTCGTCAATGCGACCGGCTGGCTGACGGACGCGCAGATCGAGTCGATCACGGACGATCCGAATCTGCAGAAAGCCCTGCGCGGCGGATGCAATACCGCGATCGTGTCGCCGGAGGGCCAGCATCTGGCCGAGCCGTTGCGCGCGGGAGAAGGGATGGTGATCGCCGACCTGGACATGTCGCTGATCACCAAACGCAAGCGAATGATGGATTCGGTCGGCCACTATGCGCGGCCAGAACTGCTGAGCCTTGCCATCAACGATCGGCCGGCGGCGACGGTGACCCCGATGGGGATCGGCGGGTCGGCCGCACGCGACTTCGAGGGGAACTGCCATGAGCGCGAACGCGAAACCGTCGGCGCAGAGCCGGCAACTGATGACTGAACTGCAGTCGGTCGGGCTGCGCCTCGCGGACCCGCGGGTCGGCGCCGCGAGCCGGCGCGGCGGCGCCGGGCCGTCCGATCACAAGGCCGTGACGGTCGATGGCGTGACCATCATGGTGCCGGTCCACACGAGCACCGCGTGGGATTCGCCGTTCGTCGCGGCGGCGCCCGACGCGGCGGGCGTCAGCACGCTCTCGCGCGGCACCATCCCGATCGCGAGCATCAGCTTTCCGTCGAGCCCGCGCTTTTACGCGTTGCAGACGATGGAGGGCGTGCCGTACTCGCACATCGCGACGCTGCATGGCGCCGACGTGCTGGCGACCACGGTGTTGCAGACCTGCATTCGCTACGAAAGCCGGCGCAAGACCTGCCAGTTCTGCTCGATCGGCCAGTCGCTGGCAGCCGGCCGGACGATCGCCCGCAAGACGCCGGAACAACTCGCCGAGGTGGCGCGCGCGGCGGTGCTGCTCGACGGCGTCAAGCACATGGTGCTGACGACCGGCACGCCGCCGACGCCGGACCGCGGTGCGCGCGTGCTGTGCGAAAGCGCGTTCGCGATCAAGGCGGCCGTCGATCTGCCGATCCAGGCGCAGTGCGAGCCGCCCGACGACGACGGCTGGTTCGACCGGATGAAGGCAAGCGGGATCGATACGCTGGGCATGCATCTGGAAGCCGTGACGTTGGGCGTGCGCGAACGGATCATGCCGGGCAAGGCGAGCGTGCCGTTGTCGCGGTATATGGCGGCATTCCGCGCGGCCGTCGCCGTGTTCGGCCGTGGGCAGGTGAGCACCTACATCCTCGCCGGGCTGGGGGACAGTGCCGCTACGATTCTGGACATGTCGCGCGAGCTGATCGCGCTCGGCGTGTACCCGTTCGTCGTGCCGTTCGTGCCGATCAGCGGCACGCCGTTGGAGAGCCATCCCGCGCCGTCGCCGGACTTCATGCGGGCGGTGCTCGAACCGCTCGGCGCGATGCTGCGCGAGGCCGGCATGCGTTCCGCCGACATCAAGGCCGGGTGCGGAAAGTGCGGCGCGTGCTCGTCGCAGTCGACCTACGAGGCTTGACCATGTACTGCGTAGAGATGGGGCTGGCCGAGCGCCGCGACACGTACCGTCCCGCCGAATACCGGATCAAATGGGCGGCGCTTCCGTGGGAAATCGACGAAGCGTACAAGCTGCGCCGGGCCGTATTCTGCATCGAGCAGGGGATCTTCGTCGGCGACGATCGCGACGACATCGATCGCCACGCGCAATTGCTGGTCGCGGTCAGCTGCTGCGCCGGGCTACCGGAGCAAGTGGTCGGCACGGTGCGGATTCACGAGACCGAGCCCGGAACCTGGATGGGTTCGCGGCTCGCTGTGCATCCGGCGTTTCGCAGGCAGGGCAGGATCGGCTCGATGCTGATCGCGCTGGCCGTCGGCAGCGCGCATGCCGAAGGGTGCCGGACCTTCGTTGCGCACGTGCAATCGCAGAACGTGCCGTTGTTTCGTCGGCTTCACTGGGATGCGCTCGGCGAGGAAACCTTGTTCGGATGTCCTCATCAACTGATGCGGGCCCGGCTTGCACACTATCCGCCGTGCACCACACCGTTCGAGGGGTTCGTCTTGCGCTCGGAGGCGCGGTCATGAGTATCGAGGATCGGATCGCCGCGTTGCGCGCAAGCCGCGGCTTCCAGCACAAGCACGACATCTCCGGCGTGGTCGCATCGCTCGCGGCGGCTTTGCCGAACGGCGAGCGGGATCTCGCACAGGCGGTCGCGCTCGGTGACGACTGCGCGGCGATTCCCGACGCGGACGGCTACCTGTTGTTCGCGATCGAGGGCATGGTCGGCGATTTTGTCGAATCGATGCCGTGGTTCGCCGGGTACAGCGGGGTGATGGCGAACGTCAGCGACGTCTATGCGATGGGCGGGCGGCCGATCGCCGTCGTCGATGCATTGTGGAGCGACGGAATCGGCACCGCGCGGCCGGTGCTCGCCGGAATGGCCGCGGCTGCGTCGGCTTACGGCGTGCCGGTCGTCGGCGGCCACAGCAACACGCGCAGCGCGCACGGGCAACTCGCGGTGTCGATCCTGGGCCGGGCGCGCGCGCTGCTGTCGAGCTTCGGCGCGCGGCCGGGCGATCGCCTGATGATGGCGGTCGACCTGCGTGGCGAGTTCGAGGATCCGTATCCGTTCTGGAATGCGTCGGTCGGCGCGCCGCCGGCCCGGCTGCGCGGCGATCTCGAGATTCTCCCGGCGTTGGCCGAGGACGGGCTGTGCGATGCCGCGAAGGATATTTCGATGGCGGGCGTGCTCGGCACGGCGCTGATGCTCGTCGAGTGTTCGCGCGTCGGTGCGCGCATCGAACTCGACGCGATTCCGCGTCCTCCCGGCGTCGACTTCGATCGCTGGCTGACGGCCTTTCCGAGCTACGGATTCCTGATGGCGGCCCGGCCGGCGCACGTCGACGCGATTGGCGAACGCTTCGCGGCGCGCGGGCTCGCGTGCGCCGTGATCGGCGATATCGATGCAACGTGCGAGGTCGTCGTCGAGGAAGCGGGCGAAACGGCGGTGCTCTGGGATTTCCGGGGCGAGCCGTTCATAACCGGCGTCGTCGGAGGTGGGCGATGAGCGGCGATACGATGCGCATCGCGTTGCTGACCCACTCGGTCAATCCGCGCGGCGGCGTCGTGCACGCACTCGAACTCGCCCGTGCGTTGTACGAAGCGGGGGGCGACGTCACCGTGTTTGCGCCGGCCGCGCCGGGCGACGCGATGTTCCGCGAGGTCCCGTGCCGCGTCGTGCTGGCCCGCGTCGATGGCCGTCCGCGCAGCGTAGCGGAAATGGTGCGCGCGCGGATTGCCGCGATCAGGCATGCGCTGCTGGAGCACGATGCCAGCGGGTTCGACGTTCTGCATGCACAGGACAGCATCACGGGCAATTCGCTGGCCGATCTGAGGCAGGCGGGCGCGATCGACGGATTCGTCCGGACCGTGCATCACCTCGACGTATTCGACGACCCGCAACTCGAGCGCTGGAAGGCGCGCGCATGGCGAGAGGCCGACCAGGTGCTGTGCGTGAGCACTGCGTGGGCGGCCACGATGCGCGAGACGTTCGGGGTCGACGTAAGCGTGGTGCCCAACGGCGTGGACGTCGCCCGGTTCGCTCGCGTGGACCACGCGGACATGCGGGCGGTGCGGCAGCGGTTCGGCCTGCTCGGCGCGCCGATGGTCCTGGCGATCGGCGGGATCGAGCAGCGGAAGAATTCGATCGCGTTGCTCGAGGCGTTCGCGCGGCTGCGCGGCACGATGCCCGACGCACGGCTCGTGATCGCGGGCGGCGCGAGCCTGCTCGACCATGACGCCTACGCGCGCCGCTTCGTCGCGCGTGCCGAAGCGCTCGGGCTGGGCATCGGCGTCGACCAGCCCGTCGTGCCGACGGGGCCGCTCGACGATGCGGCGCTGGTCGCGCTGATGCATTGCGCCGACGTCGTGTCGATGGTGTCGATTCGCGAGGGATTCGGCCTGGTCGTGCTCGAGGGGCTCGCGTGCGGAAAGCCCGTCGTCGTGTCCGCCATCGAACCGTTTACCGAGTATCTGGACGAGCACGCGTGCGTGTGGGCCGATCCCGCCGACGTGGCTTCGATTGCCGATGCGCTGCACGACGCGCTCACGGGGCGGCGCGCGCCCGATTTCGCCCACGCGGTCCCCGCGCTGCTGAACCGCTTTACATGGGAAGCGAGTGCGCGCAGGCATCTGGACATTTATCAGGACAGGCTCGCGCAGCGTGCGCAAGCCTCGTCCGCCGAGTGAGGAGGCAATCATGCCGGTCATGCATTTTCGGGTCCGTTGGCCCGACCAGTCGGAAACCAATTGCTATTCGCCTTCGACCGTCGTGTCGGAATTCTTCATGCCCGACACGCAATACGCGCTCGACGATTTCGTCGAACGCGCCCGCCGCGCACTCGGTATCGCGTCCGATCGCGTACGCGAGAAATACGGGTTCGCGTGCTCGGCCGCGATGGACGAGCTGGCGCGGATCGAAGCGCACGCGGAACGATTCGCGCCGCAGGGCGATGCGACCGTGACCGTCATCGAGCTCGTCTGAGACGCCCGGCACACTGGAATTCAGTGTCGTCTACAACCCACATTCAGGACCGCACCATGTCAACCGAACCCGTTGTCTCATCCAGCCTTCAGCAGATCGATACCCATCTCGGCGTGGCCGTCATCGGCGGCGGGCAGGCGGGACTGTCGATCAGTTATTACCTGAAGCAGGCCGGTATCGATCATCTCGTATTCGAAAAGGAGACCGTGACGCACACGTGGCGCAAGCAGCGCTGGGACGCGTTCTGTCTCGTAACGCCGAACTGGCAGTGCGCGCTGCCGGGCTATCCGTATCGCGGCGCCGATCCGCACGGCTTCATGACGAAGGACGAGATCGTCGAGTATCTCGACGGCTTCATCCGCAGCGTCGATGCGCCGGTGCTGGAGCATACCGCGGTCGAGCGCGTGACGCGCGACGCGGACGGACGCTACCGCATCGCGACGTCGCGCGGCGCTTACACGGCGGATCGGGTCGTCGTCGCATCGGGCGGCTATCATCGGCCGATCGTGCCGCGGATGGCCGAGCGGCTGCCTGCATCGATCGTGCAGATCCAGTCGTCGGAATACCGGAATCCGGCTGCGTTGCCGGACGGACCGGTTCTCGTGGTCGGGTCGGGGCAGTCGGGTGCGCAAATCGCGGAAGACCTTCACCTCGCCGGGCGAAAGGTGTTCCTTGCGGTGGGCGATGCACCTCGCTGTGCGCGCTTCTATCGGGGCAGGGACGTCGTCGACTGGCTGGCCGACATGCAGTACTACGACATGCCGGTCGATGCGCATCCGCTGCGCGAAGGCGTGCGCGACAACACCAACCACTATGTGACCGGCCGCGACGGCGGGCGCGACATCGATCTGCGCCGCTTCGCCGTCGAGGGGATGGAACTGTACGGCCGGCTGGAGGATTTCGCGGACGGGCAGTTGCGCTTCTCCGCGGACCTGTCGGCGCGGCTCGACAGCGCCGACGATACGTACAACCGGATCAATGCCGGCATCGATGCCCATATCGAGAAGAACGGGATCGCGGCGCCGCCGGCGACACGCTACGAACCCGTGTGGCGGCCGGCCGGCGAGCGCACGACGCTCGATCTCGCGGCGAGCGGTATCGCGTCGGTCGTCTGGTGCATCGGCTTCACCCCGGATTTCAGCTGGCTGGATACGCCAGTCTTCAACGGTCGCGGCTATCCCGCGCACCGGCGCGGCGTGACGCCGGTTCCGGGGCTCTACTTCGTCGGGCTGCCCTGGCTGCATACGTGGGGGTCGGGGCGATTTTCCGGGGTCGCGCGCGACGCCGCGCATATCGTCGACCAAATCCAGGCCGAGATGACGGTCGCGCCGCACTCGGCCGAAAGCCTGGCCGCCTGACGCCGATGCACACCGCCATTCATCGCTATCGGGCCGGCATGCCACAGCTCGCGCACACGGGGCTCGCGGAAAACTGGCTGCTCAAGGAGTGCGGGCAACGTCACTGGGACGCGCTGGCCGCGCAGAGCGGCCGCGACGCGCCCGAGTTTTTCGACGACGAGGGGCGGCGCGCCTATGCGTCGTTCGTGGCGGTGCACGTCGACATGAACCGCCGTCACGCGATTCGCGAGAACGACGCGTTTGCGCTTCATGTCGCGCTTCACCGGGTCGGCCCGATCCGCCATTTCAGCGAACAGCGGATCCGGCACGGCGACGACGAAGCCGGCATCGTGCGGATGATGTCGACGTTCGTGACGCGCGAACACGCCGGCAACAACCGCTCGGTGGCGAAGGCGCGCATGACCGGCATCGACGGCCGCACCGGACCGGTCCCGGCCGATGCGCTCGCGATGGCGGAACGGGTGAAGACGCTGCGCGCGTGGGATGCGTCGGGCGTGCCGGCGCTCGCCGACCTCGCGGAGGGCGACGGCGCGAGCGTTTCGTTCCTGCCGTGCCCGAACATGGATTTCAACGGCGCGGACCTGCTTTACTTCGCCAGCTTTCAGGCCTTCGTCGACCGCGCGGAATGGCAGCATTACCGCTTCGCGCACGCACCGCTGCTGGCGGCGCGGCAACTGTACTTTCATGGGAATCTCGACATCGGCGATGCGTTGACCGTGCGTTTCGCGCGTGCCCGATCCGATGCGGATGGCCTGCTGCACTGGAGCGAAATCGTGCGCGACAGCGACGGGACGAAGATTGCCGACGTGATTACGCAAAAGCGCTGGAGCCGGGCATGAACGAAGCGGCCATCAGGAACCCGGGCGCCGACGTGGAGAACGTCGCGCGGAACGACCGAGGCGCGCGTGCGGTGCCGCTGCGGACGCTCTACACGCAGCGCGATCTCGACGCCGTCGCGCATCTCGGCGGCATGCCCGGCGCGTGGCCCTATGTGCGCGGGCCGTACGCGTCGATGTATACCGATCGCCCGTGGACGATCCGGCAATACACGGGTCACGCGGACGCGGCCGATTCCAATCTCGCGTTTCGCACGGCCCTCGAGCAGGGCGCGCACGGGCTGTCCGTGGCCTTCGACCTGGCGACGCAGCGCGGCTACGACTCGGATTGCGCCGACGCGCGGGCCGACGTCGGCGTGGTCGGCGTCGCGATCGACACGGTCGAGGACATGGCGCGGCTGTTCGACGGCATCGCGCTCGATCGCACGACCGTGTCGATGACGATGAATGGCGCGGTCCTGCAGATCATGGCGGCGTTCGTCGTGGCCGCCGAGGAGCAGGGCGTGCCGCCCGCGCGGATCGGCGGGACGATTCAGAACGACATCCTGAAGGAGTACATGGTCCGCAATACGTGGATCTTCGCGCCGGCGCCGTCGATGCGGATCGTCGCCGACGTCGCGTTATGGCTGGCAGAGCATGCGCCGCGCTTCAATGCGCTGTCGGTGTCGGGATATCACTTCCAGGAAGCCAGCGCCGATGCCGTGCTCGAACTCGCGTTGACGCTGTCGAACGCGCGCGCGTACGTCGACACGTTGGCCGCGCGCGGCATGCCCGTAGATGAAGCGTGCGCTCGACTGAGCTTTTTCTTCGGCGTCGGCAGCGATTTCTATACGGAAATCGCCAAGCTGCGCGCGGCGCGTCTACTGTGGGCGGAGATCGCTCATGCATGCGGCGCGCGTTCGCCGCGGGCGTGCGCGCTGCGCATGCATTGCCAGACATCGGGCTGGTCGTTGACGGCCCAGGAGCCGGAAAACAACATCGTTCGCGTGACGGCGCAGGCGATGGCCGCAGCGTTCGGCGGCACGCAGTCGCTGCACACGAATGCGTACGACGAAGCGCTTGCGCTACCCTCCGCGGCGGCGGCGCGCCTCGCGCGCAACACGCAGCTGATTCTGCAGCACGAGACGGGACTGTGCGACACGGTCGATCCGTGGGCCGGCTCGTACATGATGGAGTCGCTGACGGACGGCATCGCGACACGCGTGCGCGCCGAGCTGGTCGCCATCGACGCGCAGGGCGGCGTGATCGCCGCGATCGAGTCCGGCTGGGTCAAGCGGCGCTTGCTGCGTGCCGCGGCCGCGACGCAGGCGCAGGTCGATTCCGGGCGCCGGACCGTGGTTGGCGTGAACCGTTTCGTCGCAAGCGATCCGACGGACGAATTCATGGTGCGCGAGATGGACGGCCGCCATGTTCGTGCCGGGCAGGCGCGGCGAATCGCAACCCTCAAGGCCGCGCGCGATCCGGCGCGGGTTGCGACGGCGTTGCAGCGGTTGGCCGACGCGGCGCGCGACGGCACCGGGAACCTGCTCGCACTGGCGATCGACTGCATGCGGGCACGTGCGACCGTCGGGGAGTGTACGCGCGCGCTGGAATCGGTATGGCCGCGGCATGCCGCGGCGGTGGAAGCGGACGGCGAGAGCGTCTACGGCGAACATCGGCGAGGCGACACCGCATGGCGGACGGCGAAGGGCTGCGTCGACAGGCTGGCGAAACGCGCGGGACGCAGGCCGCGCATCGTGATCGCCAAGCTTGGCCAGGACGGACACGACCGCGGTGCGGCCGTCGTCGCAGCCGCGCTCGAGGACGCCGGATTCGACGTTCTTCGCCTGCCGCTGTTTCAGCAACCTGCATCCGTGGCGGCAGCCGCGCAGGCGCATGGCGCCGATATCGTCGGCATTTCGTCGTTGTCGGGCGCGCACCGTGAGCTCGTCGAAGGGCTGCTCGACGAACTGGCCTTGCTTCACGCCGAGATGCCGGTGGTGTTGGGCGGAATCTTCCCCGCCGCGGATGCGCGATATCTGAAGGTGAAGGGCGTCGCGGCGACTTTCGGGCCGGGCACGCCGCTCGACGCGATCGTCGAAGCGCTGTGTGCATGTATTGAGTGGGCGCGCAGCGCACACTCGACGTACGGCGCAAGCGCATGCGGGGCTACCAGCCGTTCTTGCGACAGCGGTGGCAGCGCATGCGCGTAAGACCCGCGCCGATCGCGTCTGCGCTCGAGCCGACCGTCACGCCGCCGACATCGCTCTTGTGCGTGATGCGGTTCGCTGCCTTCCGCCACATGGGCCTTCCGGGCCATTCCGGGTTCTTCCGTTGATGTCCTGTAGGTCGCTGATTTTAAAGCGGTTTATGGGTAACGGCGTGCTTGCGACGGCCGTTGACGTTCCGCACAATTTCCTCACGAAGTATGGGTAGCGATGTGGGTTTGTGGGTAGGGAGGGCAACATGGCGGGACGACAGATACATCGACTCAGCGCTCTGCGAGTCGCGTTTCCCCACGACACAAGCGTCGGAAGGGAGGGGGCACGCGCCACTGGCCCATTGCCTGAGGCGACCGATCTCTACGAGTTATTGGACGGCTGGAATTAGGGCAGTAATACCAGCACGAGAGGATGCAAAAAATCTCTTGATTTGGAAACGATTGCTTTCTAATATGCGCAGCATGAACACTTCCTTCACTGACAGAGTCACATCGCGTGGCGCAGGCCGACCGCGTGAATTCGAGCTCGACGACATACTGGACAAGGCGATCATAGTCTTCAGTGAGTTCGGGTTCCACGCGACATCACTGGGCAGGTTGACGGCGGCACTTGGCATTACGGAAGGCAGCATCTACAAAGCATTCAAGGACAAGCGGGCCGTTTTTCTGGCAGCTTTCGAACGTTACGTGAGCCTGCGCAACGAGCGGATGGCGCGGGAACTGGCGAGCGCACAGACGGGCAGGCAATGCGTCGAGACGATCCTCGGACTATATGCGGAATACAGTCACGGAGTGGTTGGACGGCGCGGCTGTCTCGTGGTCGGCAGTGCCGTGGATCTGGCAAGCTCCGATGCGGAAATGGCCAAGCGCGTAGCCAGCGTGCTCAAAGTGCATGAAAAGCGTCTTGTGGAGGCTGTCCGGCAAGGCCAGGAAGACGGCTCTATTTCCTCGCGCCTGGATGCCGAGTCCACTGGGCTGCTGCTGCTTTGCGTCGTTCAGGGCATGCGCGTGCTGGGCAAGACGGGGCGGTCGCATGGCGAGATGATGGGCGTTGTCGAAAATGCGCTCGAATTGCTCAACTGATTTTTTTGTCAAATTTGGAAGTGATTGCTTCCTATTGTGGAATTGCAAACCGTGAAGACGACTCATGCTGGAACAGCACCGCGTTCGATGCTATCGATGCAGCTCGCGCTGATCCTTGCCGCGGCAGGCGCATTCATTACCGCAAACCTTTACTACGCGCAGCCTGTAGTTGGCCTGATTGGATCGGCATTCAGTTTGTCGCCGGCTACGACGGGCCTTGTCGTCACGCTCACGCAGCTCGGCTACGGACTGGGGTTGTTGGCGATTGTCCCGTTAGGCGACCTTTTCGAAAATCGTCGGCTGATTCTTCTATTGACGCTCTGTTGCGTGACCTCGTTGTTCCTCGCATCGATGTCGCGTCATGCCGGCTCCTTCCTCGCCGCCTCACTGTGTGTCGGGATTTCGTCGGTCGTGGTGCAGATCCTGATTCCCTACGCATCACATCTTGCACCAGAAGAAGGGCGCGGCCGCATCATCGGTCTGATGACCAGTGGGCAGATGCTCGGCATCATGCTGGCGCGGCCAGTGGCTGGCGTGGTAGCGCATGAAGCGTCGTGGCGCGCCATATTTGTGATGTCCGGGGTGTGTCTGTCAATTGCCGGCGCCGTGCTATGGAGCGTGCTGCCACGACGCATGCCAGACGCTGCGCAGGATTATCGTCAATTGCTTCGATCAATGGCCCGTCTGGCGTGTACGACCGAGGTGTTGCAGCGGCGTGCTTTCTATCATGCCGCCCTCTTTGCATCCTTCTGCCTGTTCTGGACCGTCGTGCCCCTGTTGCTCGCCGGCCCCCGCTATGGTTTGTCGCAAGTAGACATCGCCTGGTTTTCGCTTGTCGGCGCCGCTGGCGTTGCGGCGGCACCCGTCGCAGGCACAGTCGCGGATCGCGGCTGGACGCGCACGGCAACCGGCGTCGCGATGTTGCTCGTTGCCGCGAGTTTTCCGATGACCTGGCTGGCGCACCGTAATACTGCGGAAGGCGTCGCGATGTTTGCCGGTGCAGCAGTCGCGCTCGGAATTGGCGTGACGCTCCATGTGGTGCTCGGGCAGCGCGCGATTTTCGCGTTGGGCGTCGAGCATCGCAGCAAACTGAACGGCCTGTTTATGGCCGCTTTCTACCTGAGCGGCGCAGCTGGGTCTGCGATCGGTACCTGGGCATACGCGCGTGGCGGCTGGCCGCTCGCTTCTGCGATCGGCTTTGCTTTGCCAATGGTGGCGGCAGTGGTCTTTGCGACCGAGTTCCGTCCCGGTCGCCCGCGCCCATCGCACCGATGAGTCGTCCGTTACTCGCGCTGCCCACCGGCGGTGTGTTGGCGCAACATTGAGCAGAGGAGAAAAGTTGTCATGGAGCAGAGCGTAATTTGCACGTCGGCGGCCGATACATGCCCGCCGTTTGATGCCACCGAATTCTGGCGTGTGTTTCATCACGGTACTGCCACAGTGAACGGCGTGCGCCTGCATTTCGTGGAGGGTGGTCGCGGCGCGCCAGTGTTGCTCCTGCCCGGATGGCCGCAAAGCTGGTATGCATGGCGGTATGTCATGCCACTGCTTACCGCGGCGGGGCGACGCGTGATTGCCATCGATCCGCGAGGCATGGGAGATTCGGATCGTCCTGCCGCCGGGTACGACATGCGAACGGTGGCAGCCGAGATTCACGGGTTCGTCGAAGCGCTGGAACTGGTGTCCGATGGTCCGATCGACGTCGTGGGACATGATCTCGGCACCTGGATCGGCTATGCGTATGCCGCCGAGTGGCCGCAAGACGTGGGCCGTCTCGCAGTCTTCGACGCGGCGTTGCCCGGCATCTCGCCGCCCCCGTCAGCAGGCATTCCGACCGAAGAAGCCAATGTCAAGACGTGGCATTTCGCTTTCAACCGTCTAGCGGATCTGCCGGAAATCTTGCTGCAGGGCCGTGAGCGGGAATTCCTGGCCTGGCTGTTCCGCGTCAAAGCGCTTCGCGGATGGACCATTATGCCCACCGATCTCGAAGAGTATGTAAGAGTGAACGCCGCACCTGGCGCGACGCGCTCAGCGCTCTCCTATTACCGGCACATGCTCGGTGTCGAGGGGCTGGAACACAGCCGCCAGCGCGCCCGGACCAAGCTAGACATGCCGGTGCTCGCGTTTGGAGCGCAGACGGGCGTCGGATCGATGCTGTTCGACACCATGCGCATCGTCGCTCGAGACGTTCATGGCGGCGTATTCCACAATTGCGGCCACTACATGCCGGAGGAGGCGCCACGTGTTGTCGCGAGTCAGATTCTCGCATTCGCGGCGGCGTGACGGAAGCGGAGGATTGGCAACGGAGACCGCAATTGGCATCGGTAGTGCACACAGCGCACAAACGAGTGATGTGATGAACTAACGATCGGACTTCCGCCACATTTTCTGGCTTGACTGCCTTGTTCGGTTTGTCACGGGCACCGCCTTCTTGCGAAGCAAAGGGGGAAGGTCTCCCCCATGTCGAACTAACAATTGATCCGGAGAATATCGCCTCGCAGAGGGTAATCGCTGCGTGCAATGCGACCTGGCGGACGCACCGGCGCAATAGGGCTCCCTCCATGGCATTGACAATCGAGAGTCTGCTGCCTTCCGCCACTCGCATTTCGTCGATTTCGCGCTCCTGACCTTTGGGGCGTCCATGCTCGTCCGTCGTCACGCTACCGCGCTTACCGTGGTCGGCCTGCTCGCGCTTGACCCGCACGTGCAGCGTTTGCGGTGTGCAACCGGTCGTCGGCCCCATTCGATCGAAGTTCGCATCGACGGATGTTCGCTACACTGCTCGCGCATCGGCGTGCGGCGCGCCGATGCTGGCGAAGGCTGGCGGCGGTTGCTGGTGTATGGAAACTGAAAGAAAAAATCAGCCGAACGGTTGATTGTGCGCGGTGATTTGGCTTTGAAGAATGGTCTTCACCCGACCTCATCGAGAAGGTCGTGGATTCAGGAGACAGTCGAAAATGAAGGGAGATGTCCAAAGCAAGCCAGCGCTCAGGAAAAACGCGCTCGGCATGTTGTCGATCGTATTTCTGGTCATTGCGACCAACGGCCCGTTGACCGCGCTTGTCGGCGTGATACCCGTGAGCATCAGTCTCGGCAACGGGATTGGCGTTCCCGGCACATTCGTATTCGCTGGCCTGATTTACCTGCTTTTCAGCGTCGGGTACGCCGCGATGAGCCGTTACGTGAAAAACGCCGGGGCGTTCTATGCCTACATTGCGACGGGCCTTGGCCGGCCTGCCGGCGTCGGCGGTGCGTTCCTCGCGCTGCTGGCCTACAACGCGATGCAGCTTGCTTGCTATGCGTTGGTCGGTTTCTTCGTAAGCGGTCAATAAATGACGCCCTTCCCATGGGGGTCAGGAGGTCGGAAGCTAGGTGTCCGCGTGGACACTTGCACTCAGACCTTAATGACAGAGCGACCGAATCTTCGAAACAGACTGGTAGTTGGCCGTAAGCGAGACGGTCGACGCGAATTTGACGAAGCAGCGCGGCAGGAACTGGTCGAGCTGTGCCTGAAGCCTGGCGTGTCGATTGCTCGCACGGCAATGGACCACGACGTCAATCCGAACCAGTTGCGAAAATGGATCGCAAGCCATCAACAACGGCAACTTGCGCGGCCGTTGGCCGATAAGGTTGTGCCCGATGGCGTACCCATTGATATTCCTAGGCCAACGTCCCACTATCCCTCATCAGAATCGCCTTCTGCGTTTGTGCCGGTGATGTCGGCGCCACAGCAGCCGTCACCACCTCGAGCGCCAGAGTCGCTGATGGCGATTGCGTTGCATGTGCGGCTACCCAACGATGTTGAATTCGACCTTGGGGAGGCCAGCCTCGAAGAACTGACGGCGATCGTCCAGATGCTGGGGAGGTTGCCGTGTTCCGGTTCGACGAAGGGCTGAAGGTTTACTTGCACCGCGATCCGGTCGACTTCCGCATGAGTATCAATGGACTATCGATCCTGGTCGAACAGGCAATGCGCCTGAACCCGATGACCTCGGCGCTGTTCGTCTTCGGAAACCGTCGCCGCGATCGCATCAAGATTCTCGGCTGGGGCGGCAACGGCTTCTGGTTACTGCTCAAGCGGCTCGAAGCTGACCGCTTCATCTGGCCGAGCGGAGGCGACACGATCACGCTTAGCTCGGAGCAGTTGCACTGGCTGCTCGACGGCATCGATCTGGCCGTAATCCAGAAGCATCCCCAGCGCTATTACGCGCGGATGAGCTGAACACTCGGCACGTGGAATGGTCTAATCGGTCATGTCGAACAACCCCGTTATGTTGAGCGCCGAGGAGTACGAGGCGTTGATTGCCGCGAGCGTCGAACGCGATACGCTGCGTGGTGAGCTTCGGCTCGTGACGGCCCAGCGCGATCTGGCCGAAGAGAAGCTGCGGGCCTACAAGCACGCACTGTTCTGTGCATCGAGCGAGGCGCGCCATATCGATCAGCTCGGCCTGTTCAACGAAGCAGAGGCCCTGACGACGTCTACCGGCGCGCCTGCGCGCGAGGATGTACCCGGCACATTGGTTGCAGCGCACACGCGCGGCAAGCGCGGGCGAAAACCGCTCGATCCGAACCTGCCACGCGAGGTCGTGCGGCACGAGCTCCCCGAGTCTGAACGATTCTGCGCGCACGACGGTCATGCCCTCGTGGAGATCGGCGTCGAGACAAGCGAACAGCTCGACGTGATTCCCGAGCAGGTCCGCGTCGTTCAGCACCAGCGCGTCAAGTACGCGTGCCCGTGCTGTGATCTCGGCATCAAGGTCACGCCGGCGCCAGCGCGTATCATCCCGCGCGGATTGCTCACGGAGTCTGCGCTGGCGTGGATCATAACTGGCAAGTACCAGTATGGTATGCCGCTGTATCGCCAGGCCAAGCTGTTGCGTCGCTTCGGCGGCGACATCTCATCAAACACGCTGGCCGCCAGCGTGGTGCGGGTAGGACTGGCCACGCAGCCGGTAATCAACTTGATGCGCGACGCGCTGCTCGAATCGGATCTGATCTACGGCGACGAGACAACGTTCCAGGTGCTGAAGGAACCGGGACGAAGGCCGCAGGCGAAGAGTTACCTGTGGGCGCAGATCAACGGCTCGGAACCACCGATACGGATGTTCTCTTACTCGCCGGGGCGCGGCGCCCAGCATGCGCAGAAACTCTATGCCGGTGTGCAGCCTGGTACCGTGCTGATGACCGACGGGTACGAGCTATACAACGGCATCGCCCGCGATCACCAGCTCGTGCATCTCGGATGCTGGGCACACGTGCGCCGCGGCTTTATCAAGGCTGAGGAGGCAGTGCCGAAGGCTGCACGCTCGCCTGATCTGCTAGCCACGCGCTTCGTCCTGCTGATCGGTAAACTGTTCGCAGCCGAGGCGCGCAGTGCGAAGTGGACACCCGAACGCCGGCAGCGATTACGTACCCGATACAGCGCTCGCGTTCTCGCCATCATCGAGAGCCTGCTGGTCGAGCATCTGCCGGGAATCGTGCCGTCGAGTCTACTCGGTAAGGCATTGCAGTACATGAGCGGACAGTGGCCCAAGCTGGTCCGCTACGTTGAGAATGGCAACTGGCCAATCTCGAACAGCCTGTGCGAGAACGCGATCCGGCCGTTTGTCGTTGGCCGCAAGGGCTGGCTGTTTTCCGATACGGTTGCCGGCGCACAGGCCAGTGCCAACCTGTACTCTCTCGTCGAAACGTGCAAGGCCAACGGCGTCGATACCTACCGGTATCTCGTACGGATCTTCACGATGCTGCCAATCGCAAGCGGTGCAGACGATTATGCTGCGCTTATGCCGTGGAATGTTCCTCTCAGAAACTGAGACGACAGGCGATGGCTGATTGGCAACACACTGGCCTATACGCTGCGTTAGGAATGTCACCCATGGTTAGGCGTTCCGACTGACTCTGTTTTCCCCTGTAGTCTGCGCACGGGTTCTGTTCTATGAAGATGGACCGCGTAAGTATCCCATGGCAATTTCATTCCGTGTCCTGAGCGGGATGCAGCTGAGGTCATCAGCCTTCCCATTTCGCCCCGGTGATAACCGCCGTGAATGATGACATGAGTCAGCATTTCTTCGCGGGTCATGTACCCATTGTCACCATCGGTAAACGCGAAGGGCACCGATTGGGACAGCATCGTCTGCGTGGCCGCCTTCACGTAATCGAGATACCAGCGGTCAAGGGTTGCGACTTCTTTACGCAACTCATTGAGCTCGGGCGTCTCGGGCGTGTTGTCGGCAGCAAAACCGTGACGATCGCCAACTAGATGCGCTTCGAATATTTTGTTCACGACGAAGCAATGGTTCATCAGTCGGAGCGCGGATTGGCGCTCCTCGGCATGCTGCCCGGCATCAAGTCCCTTCAATGCCTCGAACATTTCATCATTCGCCCACGCCTGATAGCGGAACATTCTGAACAAGAGTTCGTTCGAGTCCATACTAGCGTCCCTTTCCTGTGTCCAATAATATGTGAGCTCGGCCTACATTATTTTCGCTTGGAGTCCGCATGTCTACTCGCGTTTCTGGCGCCACATCCGCAATGCGAAAGGCCCCGCGCCAAGCGCGCTCACGGGCGACAGTGGACGTCATCGTCACGGCGGGTGCTCACGTTCTGGATGCGCGAGGATGGTCAGGATTTACAACCAATGAAGTTGCTAGGGTTGCCGGTGTCAGTATCGGCTCCGTGTATCAGTACTTCCCCAACAAGCTAGCCCTGGTCGACGCAATCCGACGTCGGCATTTTGATGACGTACTGGTCGTGCTGCAGCGTGCTCGGGATCGTCACCCTTCGCCGGAGCGTCTGATCGAATGCCTCGTGAACGGAGTGATCGCTGTTCACCGAGATTACCCGTCCCTGCACAGGACGCTGCTTGACCTGCCCAAGCCTGAAGAAGCGAAGGATGCCGACAACGCGTTCCAGAAGGAGTATCTCCATCGGTATGCGCTTATCGTTGCGGCCTATCGCGGAAGGCGCCCCAGCAAAGGGGACGGGATAGCAGCACAAGTGCTATCTTCTGCCATTGAGGGCGTTATCCACAACGCGGCCCGACGGGGACTACTGGCACATCCACAACTAAAGCGCGAACTCATCAGAATGGCCCACAATTACTTGGGAGCCCCTCACTTGGTCACGGTGGAATCACGCCGCTGAGGCGTCGTTAAAAGATCGCATACGATTTTTCGACGAGAAGGGGGGAAGGGTTCCGGCAGGTTACTGGACCGGCCAGCTTTTCGTAGACATCTTCGAACCATAATTTATGGCAACCGAGGAGGTCCATGAGCGGCAAGCGGTACACGGATGAGTTCAAGATCGAGGCAGTCAAACAGGTAACCGAACGGGGTCATTCGGTGGCAGAGGTGACTCAGCGTTTGGGCATCACGACCCACAGCCTTTACGCATGGAAACTGAAGTTCGGCAGGCCCGACGTCGTGCGGCAGGCGGAGCTGGACCAGAGCGCCGAGGTTCGGCGACTGAAGACCGCGCTCAAGCGCTTGACCGAGGAACGCGACATTCAAAAAAAGCCGCCGCGTACTTTGCAAAGGGATAACGGTAAGGTACGCGTTCATGCGATCCCATCTCGGCGAGTTCCACCTGCACTCGATGTGCCGAGTCCTTGGCGTGCATCGCAGCGGCTATTACGTCTGGCAGCGGCGGCTGTGATGGATCTGTACTCGCACAATGCCGTGGCCGAGAGCTTCTTCAGCGCCCTAAAAAAGGGGCGAATCAAGCGGCGCATCTATCCGAGTCGGGCGACCGCGACCTCGGACCTGTTCGATTACATCGAAATGTTTTATAACCCGGTTCGTCGGCATGGTTCCGCCGGCGGTCTTTCACCGATTGAGTTTGAGCGGCGCTACGCGCTAAACGGCTCGTGAGTGTCTATGAAACTCTGGCCGGTCCAGTCCGGCGGGAAAACGTTCCAGATTTTGACAGTTTTTAACCGCTCTGAAAATGCGGGGGCGCTATGATTTGCATCTATTTGACGAGCACACCGGATGCCCAATGAGTTCCGCACGATCGCTTAGCATCGGCATCACAATCGGCCTTCACCACGCGACCGAGAGTCTTTGGGTCAACGGCATCAAGCAGAACGCCTTGTACCTGATGAAGCTCTTTCAACACTCGCCGCTCGGCCATCAAGTCAAGCTCGTCAACACAACGAGCGTCGAGATCACGTCCGCTCTTCCCTGGGATATCAAGCGGTTTCCGGTGTGTTCCTTCGACGACGCGAAAGATTCGCTGGATGTCCTGATCGAGCTCGGGGGGCAAATCGATCAACAGCAAACCTCGTATCTGCAGGCACGTGGCGCAAAAGTCGTAAGCTATTGTTGTGGTCCGGAATACGTGCACATGATGCAGGCAATGATTTTTGGCAGGCGGCATGCCGAAACGGTATTCATCAACCAACGTTACGACCAAGTGTGGATCATCCCGCAAGTCGTCGATACCAGCGCCGGCTTCTTCAGCGTTTTGCGACGCCAGCCTGTTCGCGAGGTGCCGTTTGTCTGGGACCCGATCTGCGTGGAAGAACGATCGGCCGCACTCCCGCATCGCGGGGAATATCGCCCGACCGGACAACCGAAGCGGTTGTCCGTGATGGAGCCGAACATCGACGTTACCAAGTTCTGCCTCTACCCGATCTTGATTGCGGAATTGGGTTATCGAAGGCTAGGCGAGAAAATATCGTATGTGCACGCGACGAACACGGAGCACCTCGCGAAAGGCAGCCCCGAATTCATCGGCATCGCAACTCATCTGGATCTTGTGCGGGATTCGAAAATAAGCTTTGTCGGTTATTACAACACACCCCAATTTCTTTCGGAATACACCGACATCGTCATTTCTCATCAATCCGGTCTTGCATTGAATTATTTCTATTTCGATGTTTGCTGGAACGGTTACGCGATGGTTCACAACGCCGACCTATGCCGAGAACTGGGCTACTTCTACAATAAAAATGACGTGGATGAAGGGTGCCGTCAGCTGGAGCGAGCCGTCGAATTTCACGATGAGGATTGGCAAGGTTATCGAATTCAGCAACGAGAGCGGATCGGGCGATTTTTGTCCACCAATCCGAAGCAGATCGAAGCGTATGACAGGTTGCTTGTCGGGCTTTTCGAGTGAAATCGATCGCCCCGCTTCAGGAAGCGCGTGGCCACGATGTATAGCTGGTCGGCAGGGCGTGCTTGAGCGACCTGGATCCCGCGGCGTACCTTGGCTACGTGCCTGACCGCATGCCGATCGTGAGTGAGCCGCATAGGCCAGATGCTACCTTGGCACTTGGCGCCATTGCTGCTCTCTACTGCTTCGCGTCGAGCCAATCGATAGCGTCGCGGACTCCGCAGTCGGCAACCCGCAGGTTTCCGCTGGCGAATCTGCTCCCGTTGATGGGCGACACGAAAGCTGCGCGACGGACCGGGAAATGGGCCGGGGCTCGATACCGCGCACCGGGCACGACCCCGCGCAACGGTCACGACCGCGCAAACTTGATGGGGAAAAGCACTAGAAGCATGAGAATTATTTCCCGGCTATAGTGGAATGACTGAAGGTAGACGCGACGCGTTCTTGCCGATACCGATCAGGCCATGACTGTATAGACGGGTGCTGTATGAAAAATAAAATCGACAAGACCGCCGGACCGATCTGGGGCGTGGCAGCAGGATTGCTTCTTGCTGGCACGGGATTGAGTCTCGGTATTTTCCCGGCGGCGCTGCACGGTGCGGGAAGCGCAAACGACTTTCTGGCGTCCGGCGTCACGATGCTGGGTATCTTCCTCGTCGTCTATTCCACGCACGAACTGCGAAGAAAGCGCTCGTACTGAACGTTCGCTCACCTCCGATCACGACAATCGACTCGAGCCGGCCGACTGCTCGGGATGCGTTACGTCTTGCGGATTTCGTGGTTGTAGACGAGTTCGACGATTCGCTTCGTCGGAATACTCGCGCGCAGACGGTCGACACCGTCGATCGGAAACCACTTGCATTTCTCGATCTCGTTGTTCGCTTGCGGCGTCTGGTCCGGCGCGACTTCCGCGAAGAACACGTGATGGATCTTCGCGAGCCCGGTGAACTGCATCGAGTACGTCAGATCCTGTCCGGTCATGCCGGTTTCTTCGCATAACTCACGATGCGCGGCTTCGAGCGGCGTCTCCCCGCGCTTGATCGTGCCGCCCGGAAGCGCCCAGCGCGATGCCGCGCGCGTGACGAGCAACACGCGCTCGTCGCGATAGCAGACGACGGTCGCGCGTTCCTTGATCGGGGCGGCAGTCGTTTCGGGGGCGGTGTCGGGCGCGAGGATCTGGGGCATGTCGTGATTCTAACCAGCGCGACTCGATCGGCCAAGGCAGCCTGACCGGGTTTGACGATTGACGGTCGCCGATGCGTGGCCGGCCGTCGCGTGACACGCCGAAAGCGCAAGGCCGGCGGCAGGGCCGTGCGCCGGCCCCCTGACGCCGTTCGGCCTTGGCACGACGACCGGCGCGGCCCATCACGCCCCATCGCGCCCCATCGCGCCCGGCACGTCGTCATGCGGTTCGCACCGCGATTGCCTTTACTTCTTTGCCGGCAGGAACCAGTTCATCACGAGCGCGCAGATGCCGCCCGTCGCCACGCCCGATTCCAGCACGTTCTTCAGTGCATGCGGCAGGCTGTTCAGGATGTCCGGCACCTGCGACACGCCGAGGCCGAGCGCAAGCGACACCGCGATGATCAGCAGCGCGCGGCGATCGAGGTGGACGCCCGCGAGGATGTTGATGCCCGACGCAGCCACCGCACCGAACATCACCATCGCCGCACCGCCGAGCACGGGCTCGGGCACGGCCTGCAGCACGCCGGCGACGACCGGGAACAGGCCGAGCACCACCAGCATGCCCGCGATCCAGATACCGACGTGACGGCTCGCGACGCCGGTGATCTGGATCACGCCGTTGTTCTGCGCGAATACCGAGCTCGGGAACGTATTGAACACGCCGGCCAGCAGCGAGTTCGCACCGTTGACGAGCACGCCGCCCTTGATGCGCTGCATCCACACCGGCCCTTCGACCGGCTCGTTCGAGATCTTGCTGGTGGCCGTCACGTCGCCGATCGCTTCGAGCGACGTGACGAGGTAGATGATCAGCATCGGTACGAACAGCGCCCACGAGAAGCCGATGCCGAAGTGCAGCGGCGTCGGCACCTGGAACAGCGCGGCCTGGTGCATGCCGGTGAAGTCGAGGCGGCCGAGGAACGCAGCCGCGAAATAGCCGATCGCGAGCGCGATGACGAGCGCGGTGCTGCGCACCCAGACGATCGGCACGCGGTTCAGCAGGATGATCGTGCCGAGCACGAGGCCCGACAGCGTGAGGTTCTCCGCGCTCGCGAACGTGCCCTTGGCCATCGCGCCGTAGCCGCCGCCCATGCTGATGAGGCCGACCTTGATCAGCGTGAGGCCGATCAGCAGCACGACGATGCCGGTGACGAGCGGGGTGATCAGGCGCTTCACGAACGGCAGGATGCGCGACACGCCCATCTCGACGAACGACCCGGCGATCACGACGCCGAAGATCGCGGCCATCACGGTCTCGACCGGCGTGCCCTGCTTGACCATCAGGCTGCCGCCGGCGATCAGCGGGCCGACGAAGTTGAAGCTGGTGCCCTGGACGATCAGCAGGCCGGCGCCGAGCGGGCCGAAGCGCTTGCACTGGACGAAGGTGGCAATGCCGGAAATCACCAGCGACATCGACACGATCAGGGTCGTATCGCGGCTGGACACGCCGAGCGCCTGGCAGATCAGCAGGCCCGGCGTGACGATCGGCACGATGATCGCCAGCAGGTGCTGCAGCGCGGCAACGAAGGCGACCATCGGCGCCGGCCGGTCGTTCGGGCCGTAGACGAGGTCGCGGGCCGCTTCTGCGGCGTCGGCGCCATGGGAGGCGGATTGGGCGGAGGAGGCGGGTTGCATGGCGAGCGGGCCGGACAAGGTGGAAAGTGCGGCATTTTAGCCGAAGGGCCCGCCGGCGCCGCCCGGCCGTGCCGCAATAGTGGGGATTCGGCGGAACGTGGAAAAGGGCCGGTTCGGCACCCGGCGATCGGCGCATCGCTGCCAGGCGATCGCGGTCCTGTCGAGCAACCGCTTCGCGAATGGCGCAATCCTGCACCTCGACGGCGGCGGCGGCCGGCCCGGGCCGCGGAACGTCAGCCTGCGGCGCGTGCTTCGTTGCCGCGCGCCGCTGTGCGTGGCGGGCGGGAATTGGGATACGCGCGCTGGCAGACGGCGATGACCGTGTCGCGCAGGCGGCGATGTACGGGGTCGCCGTGCATGCGCGGATGCCACAGCGCGGACACGAGGATCGCCGGCAGCCGGACCGGGATCTCGAAACTGCGCAGCCCGAGGGCTTCGACGAGTCCCGGCGAGCACGCGTTGCCGAGGCTCGAGTGCGGCACCAGCGCGATCAGGTCGGTGCCGGCTGCGACACGCATCGCGTCCGGATAGCTCGGCACGACGACGTGCACGGCGGGGCCAGAGGCGATCGCGCCGGTCGAGTCGTCGGTCGGTCCGCCGAAATCGCCGAACTGGGCCGAAACGACGTGACGGCAGGCTGCATAGCGCGCGGGCGTGATCCGGGCCGACGCGAACAGCGGATGGCCGGCGCGCGCCACCGCGACGTGCCAGTCGTGAAAGAGCATGCGCGTGTGCAGTTCGGGTGCGTCGTCGCCGCGCTTGCCGATTTCGAGGTCGACGGTGCCGTCGCGCAACGCTTGCGGATCGCGGTCGAGTTTCGGGACGAAGCGAATACGCACGTGCGGCGCGACGTCGGCCAGGGCGGCGACGACCGGGCCGGCCAGCATTTCCATGAACGATGCGGCTGCCCGGATGGTGAAGGTGGCCGTGAGCGTGGCGAAGTCGACGTCGGCGGTCGCCGGACGCAGCACCGCGCGCGCGTCGCTCGCGACGGCATGCACGCGGTCGCGCAACGCGGCGGCGTGCGGCGTCGGCACGAGCTTGCGCCCCGCGCGCACGAGCAGTTGGTCGCCGGTCGCGATGCGCAGCCGCGTGAGCGTGCGGCTCATCGCCGACGTGCTCAGGCCCAGCCGGCGCGCGGCGCCGGTCACGCTGCTCTCCGACAGCAGCGCGTCGAGCGCGGTGACGAGGTTCAGGTCGATGTCTTCCATGCGAACAGGATACGCCACTGCGGGGTCTGGCATGGCGTTCGATGCAACGATGGATTGCATTCGATGCGTCTGGCGCCTGTCGCAGTGTGCGCCTATAGTGGGTGCGTCACGAAACAGGGCAAAGGCGAAACACCATGCAATCGACCGAATCGAATCGACGAAACGCTCCCGCGATCCTGCTCGTTGCAGCGTCGCGCGGCCTCGGGCTGGCGATGGCGGAGGCATTCCTGAACAAGGGCTGGCACGTGACGGGCACCGTGCGCGAAGGATCGGGGCGCACGAAGCTGCACGACCTGGCCGACCGGTTCGACGGCCGGGTCGAGATCGGCACGCTCGACATCTGCGAGCCCGCGCAATTGGCCGCGCTGCGCGAGCGCCTGTCGGGCCGGCGCTTCGACATGCTGTTCGTGAATGCCGGCACGACCAACGATCCGAATGAAACGATCGGCGAAGTGACGACCGACGAATTCGTGCGCGTGATGATCACGAATGCGCTGGCGCCGATGCGGGTGATCGAGACGCTGCAGGATCTCGTGACCGACGACGGGCTGATCGGCGCGATGTCGTCGGGACAGGGCAGCGTCGCGAACAACGTTACCGGCATGCGCGAGGTGTACCGCGGCAGCAAGGCCGCGCTGAACCAGTTCATGCGCAGCTTCGCGGTGCGTCAGGCCGATACGCGCCGCGCGCTGGCGCTGATGGCGCCCGGCTGGGTCCGCACCGAACTCGGCGGGCCCGATGCGCGCCTGACCATCGACGAGAGCGTGCCGAGCCTCGTCGACGTGCTGCTGGCGAAGCGGGCGCGGCCCGGGCTCGAGTACCTCGACTATCTGGGGCGGACGGTGCCGTGGTGAGCAGGATGCTGGCCCAAAGCTCGCGGCGGCCGGCCGGGCTCCGGCTTGCCGTGAGCGTGCCGTGCGGGATCGGGCCCGATGTTCGCGGCCCGGCCGCGGCGCTGCGAAGGCCGTGCCGATTCAATACAATGCGACGACGCGTCAGCGATACGGTGCCGCCTCATCGCGTTTGAATCCGTCCGGTTCATGGCGGATGGTGTGCGCTCCCGTCGTGACGGCCTTGTGTCGAACCTGGAGCGCAGCATGAACGAACCCTATCTGCAGGTGATCGCGCATTACTTCGCGAAGCCCGGCAACGGCGACCGCGTGGTCGAACTGCTCGCGGAGCTCGCGCCGGCCACGCGGGCCGAGCCGAAGAATCTCGACTACGCGTACTTCCGGTCGCCGGAGAACCCCGACCACATCGTGATCCTCGAGCGCTACCGCGATGCGGACGGCCTCGATGCGCATCGGGAAACGCCGCATTTCCAGCGGATCGGCGTCGGCGCGATCATTCCGTTGCTCGATCGTCGCGACGTGATCCGCTACATGGTGCAGCCGGACACCGGCACGGCGACGCCACCGGGAGGCACCCGATGAACCCGTTTCAATTCCGTACCGTTCCGACGCAGATCGTCGAATTCGGCGCCGCGCGCCGGCTCGGCGCGCTGTTGCGCGAACGCTTTCCGGCGCTCGCGCGGTTGTGCGTGGTCACCGACGCGTTCCTGCATCGCAGCGGCGTGCTCGCGTCCGCGCTGGAGAGCCTCGCCGCGCACGGCTGGCAGGTCACCGTGATCGACGACGTGATCGCCGATCCGCCCGAGCACGTGGTGCTCGAGGCGACCGAACGGGCCGTCGCGGCCGATGCCGAGATCGTGCTCGGCCTGGGCGGCGGCTCGTCGATGGACGTCGCGAAGCTGATCGCGGTGCTCGCGCCGGGGCAGCAGGCGCTGGCCGACATGTACGGCGTCGACAAGGTCGCCGGCGCGCGGCTGCCGCTCGTGCAGATGCCGACCACGGCCGGCACAGGCTCCGAGGTCACGGCTGTGTCGATCGTCACGGTCGGCGAGGCGCGCAAGATGGGCGTCGTGTCGCCGCACCTGTTCGCGGACGTCGCGATCCTCGACGCGGAACTCACGCTCGGCCTGCCGCGTGCGGCGACGGCCGCCACCGGTATCGACGCGATGGTGCATGCGATCGAGGCGTACACGTCCGCGCGGCTGAAGAATCCGGTTTCCGACATGCTGGCCACGCACGCGCTGACGCTGCTGTCGCGCAACCTGCTTGCCGCATGCGACGACGGGCAGAACCGGCGCGCGCGCGAAGCGATGCTGGTCGGCGCGATGTTCGCGGGGCAGGCGTTCGCGAATGCGCCGGTCGCGGCCGTGCATGCGCTGGCCTATCCGGTCGGCGGCATCTTTCATGTGCCGCACGGGCTGTCGAATGCGCTCGTGCTGCCGCACGTGCTGCGCTTCAACGCGCCGGCCGCCGCGCCGCTGTATGCGGAACTGGCGGCCATCGTCGCGCCGTCGGCCACGGGTAGCGATGAAGCGAAAACGCATGCGCTGATCGCCGAGATCGACCGGCTGATCGTCGCGACGGGCATTCCGCGCACGCTGCGCGAGGTCGGCATCGGCGAGGCCGATCTGCCGAGGATGGCGTCGGACGCGATGCTGCAGACACGCCTGCTCGTGAACAATCCGCGCGAGGTGACCGAGGCCGACGCGCTGCAGATTTACCGGCAGGCGTGGTGAGGGGCGGTGCGCGCACGGCGTCGGCTGTCACGGGCCACGATGCGCACGCAGCCTGCCGTGCGGGCCGTGCTGTAACGCATGCGCATGCCGACGCGCCCGCAGCCGCCCACCGTCCTTACAGGCGCGACGCGTCCGCGCCGGCCGCGACCACGTACGCCGAGGCCTGCCGAGTGCCGTCCGGCTTCGTCTGCAGGTACACGCCCTGGATTTCCGGCTCGAAGCCCGGCAGCGCGTTGATCCCGGCTTCGAGCGCGCGGAAGTAGTCGAGCGCCGGGCCGCCCCACACTTCACCCGGCACCACGCAGAAGATGCCGGGCGGATAGGGCAGCGCGCCTTCGGTCGCGATCCGGCCTGCGATGCGGTCGAGCGTGACGAGTTCGACGTTGTTGCGGATCAGCTCGGCATTCGCGGCCTGCGGCAGCATCGCCTGCTTCGGGAACTGCGCGCGCCGGAACATCTGCTTCTGCAGATGCTTCATGTCGTGGCTGCGGTAGAAATCGTGCATGCGCTGGCACAGCTGTCGCAGGCGCATGGTGCCGTACAGCTCCGGATATGCTTCGCACAGCGATGGAATCGCTTCGCGCAGCGGCGTGTCCTGGTCGAGATGGCGCTCGAACTGCGCGAGGTGCGCGACCAGATGCTGCAGCTTGCCGAAACTCTCCGACGGCGTGAGCAGGAAGAGGATCGTGTACAGGTCGGCTTTCTCGGGCACGACGCCGTGCTCGCGCAGATAGCGCGCGAGAATTGGCGCCGGTGCGCCGAACGGCGCGTATTCGTGCGTATCGCGATCGATGCCGGGCGTGGTCAGCAGCAGCTTGCACGGATCGACGAAATACTGGTCGTCCGCATAGCCTTCGAAGCCGTGCCACGTGTCGGCCGGATGGAAGCGGAAGAAGCGCAGGTCGTCGACGATCTGCTCGGTCGGGTAATCGGCCCACGGGCGGCCGTCGATCTGCTGCGGGACGAACGGGCGGATCTGGCGGCAGGTTTTCAGCAGCAGCTTGCGCGCATCGACGCCATGTGCGACGCAGTCGCGCCACAGGCGCTTGCCGGCCGGGCCCGCGTGCATCTGCGCGTTGACGTCGAGCGCCGCGAACATCGGGTAGAACGGGCTCGTCGACGCGTGGATCATGTACGCGTTGTTGAAGCGCCGATGATCGCAGAAGCGCTTCTGGCCTTCGATGTGGCTGTCCTTCTTGTGGATCTGCGACGTCTGCGAGAAGCCGGCCTGCTGCTTGTGCACCGACTGCGTGACGAAGATGCCGGGATCGTCGGGGCCGAGCGTCAGCATCAGCGGCGAGCAATCCTGCATCATCGGGATGAACTGCTCGTAGCCGACCCACGCCGAATCGAACAGGATGTAGTCGCACAGATGGCCGATCCGGTCGACGATTTCGCGTGCGTTGTAGATCGTGCCGTCGTAGGTGCCGAGCTGGATCACCGCGAGCCGGAACGGGCGCGGCAGGTCGGCGCGCTCGGGCGCGACGTCGCGGATCGCGTCGCGAATGCGCGCCTCGCCGAGCGCCGCGCTGTCGACGCCGCCGATGAGGCCCCACGCGTTGCGCGCGGTCTCCAGATAGACCGGACGCGCGCCGGACAGCACGAGCGCGCCGAGGTGCACCGACTTGTGGTTGTTGCGGTCGAACAGCACGAGATCGTCGGGCGCGAGCAGCGCGCTCGTGACGACCTTGTTCGACGTCGACGTGCCGTTCAGCACGAAGTAGGTCTTGTCCGCGTTGTAGATGCGTGCGGCGTTGCGCTGCGCTTCCAGCGCGGGCCCTTCGTGGATCAGCAGGTCGCCGAGCCGGACGTCCGCGTTGCAGAGGTCCGCGCGAAACAGCGTTTCGCCGAAGAAATCGAAGAACATCCGGCCGAGCGGATGATTCGAAAAGAACTGGCCGCCCTGGTGGCCCGGGCAGTCGAATTCGACGTAGCCGCGCTGCACGTATTCGCGCATGACCTTGAAGAACGGGGGCAGCAGGTTCTCGCTGTAGATGTCGGCGGCGGCGGAAATCTGCCGGCCGTAGTAATGGCGGCCGCCGTGCCGAAGCTGGATCACGCCGCTCGCGCGCGGCAGGACCGATGGCGGCACTTCCTGGTCGGGCTCGACCGCGACGAAGAACGGAATCGCGAAACCGGTTCTTTCGACGGTTTTCAGCACCTTTTCCGCGGAATCGATTCCAACGACGATTGCCGCGATATTCGTGAAATCGGTCTGAAATACGTCGACCTGTTCGTGCGTGGTGAGGAAGGCGCCGATCAGCGCCGGCTCGACTGCGATTTTCAACAGGCTCACGCGAACTCTCCGGTAAATGACCTGGAAACGGGAGCCGCATTCACATCGGCGCGCAATCCGGGCCCGACACGCGCTGCAGCCGATCGAAACGGTCCCGCGAATGCTGAATGCCGAATGCGCACTGCATCAGAAGCCTTGCGCGGCGCGGCACCGCCGCGATCGGGCCGTGTCCGGCGCAGCCGATCGTAGCAACAAAATCCCGCGAATTCAATCGAACCGAATCGGCAATGTCATTGCGGCATGAGCATGATCAAACAATCCGGAATTGGCATGCTGCGGCGCACATAAAAATGATCCAATGATGAAATCCGATTTGAAAGGCGCCGATGGTTTTACCGAATCGTCAGCTTTTCAGAGAAAAGCATCTATGGCATAGTCGGCTCCGAATTGGATGGCGAATCAAGCCGGAATTGCGAGCGTCTCATGCCGCTGCCCGTGGCCTGCTGTCCGCGTGCTCGTGAGACGAACGATACCAATCGAAGCAACGCAACAGCGAGGGCAATACCATGAATACATCCGTCGGCGGCATTCGTCGTCTCGGCATGCGTGCGCTACTGGTCGACGACGAAATCGCGCAGGAAACCGCAACCGGGCGCGCGGTTCGCACGCTGAGCGCGGAGCTCGCGCAACGCGGTATCGACGTGTTGACGGCCACGTCCGCCGACGACGCCATCGTGCTGATCCGCTCCGATCCGTCGATCCAGTGCGTGCTGCTCGACTGGGATCTCGGCGTGGACGGCCACGGGCCGTCCGAGGCCGTGGTCGACGCGATCCGGCATCGCAACGGCAGCGTGCCGATCTTCCTGCTGGCCGACCGCAGCGTCGCGTCGTCGGTACCGGCCGCGGTGATGGGCAAGGTCGACGATTTCGTGTGGCTGCTCGAGGATACGGCCGACTTCATCGGCGGGCGCATTCACGCGTCGATCGAACGCTATCGCTCGACCGTCCTGCCGCCGATGTTCGGCGCGCTCGCGAAGTTCTCGCGCGTCTACGAATACTCTTGGCATACGCCCGGCCACACCGGCGGCACTGGCTTCCTGAAATCGCCGGTCGGCCGCGCGTTCTTCGAATACTTCGGCGAATCGCTGTTCCGCTCGGACCTGTCGATCTCGGTGGGCGAACTCGGCTCGCTGCTCGACCACTCGGGCCCGATCGGCGAAAGCGAGCGCTACGCGGCACGCGTGTTCGGCGCGCATCGCACGTATCACGTGACGAACGGCTCGTCGACGTCGAACCGCATCATCCTGATGGCGAGCGTGAGCCGCGACCAGATCGCGCTGTGCGATCGCAACTGCCACAAGTCGGCCGAGCACGCGATGACGATGTCGGGTGCGATCCCGACGTACCTCGTGCCGACGCGTAACCGCTACGGGATCATCGGGCCGATCGCCGCGGAGCGCCTCACGCAGGCGGCCATCCGCGAGGCGATCGCATCGAACCCGCTCGCGGCCGGGCTGGCGGATCGCCAGCCGAAGCACGCGATCGTCACGAACTCGACGTACGACGGCCTCTGCTACAACGTGACGCGTGTCGAGGAGCTGCTCGGCGCGAGCGTCGACCGGCTGCACTTCGACGAGGCGTGGTACGGCTACGCGCGGTTCAATCCGATCTACCGCGACCGCCATGCGATGCACGGCGACCCACGCGACCATCATGCGGACCGGCCCACCGTGTTCGCGACGCAGTCGACGCACAAGCTGCTGACCGCGCTGTCGCAGGCGTCGTACATCCACGTGCGCGACGGCCGCAGCCCGATCCCGCACGGTCAGTTCAACGAAACGTTCATGATGCACGCGTCGACGTCGCCGAACTACGCGATCATCGCGTCGAACGACGTCGCGGCCGCGATGATGGACGGCCCCGGCGGCGCCGCGCTGACGCGCGAGTCGATCGAGGAGGCCGTCGCGTTCCGGCAGATGATCGCGCGGATGAACGGCGAATTCGGCGCGAAGGGCGACTGGTTCTTCGAATGCTGGCAGCCCGACACCGTGCTGGAGGCGCGCACGGGCCGCACGCTGCCGTTCCACGATGCGCCGCCCGAGTTGCTCGCGAGCGACCCGGCGTGCTGGGTGCTGCGCCCCGGCGCGCAATGGCACGGCTTCGGCAACATCGAGGACGGCTACTGCATGCTCGATCCGATCAAGGTGTCGATCGTCACGCCGGGCGTCGCGCCGGCCGGCGGGCTGATGCCGGTCGGCATTCCGGCGAGCGTCGTCACCGCGTATCTCGATGCGCGCGGCATCGTCGTCGAGAAGACGACCGATTTCACGATCCTGTTCCTGTTCTCGATCGGCATCACGAAGGGCAAGTGGGGTTCGCTCGTCAGCGCGCTGTGCGATTTCAAGCGCGACTACGACGCGAACCTGCCGCTCGACATGGCGATTCCGTCGCTCGCGAAGGCGCATGGATCGCGCTATGCGGGCATGGGGTTGAAGGATCTGGCCGACACGATGTTCGCGGCGATGGAGCAGCTCGGCACGACGCGCCTGATGTCGGAGGCGTTCTCGATCCTGCCGAAGCCGGAGATGAGCCCGGTGCGCGCGTACGAGCATCTCGTGCAGGGCCGCATCGAGCAGGTGACGCTCGACGAGCTGGCCGGGCGCACGGTGGCCACCGGCGTCGTGCCGTATCCGCCGGGTATCCCGCTCCTGATGCCGGGCGAGAACGCGGGGCCGGCCGGCGGCCCGGTGCTCGGCTACCTGAAGGCGCTCGAAGCGTACGACCGGCGGTTCCCGGGGTTCGCGCACGACACGCACGGCGTGGAGGTCGAGGACGGCACATACCGCGTGTATTGCCTGACGGCCTGAAGCCCGACCGGGCGTACGAGCGACCGGCCGCGCGGCGGCCTCACATCGAAGGATCGACATCATGGAAAACGCAGCGCGCATGTCCGACGCGGCACCGGCGGCCGCGCCGAAGAGCCGGATGAACGTCTGGCAGCTCACCATCCTCACGGCGGTCAACATGATGGGCTCCGGCATCATCCTGCTGCCGTCGAAGCTCGCGCAGGTCGGCACGATCTCGCTGCTGTCGTGGATCGTCACGGCCGGCGGCTCGCTCGCGCTGGCCTATGCGTTCGCGCGCTGCGGGATGCTGAGCCGCAAGCCGGGCGGGATGGGCGGCTACGCGGAGTACGCGTTCGGCAAGGCCGGCAACTACATGGCGAACTACACGTACGGGCTGTCGCTCGTGATCGCCAACGTCGCGATCGGCGTCACGGCGGTCGGCTACGGCACCGTGCTGTTCGACGCGACGCTGTCGCCGCTGCAGACCGGCCTGTGGACGATATTCCTGCTCGTGCTGACGACGGTCGCGAACTTCGGCGGCTCGCGCATCACCGGCCGGATCGGCGCGGTGACGGTGTGGGGCGTGATCATTCCGGTCGTCGTCGTGTCGCTGATCGGCTGGTTCTGGTTCAGCGGCGCGACCTGGGGCGCCGCGTGGAATCCGCACGGCATGCCGTTCGGGCCGGCGGTCGGCAGCTCGATCGCGGTGACGCTGTGGGCGTTCCTCGGGCTCGAATCGGCGTGCGCGAACTCGGACGCCGTGGAGAATCCGGAGCGCAACGTGCCGATCGCCGTGCTCGGCGGCACGATCGCGTCGGCGATCTTCTACATCGTGTCGACCAACGTGATCGCGGGCATCGTGCCCAACGCGATCCTCGCGAAGTCGAATGCGCCGTTCGGCATCGCGTTCGCGACGATGTTCACGCCGACCGTCGGCACGATCGTCACCGCGCTGATGGTGATCGCGTGCATCGGCTCGCTGCTCGGCTGGCAGTTCACGGTGGCGCAGGTGTTCAAGAGCTCGGCGGACGTCGGCTATTTCCTCCCGGTGTTCGCACGCGCGACGCGCACCGGCACGCCGATCGTCGGCATGGTGATCCTGCTGGTCGCGCAGGTCGCGCTGGCGCTGATGACGATCAGCCCGGAGCTGAGCAGCCAGTTCCAGAAGATCGTCGATCTCGCGGTCGTCACGAACCTCGTGCCTTACGTGATGTCGATGGCCGCGCTGATCACGATCCAGAAGGTCGCGAAGGTGCCGCCGGGCAAGGCGCTGGTGACGAACGTGATCGCGATGGTCGCGACCGCGTACAGTTTCTATGCGCTGTTCAGCTCGGGCGAGCAGGCGCTGATGCTCGGCGGCCTGTGCGTGTTCCTCGGCTGGACGCTGTTCGGCTTCGTCAGCGCGCGCTTCTACCAGATGGAAGTCGATGCGCACGTGAAGGAGCCGGGGAAATCGCTGCAGGCGTGATGGCTACCGCTGACGGTGCGCCAGTAGCGGCGGGAGTGCCCTTTTCAGCAGATCGACGACCGCGCGCACGCGCGGCGGCAGCGGCCGCTGCGCGTGCACCAGCACGTTGAGCGCGAACTCGGGGATGTCGTAGTGCGGAAGCAGGCGGACGAGCCGGCCGTGCGCGAGCGCATCGGCGCAAGCCGGGTACTGAACCACGCCGATGCCGCCGCCCGCCGCGATCGTGTCGTACATCGGGCGCCAGTGGCTGGTGGTGATGACCGTCCGGATGCGCGCGTACTCGACTGCGCTGCCGTCACGCTGCAACGGCACCTGTTCGTTCGCGAACACGCCTTTCACGCGGATGAACGGATGGTTCGCGAGATCGGCTTTCGTGTCGAGCGGGCCGTGCCGGTCGAGATACGACGGCGCGGCGACGAGCACGCGGCCGACCGCGCCGAGCGCGTAGGCGACGAACCCGCCGTCGCCGAGCTGGCCGACCCGGATCGACACGTCGACGCCCTCCGTGACCGGATCGACGATATCGTCGTTCAGCACCAGGTCGATGTGCAGCTTCGGATACGCGGTGCGGATCTGCATCAGCACGCCCGGCATCACGACCTCGCCGAAACATTGCGGCGCCGCGAGCCGGATCGTGCCATCGAGCGCATTCTCCGTCTTCGAGACCGATGCAACGGCCAGTTCGGCCGCTTCGAGCAGCGCCTTGCTGCGTTCGTAGAAGATGCGGCCTTCCTCCGTGCACGCGAGGGTGCGCGCACTGCGCATCAGCAGCCGCGTGCCGAGATGCCTTTCGAGTTTCTCGATGCGCTCGCTGACGGCCGGCTGGCCCATGTCGAGATCCCGCGCCGCGCCGGACATCGTGCCGCGCTCCACGACCCTGACGTAGATGCGCATCGTCGCCAATAAATCCATGAAGTCGCGCCTTTTGTCTTCCGGTCCGATTTTTACCGATCGACGGATGGTATCAAAGCGGCGGGGGCCACGGTTTGCATCGAGCCGATACTGACTATCGGCCGGAACGCGACCCGCGCTGTCGAAGCCGCGTGCGTTCGTCCACGCCGTGAGCGAAAATCGATTTCCTTCCGCGCGACCGACAGGAGACCCGACATGACGCAACGGAATGAAGCCCGACGCACGCGCCGCGTCGCGTGGCAGATCGTGCAGACGTGGCAGGCGGCCGAATGGTGCCAGCTCGACGAGTCGCAAACGGGCATCGCGCTGTCGGGGGCGGTGGCGGGCGCGATCGACGGCACGCCGTTTCGCATCGATTACACGATCGCATGCGGGGCCGACTGGCTCACGCGCTCGGCGTGCGTGACGCAGTGGACCGGTACGGCGCCGCCACGGCAATGGGACATCGCCTGCGATGCCGGGCAGTGGGCGATCGACGGCGTCGCTGCGCCAATGCTTGCGGGCGCAACCGATATCGATCTCGGCTTCAGTCCGTCGACCAATACGCTGCCGATCCGGCGGCTGGCGCTTGCCGTCGGCGAGTCGGCCGAGATTCGCACCGCGTGGCTGCGGTTTCCGGATTTCGACATCGTGCGCGGCGAGCAGCGCTATACGCGCACGGCGTCGCACGGGTATCGCTACGAGAGCGGTACCTATGCGGCCGATATCGCGATCGACGACGCGGGCCTCGTCACCGACTACGACGAATGGCGGCGTATCGGTGCGGCGCCTGCTTCGTGATGCGTCGCATCGCGAATCGCGCGCCTGCGCCGTGACGCATCAACGTGCGCTCGCCACCGACAGCTTGCCCGGAATCAGCTTCAGCGCGCTGAACGCGTCGGCGATGTTCTGCTGGTACGCGACCGTCGCATCGGCGATCGGTTGCACGCCGTAGCCGGCGCGCTTGAGCGCGACTTCGAGCGTCGGCGCGTCGAGGCCCACGAGCGGCGACAGTTGCGCGGCCACCTCGGGCACGTGATCGCGCGCCCAGCGATCGACCGCGTCGACTTCGTCGAGCAGCGCACGCAGCACCTGCGGGTGCGCGGCCGCGTACTTGCGCGCGGCAAGGTAGTACTGCGTGTTGCGCACGAGCCCGTCGCCGTTCGCGATCACGCGGGCGCCGAGCTGCCGTTCGGCAGCGGCCAGATACGGATCCCAGATCACCCACGCATCGACGCTGCGCTGCACGAAAGCGGCGCGCGCGTCGGCCGGCGTCAGGTAGATCGGCTGGATGTCGGCATACGCGAGGCCTGCGTGCTCGAGCGCCTTCACGAGCAGATAGTGGACGTTCGAGCCCTTGTTGAACGCGACCTTCTTGCCGCGCAGTTGCGCGACGGTGCGGATCGGCGAATCGGGCAGCACGACGATCGCCTCGCCCTGCGGCGCGGGCGGCTCGTTGCCGATGTAGACGAAATCGACGCCGGCGGCCTGCGCGAAGATCGGCGGGGTTTCGCCGACCGTGCCGACGTCGATCGCGCCGGCGTTCAGCCCCTCGAGCAGTTGCGGGCCCGCCGGGAATTCGAGCCATTGCACCGTGACGCCCTGGCTCGCGAGACGCTTCTCGAGCGTGCCGCGCGCCTTGAGCACGACGAAGTTGCCGTATTTCTGGAAGCCGATGCGCAATCGCGTGCCGCCGGCGTCGGCGCGTGCGGGCGCGACCGCGAGCGGCCCGAGCGCGAGCCCGGCCAGCCCGGCGGCCGCGCCGTGCAGCCACCGGCGGCGGCGCGGGTTCGCCGGGGTCGTTTCAAGGTCTGCATGCGGTGTGTCGTTCATCGAGGCGTCCTGCTGGCGGGTTCACGGGTCGCGCGGGCATGGCGCGATCGGCACGGGGCGCGGCCGGTCGCGAGCGATGCGCGCGGCCGGCCCGCGCCGGACTCAAGACGATACGGCCAGGCGGGACGGCGGCCAACCAATGAATCCGCATATGCAAATCAGCAGCCGGACGATACGTGAACGGTGACGCGGCAGGGCACCGCGCTTAGGCGGTGACGAGCAGGCTTTCCTCGATCGAATCGACGCGGTCCGGATAGAACGCGAGGTGCCCGCGAATCGATTCGACCGCCGGATTCGGATGCTCGTACGTCCACACCGCATTGGTCGCGCGTTCGCCGCCGGCCGGAATCGAGTAGTACGCGCAATCGCCCTTGTACGGGCAGTAGGTCGCGTGGTCGGTGCGTTCGAGCAGCGACATGTCGGCATCCTCGCGCGGAATGTACAGCACCGCCGGATAGCTGGCCTCGCGCAGCACCAGTGCATGGCGCGTATCGGCGACGACCTTGCCGGCGACCTTCACGACCACGCGCGACGAGTGCGGTTCGATCAGGATCGGATGATCGGGGCCCGGCGACTTCACGGGACGAGACGGCGTATCGGGGTTGAGCGACATGCGTGGTCCTCCAGGAACGGGCGGCGCACCGGCGGGTGCGCCGTGCCGGCATGCGTGCGCCGGCGGATTCCCGCGCACCGGTGCCGGCGTTGGCCAACCGATACGATGCGCCAATTCGGCGGAACCTGCAGGGGGCCGGAAGGATGTCCGCGACCGTGAGCGAACGGCGCTGCGTCATGACGCCGGGCCGGGCGTCGCGGCGGTGTTCCGCGAGCAAGTCCACGGCGCTCGCATGGACATTCCCATGCAGGGGCAGCGGGATGCATCCGCGACGATAAGCAACGCGGAATTAATTGGTAAGCGATCGGCGGGATGCGCGCGAAGATCGACGGTCGTCATTCGCATGGCACCTCTTGCTTGCCTCTCTCATCATGAAGAATCCTTTCGTTTCGTCAGCCGCGCGCCGTACGCGCGGCGTATCGCATGCCGGCGCCGCGCTGCTGCGCTGCATGGCCGCGTCGCTGCTGCTGGCCGGCGCCGTGCCGCACGCACTCGCGGCACCCGCGGGCAAGACACTCGTGTACTGCTCCGAAGGCAGCCCGGCCGGCTTCGACCCCGGCCAGCACACGACGAGCACCGATTTCGATGCGAGCACGTACACGATCTACAACGGGCTCGTGCAATTCAAGCGCGGTACGCTCGATCTCGTACCGTCGCTGGCGACGAGCTGGGACGTGTCGCCCGATCAGCGCACGATCACGTTCCATCTGCGGCGCGGCGTGAAATTCCAGACGACCGCGTGGTTCAAGCCGACCCGGCCGTTCCAGGCCGACGACGTCGTGTTCACGTTCCGCCGGATGCTCGACCCGGACGATCCGTTTCGCCAGGCCTATCCGGTCAGCTTCCCGTATTTCAGCGATCTCGGCTTCGACCGCAACATCGAGCGCATCGAGAAGGTCGACGACTATACGGTGCGCTTCGTGCTGAAGTCGCCCGACGTCGTCTTCGTGCGCAATCTCGCGATGGCGTTCGCGTCGGTGCTGTCGGCCGAATATGCGTCGCAGCTCGCCGCACGCCATCGCGAGTCGGACATCAACCAGTTCCCGGTCGGCACGGGGCCGTTCCTGTTGCGTACGTACCAGAAGGACGCGCTGATCCGCTACGACGCGAATCCCGACTACTGGAAACCGGACGACGTGAAGCTCGCGCGCCTCGTGTTCGCGATCACGCCCGATCCGGCTGCGCGGTTGCAGAAGCTCGTGGCCGGCGAGTGCCAGGTGTCGGTGTTTCCGCGGCCGGCCGATCTCGAGACGGTGCGGCGCGACCCGAAGCTGACGCTGTTCTCGGGGACGGGCTTCAACGTCGGCTTCGTCGCGTACAACACGCAGCATCCGCCGCTCGATCGCGTCGACGTGCGGCGCGCGCTCGACATCGCGATCGACAAGGCGGCGATCATCAAGACCGTGTTCAACGGCGACGCGACGATCGCGACGAACCCGATGCCGCCCGCGCAATGGTCGTACAACCCGCGCCTGAAGGACGCGCCGCGCGATCCGGCGGCCGCGAAGGCGCTGCTCGCGCAGGCTGGTTTTCCGAACGGTTTCGACCTGACGCTGTGGGCGATGCCCGTGCAGCGCCCGTACAACCCGAATGCCCAGCTGATGGCGCAACTGATCCAGCAGGACTGGGCGAAGATCGGTGTGCGCGCGAAGATCGTCAGCTACGAATGGGGCGAATACAACCGCCGCGCGAAACACGACGGCCAGCACGACGCGATCCTGTACGGCTGGTCGGGCGACAACGGCGACCCCGACAACTGGCTCGGCACGCTGCTCGGCTGCGACGCGGTGCACGGCAGCAATCTCGCGAAGTGGTGCAACAAGGACTTCGAGCAACTCGTGACGGCGGCGCGTTCGAATGCGGATGTCGCGAAGCGCACGGCGCTGTACGAGCAGGCGCAGGTGGTGTTCAAGGACCAGGTGCCGTTCACGCCGATCGCGACGTCGATCGTGTCGCTGCCGATTTCCAGGCGCGTACACGGGCTGACGTTCTCGCCGCTCGGCGGACACCGGTTCGACGGCGTGTGGCTCGATTGATGGAGAAAAGCCGGCGCGCGCGAGCCGACGTTCGCAGCGTCGGCCGAGGGCGACGGCTGACGCCGTTTCGACCGGCGTGCCTTCGTGCGCGATCGAAGGCCGTCCGTCGGGGCCGACCGGCACGTCGCCGATGAACATCGTGCGATAGAGCTGGCGGTCGAAGTCGAGATCGAAGATGTCGACGGGCGCGAGATGCGCGGTCGCACGGTCGTCCCGGAACGCGATGCAGCGCGGTTGAACTATGCTTGTCGCAGGGCGACGGGGGACGCAACCCTGTCGCACATGGGACGCCGTCCTCGTCGTCGTGCACACGGCAGCCAGGACGTCGTTCGACAGAACGGTCATACGGAGACGGCCATGCAAGTCCAGGACCTGACGGGAGCCACGCTCGATTACTGGGTGGCGATGGCGGAAGACCTCGTCGAGCCGCGCGTCGACACGTCGGCATGCACGGTGATTCGCGAGCCGGGCGGCGCGCCGACGCCGTTCGCGCCGTCGTCGTCGTGGGCGGACGGCGGCCCGCTCGTCGAGCGGCTGCCGTTCGCCGCGTTCGAGCGCGACGGCGGGCGGGGCGTCTGGCGCGCGGTGCTGCACCGGGCCGTGCCGGCCGCAGGCGAGCGCTGCACGTTCAACCAGTCGGGGCCGACGTTGCTGATCGCCGCGATGCGCACGCTCGTCGCGTCGACGTTCGGCGACGACGTGCCGGATCTCGATATGGCGCGGCCGCGCTGAATGCGTGCCCGCGCCCCGCGTGACGCCACTCAGGCCGTCACGTTCCGGATGGCGATCGACGCGACGTCGACGCGGCGCGGCAGGATCGCGTCCGCCGCCGCGCGATCGGCGACGCGCTGCAGCACGTCGATGTCGGCGCCGCTGAGGCTGCGCTGCGCGAGCGCGGCCCGCCGTGCGATATCGGTGGCCGCGTCGGGCGGCAGGCGCGTGAGCGATGCATAGACGCTCGCATAGTCGGCGGGATGCGCGAGCGCCCATTGGCCCGCACGGGCGAGCCGCGCGAGCACGTCCGCGAGCGCCGCGCGCTTGCCGCGATCGTCGAGGGTTTCGATCGGCGACGTGAGGAACGCGAGCCCCGAATTGATGCCGCTGCCGTCGCGGACGATGCGCGCGCCGCGTCGCACCGCATGCCCGTAGTACGGATCGAACGTGGCCCAGATGCCGATCCGCTTCGCCTCGAACGCGGCGAACGCGTCGACCGGCAGCACGAAGCGCACGTCGACGTCGCGCGGCGCGAGCCCGTGTTCGCGCAGCGCGCCGTACAACTGGTATTGCGAGATGCTGCCGCGCGCGGACGACACGACGACGGTTTGCCCTTTCAGGTCGGCCACCGTGCGAACCGGCGAGTCGGGCTGCACGACGATGCCGAGCGACGCCGGCGAGCCGACGCGCGTCGCGACGATCCGCAACGACGGATCGCCGAGCGCGGCCGTCAGGACGGGGAGGTCGCCGGCTGGCGCGAGATCGATCGCGCCCGCGCGCTGCGCTTCGAACAGCGGCGCGGCGCCCTGGAAGTTGGCCCAGCGGAACCGGTACGGCGTGCCGTCGAGCACGCGCGCCGCTTCGGCCAGCGCCCGCAGGCCGCCGGCCTGGTCGCCGAGCACGAGCGTGACGCCCGACAGGTCGGCGCCGGCCGCGCTCGCGGGCAGCGCGAGGCCGCTCGCGAGCGGCGCGGCGGCGAGGGCGGCAAGGCGTTGCAGCGTGCGGCGGCGTGCCGTGGCGAAAGAGTGGGTCATCGGCGGTGTGTCCTCGGTGATCCGCGCGCGGGCGGCGCGGCTGCCGGGCAGATTACGGAATCGGTTTCCAGCCGACAAACATCGAATCGTGAAATGCATATTCGCGCGGCACGCCGTTTCGATCCGTCAGCCTTTCAGCGCGTCGCGATCGACCTGCGCGTCGTGCAGGTCGCGCGTGGCGTTGCGCAGCTTCGCCTGCTTGTCTGCGAGCTTGCGTTGCGCATGGTTCAGCTTCCTTGCGTCGCCGAGCGCTTCGGCTTCGCGGACGCGCGCCTGTGCGTCGCGTACCTCGTCTTCCGCATTGCGCAGGTCGCGCGCCTTGTCGGTCAGCTTGCGTTCGGCGCGCGCGAGCTGGCCGGCGTCCGTGCAGTTGGCCGTGACCCGATCGAGCGCGGCCTGCTGGCGCATCGCCTGTTGCATGTTGCCGAACCGTTTCGCGTTGTCGATCTGCGTGTTCAGCGCACGGATGCGTGTCGAGCAGTCCTGAGTGCCGGCGAATGTGCCGGCGCTCGCGAATAGCGCGACCGGGACGGCCAGCGTGACGAGTGCGTTCTTCATGCGGATTTCCTCGATTCGATAAAGCGGCTACGGGCGTTCGCGAGGCGACGCCCGTCGGCACGTGTTCAACGCGTCATTCTGGCGAGTCGTCGCGGCGCGGGTAAATAGGACCGGTCTGACATGCGGCGTGGCGTCCGAGCGCACGCTTGCGGCCCGGGTGCGGCGTCGGTCAGTGCGACTTCGTCGCGATGCGATGGATGCGTGCCGCCTGCGCGACGCGTGCCGGATGCGACGCATGGCAATGCGTGGCCGGTCCGCGGCGCGTGCGCCGGGCGGGCTCGGGCGGATCGGCGGCGGCCGGCACGGTTGCCGGGATGTCCGCATCGGCCCCGGAAGCGGCGACCGCGGCGACTGCCGGCAGCGTCGCCTCGGCGTCGAGCCACGCGCGCGTCGCTTCGGCGATCAGTCCGCGCAGCCACCGACCGCCTTCCGCGCACGATCCCGCTTCGTTCCACGTCATCCGGTACACGATGTCCGGCGGCTCGGCCGGCAGCGCGACCGCGGCGAGCGGCAGCAGCTTCGCGTAGTGCCGCGCGAGCCGGTACGTGGTGGTGAGGATCAGGTCGGTGCGCACGAGCGCATGCGCGGCGAGCTCGAAGTGCGGCAGCGTGACGGCGATGCGCCGCTGCAGGCCCACGCGTTCGAGCTGCCGGTCGATCGCGCCGGACGCTTCGAGCCACGACGGCGTCGGGCACAGCTGCGGCGCCGCCGCGAACCCGGCGGCCGTCATCGCGCCGCGCCGCGCGAGCGGATGCGTCGCGCGCATCAGGCACACGACGCGATCGTCGAACAGGTCGTCCTGCCGAAAGCGCGACCGGCGTGCGGGCCGGTTGTCGATCACGACGTCGAGCTCGCCGTCGGCCAGTGCGCGTTCGTCGTCGAACCCGTCGCCGAGCGGATGAAACACCAGTTGCGCGTTCGGCGCCCGCTCGCGAAACAGCGCGACGAGCTTCGGCACGAACAGCACGTTCAGGTAGTCGGGGCAGCCGATCCGGTAGGTGCGCACCGACGTGCGCGCGTCGAACCGCGGCTGCTGGATGCGGATGAAGTCGATCACGCGCAGCGCATTGCGCAGCGGCTCGATCAGGCGCGCGCCGAACTCGGTCGGCACCATCCCGTAGCGGCTGCGCACCAGCAGCGGGTCGCCGAGCAGCGTGCGCAGGCGCTTGAGCGCGGCGCTCGTCGCCGGCTGCGACATGTTCAGGCGTACGGCCGCACGCGACACGGTACGCTCGGTCAGCAGCGCGAGCAGGATGCGCATCAGCCGTGCATCGAGCACGTCGAGCGCGCCCGCGGCGTCGGACGCGCCGCGGGGCAGGGCCGGCCGGTCTAGCGGGTTGCGCATGCCGATACGCGTCCCGGCGAGACGGGGCGTGCGCGCCACATGGCAGCCGGCCGGCGGCCCGTCATTTCGCGAAGGTTCCCGGCCAGCCGACGATCCGCTTCGCGCGCGGCGGCGCGTACGTGCGGACCTTCGACGTCTTCAGCTTCAGGCGCACCAGCGACTCGGCGAGCGCGACCGCCGCCGACACGCCGTCGACCACCGGCACGCCCGTGCATTCCTCGATCTGCCGATCGAGGCCGGCCATGCCGCCGCAGCCGAGGCAGATCACTTCCGCGCGATCGTCCTGCACCGCGCGCTGCGCCTCGCCGACGATCGATTCGATCGCGCGGGCCGGATCCGCTTCCAGCTCGAGCACCGCGAGGCCGCTCGCGCGCACCGACGCGCAGCGCGCATCGAGCCCGGCGAGCTTCAGGCGATCCTCGATCATCGGCACCGTGCGGTCGAGCGTCGTGACGACCGAGTAGCGATGGCCGAGCAGCATCGCGACGCTGGCGGCCGCTTCGGTGATGTCGACGACGGGCACCGTCAGCAGTTCCTGCAGCCCTTCGCGGCCGTGTTCGCCGTAGCCGGCCTGGATCACCGCATCGTACGGTTCGTCGTAGTTCAACACGCGATCCATCACGGCGATCGCCGCGAGGTAGCTCTCGAAGTTGCCTTCGATCGACTCCGCGCCGAAGCGCGGCGTCAGCCCGACGATCTCCGTGCCGGGCGACGCGGCGGCCTGCGCTTGGGCGGCGATCGCGTCGGTGATCGACTCGGTCGTGTTGACGTTGACTACCAGGATCCTCATCGTGACTCCGTATGCGTGTGTGTCAGTGGTGCGCGCAGGCGACCGCGATGTGTTCGCCCGAGCGCGCTTCGTAGTGCCGCTTGCGATCGGCCAAGAGCCAGTACACGCCGCCCGCGATCGCCGCGCCGAGCAGCCACGAGAACGGCGTCATCGCGCTGAAGGCCGGCACGACGGCGAGCGCGATCGAGATCAGCGCGGACGGCACGAGCGCCGCGAGCGCCTTGCGGTTCACGCCGCGCGTGTAGAAGTAGGCGCCGGTCGGCGCTTCGGTATAGAGCTCGGGCACGTTCACGCGCTGCTTGCGCACGAGCCAGTAGTCGACCGTGATGATCCCGTACAGCGGGCCGAGCAGCGCGCCGAGGCCGGACAGGAAATAGACGATCACGATCGGGCTGTTGTACAGGTTCCACGGCAGGATCAGCACGGCGATCGTCGCGCTGATCAGGCCCGCGCGGCGGAACGACAGGCGGTGCGGCGCGAGGCTCGTCAGCACGAAGGCCGGCGCGACGAAGTTCGCCATGATGTTCACGGCCACCGTCACGATCAGGAAGGCCAGGCAGCCGAGCACGAGGAACAGCTTGTTCGGCACCGTCGCGATGATTTCGGTCGGGCTGTGGATGATGTGGCCGTTCAGCTCGAATTGCGCGCCGGCGAGCACGAAGCTGATCGTCGCGAATACGAGGATGTTGACCGGCAGGCCCCAGAAGTTGCCGACGCGCACGGTCTTCGCGCTCGGCGACGAACGCGCGAAATCGCAGAAGTTGAGCACCAGCGTGCCGTAGATCGCGAGCCACAGCGAGCCGCCTGCGAAGATTTCCGTCCACATCTTCAGGCCGGTCATCGGCTTGCCGATCGACATCGCGAGATGGCCGCCGGTGCGGCTGATCATCCATGCGGCGAGCGACAGCGTCGTGACGAGGATCACCGGGCCGGCGAGCCCTTCGTACTTGCGGACCGTTTCCATCCCGTACGTGAGGATGCCGATCTGCACCAGCCAGATCGCGACGAACGTGATCCAGCCGAGCGTCGAAAGCCCGAAGATCGCATTCTGGTCGAACGCGGCGAGGCCCGGCCAGATCGCAGTGAGCAGCACGCGCAGCACGACCGACGCGAGATAGGTCTGGATCCCGAACCATGCGATCGCGATCACCGCGCGAATCATCGCGGGCAGCAGCGCGCCGTAGATGCCGAAGCTCATCCGGCTGATCACCGGGAACGGCACGCCGGTTTTCTGGCCCATGTAGCCGGTGAGATTCATGAAGCAGTACACGAGCACCGCGCCGATCGCGAGCGACGCGAGCATCTGCCAGCCCGACAGGCCGAGCGCGAACAATCCGATCGCGAACGAGTAGTTCGCGATGTTGTGCACGTCGTTGGTCCATAGCGCGAAGATGCTGTAGCGGCCCCAGGTGCGGCCTTCGGCCTTGGTCGGCGCGAGATCGGGGTTGTGCAGCCGCGGGCTCAGCGCGGGATCGCGCGCGGCCGTGTCGGTTCGATGCGATGCGTCGTCCGCGCCGAGCGCGAGGCCCGTGCGGTGAATGGCTTCCAGTTGCACGCCGTTGTCTCCTTCCATGTGCGGGGCGCGAAACCGCGCCGCGGGTGTACGCAGCGCGGGCCGGGCCGCCGTGGACGTTATGTCTCGGATTTGTTCGCGAGTATGGGCGGCGGCCCCGGCGATGGGAAATTAAATATTCGGCTGGGCGTCATTCGAAAAATGAATGCGACGCACGCGGCCGCGGCGGTGGGGCGGCACGCAAATTGCGGGTCAGAGGATTCCATCCACATCGACATCAGCGGAGGTGTCATGCAGCGATATTCATTTCGTCACGTATCGCGAGCCGTCTTCGCCGGCATCCTGATCGCGGGCCTGGCGGCAGGCGCGGGTTGCCAGAAGAAGGGCGACAACGGCGCAGCCAGTTCCGACTCGGGCGCAGCGAGCGGCATGTCGGCCGCGCCTTCGACCGCGCCATCGGGCATGCCTGGCAGCGGGGCGGCCGGCAGCAGCGGCGATACCGGTGCAAGCATGCCGGGCGCGGCTTCCGGGCCGGCCGGCGCGAGCGGCGGCTGACGCACGGTTGAAGGTCGGGCGGGCGGCGCGCGAGCGCGCAGTCCGCCTGCGGGTGCCGTGCCGGCGGCACGCGCGCCGGATGGCGTGCGTGGGTGGCCGTGTGCATGAAAGATTTGCAAGGACCGTTGTAGCGATTTCCGGCCCGGCGGCGCTGGCGTGACGCTGGCGTCCGTGGGGCCGGCCAAGGAGGTGCGATGCAGAACGCGGAATCGAACCCTACCCCGGAAAAGCAGCGGGAACAGATCGAGAAGAGCCCGGTGAAGACGCCGGCGGCCGGCGACATGCCCGACGCGGCGACCCAGGCCGCGCAGACGGCGCGGCGTCCGCTGACGCCGGAGGCGGTCGCCGGGAAAATGCCGACCGGCCTGCCGGCGATCGACGTCGACGCGCATGCGGTGGACAGCGGCGATCCCGTGCGCCGCGCCGCTGGACGGATCGTCACGCTCGACAACGCGAACATGGCGATGACCGACAACACGGTCGACGTCGACGGCAAGGGCATGGAAGCGCGCACCGGCGCGTCGGAACTGCAGGACAACGTGATCTATTCGAACGCATCGCTCGACGAAGCGATCGATACGCCCGACGAAGGGCTCGGCGGGATCGAGAGCCGGCCGTCCGGCAACATGCCGCAGATCGCGACGCGGCCGGGCTGGCGCGTGCGCCATGTCGGCGACGTCGATATCGAGCACGGCGACGGGACGCGCGCCGAGCACGTGATCTGCCTCGAACGGTCCGACGACTGATCCGGGATTCGACATACGGCGGCCGATGCGTGTCGCACCGGCCGCCGCGACCGTTTTCGGCCCTTACTGCGGCCCCAGCTCCTGCGCGGACGTATCGGCGTCGTTGCCCTGCGCGACGAGTACGTGAATGTCGTTCGGCGTCACGTCGCCGACCCCGCCCGACGGAATCGTCAGGAGCAGCCAGTCGGCGTTGTTGCCGATGCTGACCGGCGCGGTCTTCAGGATCGGCGACTTGCTGCCGGCCGTCGTGACGACCACCTGGTAGGTGCCGCCGTTCAGGTAGACCGAATCCTGCGTCGTTGCCGGCACGGCATTCTGGTAGGCTGCGCCCGCCATCGTCGGGCTGACGGTCGTGATGTCGGTGCCCGGCGCCACGACGTAGACGTCCACGTTCTGCGCATTCGGCGATGCGTTGAAGCTGCGCACGCGCGCCTTGTCCGACAGCAGGCCCTTGTCGTACGGATCGTCGATGACGGAGATCAGCGACGTCGTGCTCGGCAATGCGATCGTCGTGTAGTGGTGACCGTTCGCTGCGCTGAACGATTGAGATGCAACGGTCGTGGTCGTGCCGGACACGTCGTAGCTGGCGTTCTGCGTGCCCGAATCGATGTCGTGATAGCGCGTCACGCCCTTGTATGCGACGCCAGACTGGTCGATCTTCGCATTCAGGTAGTAGTCGAGGTTCGGGCCGGCCGGCACCGCGTTGATGAAGCGCGCCTGCGGCTTCGAGATGCCGAGTACGGTCCCGGCGTCGTCGCCGCCGCCGCATGCTGCGAGCACGGAAATGACCGAGCACAGGGCCACTATCGTTCGTATTGATTTCATGTCGTCCTCTCGTTCAGGAAACCTGCATTGCGATGCGGGACCGCCGCGCAAAAAGCCGCGCGGGTCGCAGCGCCGGTTGGAAGGAAGATGGCTGTCCGCCGGAGGGCGGGCGCGGGGATGACGCAATCGACGTGCCTGCGCGGCGCGAAAATCGGCGAACGGCGGCGGCGTGGCGGCGGGAAGCGCGCACGCACCGGCGGGGCGGCGTGCGCGGGATGACGCGGGGGACGTGGGGGGCAGACCGCGCGGATCGGCGCGGTTGTAAAAAGGCAGTGTTGCGCGTGCGGCGCGAAGCGTCAGCGGTTCACGAGCCGGGCCGGATAGGCGAGCGCGAGTGCGCAGCCGACCAGCATGCACGCGGCGAAACCGACCAGCCCCGCGCTTTGCGAGTGGAACGTGTCGCGCAGCCAGCCGATGAAATAGGTGCTGCCGAATCCGCCGAGGTTCGCGATCGAGCATGCGAACGCGATGCCGCCGGCGGCGGCCGAGCCCTTCAGGAACGTCGACGGCAGCGCCCACACGACCGGCATCGCGGCGGCCGCGCCGGCGTTGATCAGCGAGAACAGCAGCACCGTGCCGAGCGTGCCGTGCGACGACGAAGCCGCGATCGCCAGCGCGACGGCCGATACCATGAACGGGACGACGATATGCCAGCGGCGTTCGCGCGCGCGATCGGAGCTGGCGCCGCAGTACAGCGTGGCGAGCACGGCGGCGGCGTTCGGGATCACCATCAGCCAGCCGATGTGATACGCGTCCTTCACGCCGGTGTCGCGCAGGATCGTCGGCAGCCAGAAGCTCACCGCATACAGACCGAGCAGCACGCACAGGTCGATCAGGCCGAGCGCCCATACCTTCGGATCGGAGAAGGCCTTGCCGAGCGCGTGGCTCTTGTTGCCGGCCGGATCGGCGTCGAGATTCGCGCGCAGCACCCGCTTCTCGTCGGCGTTCAGCCATTGCGCGGATTCGATGTCGTTGGGCAACCAGCGCAGTACCGCGAAGCCGAGCAGCACCGACGGCAGCGCTTCGAGCAGGAACAGCCACTGCCAGCCGCCGAGCCCGTGCACGCCGTCGAACGCACGCATGATCCAGCCGGAGATCGGGCTGCCGATCATGCTCGACAGCGGCAAGCCGACCATGAACAGCGCGACGATCCGTGCACGACGCGCATCGGGATACCACTGCGTCAGGTACAGCAGCACGCCCGGCAGGAAACCGGCTTCGGCGGCGCCGAGCAGGAAGCGCACGACGTAGAACTGCATCGGCGTGTGCACGAACATCGTCGCGCCGGACAACAGGCCCCACGTGATCATGATCCGCGCGATCCACAGCTTCGCGCCGACGCGTTGCAGCACCAGATTGCTTGGGACTTCGAACAGGATGTAGCCGGCGAAGAACAGGCCGGCACCGAGGCCGTACACGGTGTCGCTGAACTTCAGTGCATCGAGCATCTGGAGCTTTGCGAGCCCGATGTTGATGCGGTCGAGATAGGCCGCGAAGTAACACAGGCAGAAGAGGGTGATGAGGCGCAGCGTGACCTTGCGATAGAGAGGGCCGTGCAGCGCGTCGTCGGCGGAAACGGCGGCGCTCGGGTGTGCGGTAGACATGGGACTGCCCCTGTTCGAATGTGACGGATGAATGGGTGGCTCGATCGACGCGAGCGGACGTTCCGCTGCGCACTGGAGTCTGTATATCACGTCAAATACATAGCGTACACACTAGAAAATACCGAATCGCACAGGCATGAATCCGGCCATCGGAATGTCAGCGTCAGACCGGGAAAATCCGTGTTTTAAAAGGGGTTATGGACGATATGAAGCGTGCGCTGAAAACGCTGCGGCACGCGTGCCGGCATGCACGAAATTCGTGCGTATGCACTCAAAATTGAAGTGTGTGCGCGAAAACCGGCAGCAGTGCGCGCAGGGTTCTGCGGCAGCCGCCGCGACGGTGCGCGGCCGGCCCGGCGCGCCGATGCGACGAGCGGGCGACCGCTGCGCTCGGGCGACCGTCACGCGCAAGCTGCATGCGATGCCGCGAATCGCGATGCACCGCAATGACGCGATCGTTCTGCGCCGGTTGTGCGGATTTGAGGGTGTACACTGCTTGTCTTTCATTTGCATGCGGGCGCGGGCCCGCACTCTCATGGCGTCTTCCAAGGATTCGTACGATTTTCACGATCAGGTCGGGCATCTGCTGCGCCGCGCGTATCAGCGGCACGTTTCGATTTTCCAGGAAGCGATCCCCGATTCGGATCTCACGGCCGCGCAGTTCGTGACGCTGTGCGCGGTCAAGGAACGGCAGGCGTGCTCGCTGAACGACATCGTCAAGGCGACCGCGATCGATCAGGCGACGATTCGCGGCGTCGTCGAGCGCCTGAAGACACGCGCGCTGGTCGAGGTGTTGCCCGACCCGAACGACGGTCGCAAGCTGATCGTGCGCACGACCGCGGCCGGCCTCGCGCTGATCGATCGCACGGTGCCGTTCGCGCGGCAGGTGACGGAGCGCACGTATGGCACGCTCAATCCCGGCGAACGGGTCGCGCTGCAGTTCCTGCTGCGCAAGATGATGGAAGAAGACGGCGACGCGTGACGCGCGGCGCAGGCTGCCCTACGTCGCGCCCGCCGTGGCCGATGCGCGGGCCGCGTCGGCGTTCATCGGCCGGCCGGCCTCGCGCAGCGCGGCGCGCACCGTTTCGGGCGTGAACGGCGGCGCGTAGAAGCGTACGCCGGTGGCATCGAACAGCGCGTTCGCGACCGCGGCCGGGCCCGGCACCGATGCCGATTCGCCGGCACCGAGCGGCGGTTCGCCTTGCCTCGGCATCAGCACGACATCGACGTCCGGCACTTCCGCGAACGTCAGGATCGGGTAGCTCGCCCATTCGCGCGACGCGACCTTGCCGTCGGCGAACCGCACGCGCTCCTTCAGCGTGCGGCTCAATACCTGGATCACGTTGCCGTGGATCTGGTGGCGCACGCCGTCCGGGTTGATCATCGTGCCCGTGTCCTGACCGACCGTCACTCGTTCGATACGGATCTCGCCCGACACGCGATCGACGCTCAGGTCGACGACCCAGGCCGACCACGCCGCGCCGAAGCCGGGGAAGCGGCTGTGCACGTAGCGCGCATACGCGATCCCGCGGCCGCGCACGAGCCGCGATTCGTCGCGTTCGGTCGGCGCGCGCGGCGCGCGCGTGGTCCATCCCGCGCGATCGGCCACCGCCCGCAGCAGCTCGGTCGCGCGCGCGTCCTGCAGATGGCGCAGCCGGAACGCGAGCGGATCGACGCCGGTCAGCGCCGCGCATTCGTCGACGAATGCATCGTGCGCGAACGAGTTCGGCAACGCCGACACGCCGCGCAGCCACGCTGCGCGCACGAGCGGCGCGAGATCCTCGCAGACGAAGCGGCGATGCGGGCTCGCATACGGCGACACGGCCGTGCGGTCGCCCATCTCGAACACGCGCGGCTCGGGCGCGATCGCGCCGGTCAGCAGCGCCGCGAGCAGCGGCGCGTCGTTCGACGGGTAGCGCGTCGTGAAGTCGTAGCCGAGCAGGCGGCCGTCGCGCGTGACGGTGCCCGTCACCTGCATCGACTGGCCCGCGCCTTTCGGTTCCCACAGATGCTCGTCCGCGCGCGACAACTGCACGCGCACCGGGCGGCCGACCGCGCGCGACAGCAGCAGCGCGTCGCCGCACACGTCGTCCGCGCCGTTGCGGCCGTAGCAGCCGGCCGCTTCCATCCGGACCACGTCGACATCGGCTTCGTCGCGCGCGACGAGCGTCGCGAGGTCGTAGCGCAGCGACACGGGGTTCTGCGTGCCGGACCACACGGTGATTCGCCCGTCGCCCGGTGCGCGGTAGTCGGCGAGCGCGCACGACGGGCCGATCGAGCCGTGCATCTGGAACGGCCACGCGTAGGTGCGCGACAGCGTGAGCGTGTCCGGTTCCGTTCGCGCGGCGTCGACGTCGCCTTCGTCGAGCAGCACGCGGCGTCCGGCCGGGGCGGCGGCGATCGCGGCGGCCGGCTCGTCGAGCGGCGGCAGCGCGGGAAGCGGCCGCCACGTCACGCGCAACTGGCGCGCGGCGCGGATCGCCTGCTCCTCGCGCTCGGCCACCACGCCGACGAAATCGCCGATCGCGACGACGGCCACGAGCCCCGGCACATCGGCCACCGACGCGCGATCGACGTCCACGAGCGACGTGCCGACGAACGGACCGCTGTCGTGGCCCGCGTACGGCGGCCGCACGACGCGGCCGTGCAGCATGCCCGGCACGCGCATGTCGTGTACGAACGTGAGCTGGCCGGTCGCTTTCGCGGGCAGGTCGACGCGCGGCGACGAGCGGCCGACGATCCGGTATCGAGCCGGGTCCTTCGTGCGGGTGTTCGGGTCGAGCGTCAGCGCGATCCGCTGCCCGGCGACGAGCGCGGCGAACGTCATCGCCTGCCCATCGGCTGAAATCGTTCCATCGTCGATGTCCAGCCGCGCCGCGTCGACACCGAAGCGCTCGGCCGCGAGCGCCAGCAGCGCGTGACGAGCCTGCGCGGCCGCGCAGCGCAGCGGCGTCGCGGAAATCTGGATCGTCGCGCTCGCGATGGTCGGACCCTGGTTCGGTGTCGCGGCCGTGTCGCCGAGCACCATCGTCACGCGCGCGACCGGCACGTCGAGCTCCTCGGCGACGATCTGCGCGAGCGACGTGCGGATGCCGGTGCCGAGATCGACGTGCCCGTTGAACGCGAGGATGCGGCCGTCGTCGAGAATCGCGACGAAGATTTCGGGCAGCGCCGGCACGTAGGACGACGGGCTGCCCGGCTGACCGGGCGCCGGCTTCACGGGCGGCGCGGGCGGCCGGATCACGGTCAGGCAGCCGGTGCGCGCGAGCAGTTCGGAGCGGTTCACGGGGAGAGGTCCTGTCGAGGGGCGGCGCGGCCGGCGGGCGATGGGGGCGCGAAGCGTTCGGGCGGCGGCGCGCGTCGAGTCAATCTAGGTCGCCAAAAGCGCAGCGTCAATCGCGGCGGCACACGATGCACTTGCACGCGTGCCGCCCGCGATCCGTCGCGACTCAGCGCGCGCGGGCCTGGACGGCGTCGATCGCCGCGATCGCATCGTCGAGCGGCATCACGGCCGCATATTTCTGCTGCATGTCGAACAGGTTCGCGTCGTGCGGCGCGATCGCGCGATCGCCGACGCAATCGGCGAGCACGAGCGGGCGGAACCCGTGCGACATCGCATCGACGACGCTCGCGCGCACGCAGCCACTCGTCACGGCCCCTGCGACGAGCAGCGTCTGCACCGCGCGCTGCGCGAGCCACGGCGCGAGCTGCGTGCCGAAGAACGCGGACGGCACGGTCTTGCGCACGACGAGTTCGCCCGGCGCGGGCGTGAGTTCGGGCACGATCGCGCTGTTCGGATGATGCTCGGTCAGCGTCGCCATGCCGGGCACTTTCAGCGAGAACACGTTGTCGTCGCTGCCGTCGTCCGCGTAGACGATGCGGCTGTGCGCGACCGGCCAGCCGCGTTCGCGCGCCAGCGCGAGCGCATGCGTCGTGCGCGCGATCGCCGGCGCGATGTTGCCACCGCCGAACGTCGCGGGATCGGCGAAGCCGACCACGAAGTCGACGATCAGCAGGCCGAGGTTGCCGTGCGGCGGCAGCGGCGTGCCGAAGCCCTGCTGGCGATACACGTTCGCTTCGGCGTGACGGGAAAGATCGTTCATGGTGTCGGGCACTCGTCGGTCAGGCGGGTTGATCGGTCACGCGGCCGTCGCGCACGACGGTCTCGCCGTCGCGCACGACGGTCTCGCCGTCGAGTTCGACCGTGCAGCGGCGCAGCGGGATGTCGATATGGCAGGTGGTCGTGCGGTTGCCGCCGCCTTCGTTGTTCGGGCCGAGCGAGAAAAGGAAGTTGCCCTCGAACGCGCGCGCATCCATCCCGATCGTCGCCTCGCGGTCGTACAGCCCGAGCGTCGACCAGCGTGCGCGCGGCTGCAGCCCCCAGCCGATATGCGAGATCGCATAGCCTTCGGGGTCGGCGAACGTTTCCATGTAGTCGCGCAGCAGATCGGCGTCGACGCCGCCTTCGATGCGCGTCGCGTAGCCGCCTTCGACGGTCAGCGCGATCGGCTCGCGCACGTAGTGCTTCTGCGGCAGCAGGATGTCGCCGCGATCGATCACGATCGTGCCGCGTGCGGTGCGATCGTTCGGGTAAGTCAGCGCGAAGCCGCTCGGCCAGTGGTCCCAGCGGCCCGGTGCGTCGACGAAGCCGTACTCGGCGGTCGGCGGAAACTCGCCGAGCGGGCATACGAGCGCGGTGCCGGCCGCCGAGCTCACGCGCATCTCGCGCGCGGCCGCGATCTTCTTCGATGCGGCGAGCACGCGCGTGCGGTCGGTCAGGGTCGGCACCATCCGCACGAGCACTTCGGGCGGCTCGACCGCGAGCAGGATCTTCGTGCCCGATTTCAGGATGTCGTGTTGCTCCGGCGAGAACAGCAGCGTCATCAGGTCGAGCACGAGATCGCTCTCGCGCAGCGCGGCGATCGCGGCCTTGTTGCCGGTCAGCGGCGTCGTGCCGAGGTAGGCGAGCGGATCCCGGCTGAACGCCTTGTCGCCGTTGACGGGCGGCAGGTCGAGCCGGTTGACGATCGCGCCCAGCGATTGCGTCGCGATCAGCGCGCACGACAGCGTCTGCGGATGGGTGGCCGCGCTCGTCAGGATCGTGACGGTCTGGCCCGGTTCGAGGCGTGACAGCGTGAGGACCTGCTTCCACGCGTCGATCAATTGGGTATCGCTGACTGGCATCGGCGGCTCCGGTAAAGAAGGAAAGAGGCGGGCGCCGCGCGCTCAGGCCGCGAGCGGCGCGCCGAGGAAATCGCCGAACGCCGCGTAGAAGCCCGCCGCGTTGTCCCACGGGATCATGTGGCCGGCATCGGGCACGCGCACGTGCCGCATCGACGGCGTCGCGCGCTGCAGTTCGGCGACATCGTCGTCGCGCACCACGTCGCCGCGCTCGGCCGTGATCAGCAGCGACGGCACGGCCAGTTGCGCGGCATCCGCGTGGAAATCGTCGGTGTGGAAGCCTTCGTACGACGTGCGCACCGCGCGCTCGTCGCAGGTATGCAGCCATTCGGCGCGCAACCGCAGTTCGGCGTCGGTCCAGGTCGGGCAGAACACGCGCATGCCTTCGGCGTCCGTGCCGGCGCGCGCAAGCGCCATCGAGTCGATGTACCACGGCAGCTTGCCCGGATAGTCGCGGCGGTTCGGGCCCGACACGGGTGGGTCGACGAGCACGACCGACGCGAGCCCGCGGATGCCGCGCCGGGCTGCGCGCGCGGCGATCCGCGCGCCCATCGAATGGCCGACGAGGCTCGTGCGCGGCAAGTCGAGCGCGGCGACGAACGCCGCGACGTCGTCTGCCTGTGCATCGAGGCTGTAGTCGAGCGCCGGCGATGCTTCGGACAGCCCGCGGCCGCGTACGTCGAGCACGTACGTGTCGAACGCCGCGCCGAAGGTTTCGCCGACGAAGCCCCAGGTGATCGCGGGGCTCGTGATGCCTGGAATCAGCACGATTGCCGGGCGCGATGCGCGTGCGCCGGTCGCGCCGCCGTAGCGCAGGTAGTGCTGGCGGATGCCGTTGGCGCGGACGTTCGCGCCGTACAGGAAAGTCGAGGGCATGGGGAGTCTCCGAAGTGGTGGCGGCACTCAGTACGCGCCCGACAGCAGCGCGCCGGCGCCGGGCACGACCGGCTCGAGATCGAGTTCGCGCAGCATCGCGTAGGTGGTCGCGATCGCGGCGGTGATCACCGGCTTGCCCGTCATCGCCTCGACCTTCGCGACGGCCGGCAGCGACGGCATCTGCACGCACGCGGACAGCACGATCGCATCGGCATCCTGGTACGGCAGCGTCTTCACGATGTCGGGCAGGCGCGCCGGATCGTGGCGGCCGACGTCGAGGTTGTCGGGGATTTCCAGCGCGCGGTAGGCGAGCACGTCGAAGCCTTCGTTGCGGATGTAGTCGACCACCAGCTCGGTGAGCGGCAGCATGTACGGCGCGACGACGACGATCCGCTTCGCGCCGATCACCTTCAGCGCATCGACGAGCGCACCCGCACTCGTCAGCACCGGCGCCTGCGCGCCGTTGTCGGCCGTGTGCTTCGTGAGGCGCGCCTGCGATACGCGGTGGTAGCCGTGCCCCATCGCCATGATCGCGACGAGGCACGCGTAGCCGAGCACGTCGACGCGCGCATCGCTCAGTTCCACCGCGCAGCGGTCGGATTCGGCATCCATCGCCGCGAGCTCTTCCTTGACGACCTTCTTCATCCGCATCCGGCTCGAGTGATACGTGAACCGCTCGGGACGGATTGCTTCGCGCAGCCGCAGCATCGCGGGGATCTCGGTTTCCATCGTCGTGTTGGAACTCGGCACGATCTGGCCGATGCGGTAGGTCTTGCTCATGACGGGAGGCTCCGTGTCGGTAAGGGTGGGGCGGCACGCTGGCGCGGGATCGCCGGATGTTGGGCAAAGTCTAGTGTGTACATTTGAAAATGGCAATGGATCAAAATGACGTCCGGTATGGATGGATTGTTTGTGTGCGCGGATTTTCGACGATTTATTGGTGTTTTCCCGAATGCTGAGGCGTCGATCAACAATCCGCTTGTCCTGAATAAATTGAGTGTGTACGCTATATGAACGCCATTCAATCCGCCCGTCCTCGCGCCGCGTTCGGCAACGGGCCCACGATCAGGAGATCTGCATGAGCAAACCCCGTATCGCAATCATCGGCGCCGGCCTCGGCGGCACGGCCGCTGCGGCGCTGCTGCAGCGCGGCGGTTACGACGTCGCGCTGTACGAGCAGGCGCCCGCGTTCTCGCGTCTCGGCGCGGGCATCCATCTCGGTCCGAACGTGATGAAGATCATGCGGCGCATCGGCTGCGAGGGCGCGCTGGAAACGATGGGTTCGCATCCGGATTGCTGGTACAGCCGCGATTGGCAGACGGCCGACGTGCTGTCGCGGATTCCGCTCGGCGACTACGCGCGCAAGACCTACGGCGCGAGCTACCTGACCGTGCATCGCGGTGATTTCCACGCGCTGATGACGCAGGCGGTGACGCCCGGCACGATTCGCTTCGGCAAGCGGCTCGCGGCGGTGGAGGACACCGGCAGCGAGGTGCGCCTCACGTTTGCCGACGGCAGCGTCGAGACGGCCGACATCGCGATCGGCGCGGACGGCGTGAATTCGCGGCTCCGCGAGCATCTGCTCGGTGCGGAACCGCCGCGCTACACCGGTTACGTCGCACACCGCGCGGTGTTCCCCGCCTCGCTGCTCGGCAACAAGCCGTACGACATGTGCGTGAAGTGGTGGTCGGAGGATCGTCACATGATGGTCTATTACGTGACCGAGAAGCGCGACGAGTACTACTACGTGACGGGGGTGCCGCAGGCCGAGTGGCCGGAAGGCGTGTCGATGGTCGACAGCAGCCGCGACGAGATGCGCGAGGCGTTCGCCGGTTTCCATGCCGACATCCAGCACCTGATCGACGTATCGCCGTCGATCACCAAATGGCCGCTGCTCGAACGCGATCCGCTGCCGCTGTGGAGCCGCGGCCGTCTCGTGCTGCTCGGCGACGCGTGCCATCCGATGAAGCCGCACATGGCGCAGGGCGCGGCGATGGCGATCGAGGACGCCGCAATGCTCGCGCGCTGTCTCGACGAAGTCGGCATCGGCGACCATGCGGGCGCGTTCGCGCTGTACGAGGCGAACCGTGCGGCGCGCGCGTCGAAGGTGCAACTCGTGTCGCACAACAACACGTGGCTGCGCACCAACGAGGATCCGTCGTGGGTGTTCGGTTACGACGTGTTCGACGTGCCGCTCGAAGCGCCGTCGCGCGGCAACGTGGCGGCCGCGGCCTGACGCGCGGGCGCCGGCGCCCGCGGCGCGTTGCTGCCGCTTCGCCGGCGCGGGAATCGATGCGTTGCAACGCGCGCATTTCGGCGTGTTATATGTCAGGCGCGCCGGCAGGCGCCAGCCGGCGGCCGTGTCCGCCGCCGGCCGACTCCGGCCCGCACGCCGTATTCCGGATCCATTCATGTCCCATCCCGCTTCTCCGTCGCGGCCGCTGGCGTTTCGCGTGAACGGCACGCCGCATACCTTCGCCGATGCCGCGCCCGACGCGCCGCTGCTGCTGGTCCTGCGCAACGATTGCACGCTCAACGGCCCGAAATACGGTTGCGGGCTCGGGCAGTGCGGTGCGTGCACGGTGCTCGTCGACGGGCAGGCCACGCGTTCGTGCGTCGTGCCGGCCGCCGCCGCGCACGGGCGCGACGTCACGACGCTGGAAGGGCTCGGGTCGTGCGACGCGCCGCATCCGATCCAGCGCGCGTTCATCGACGAGCAGGCCGCGCAATGCGGTTACTGCCTGAACGGAATGATCATGAGCACGAAGGCGCTGCTCGACCGCAACCCGGCGCCCGACGATGCGGCGATTCGGGATGCGTTGCGCTTCAACCTGTGCCGCTGCGGCACGCATCTGGAGATCATCCGCGCGGTGCGTCGCGCCGCACGCTATCTGCGAGGCGGCGATGAAGCATGATGCGGATCTGCCCGCGGCGCCGGCGCGCGTGACGGAACCGGCGCCGCACGATGAAGCGGCCGCCGACGCATCGCGTCCGCACCACGCGCGCTACGCGTGGCCGCTCGGCGATGCGCGCACGCATGCATCGTTCGATATCGAAACGCGGACCGCGCCCGACGGCCGGATGACGGCTTGGCGCTATCGCGCGCAGGCGGCCGGCGCAGGCGATGCTCGGGCAGCGGAGGAACGCGCCGATCCCGGCTCCGCATCGCCATTCGTGTACCGGCACGCGCAGACGTCGATCGAGCTGGCCGACGCCGACGGCGCGATTCCCGGTCACGCCCACGCCTTTGCCCGCGAATCCTTCGTCGACGAACTGGCGGGCGCATTGCGGCGCGATCCGGTCGCGTTGCGGTTGCAGCATCTCGACGCCGCGCGGGATGCGGGCCCGCGCGAAACGATCCGGATGGTCAGCGAACGCGCTGCGTGGGGCGTGCCGGCTGCGGCCCGGGCGAACGCGGCGTCGCGTGTCAGCGGTCGCGGTTTCGCTTTCGACGGCGAGCGTGTCAATGCGCGCGCAGTCGCGCCCGGCGACGATGCCGGCCACGATTCGCACTGGTCCGCGTGGGTCGTCGATCTCGAAGTCGATTGCGCGACGGGCGATGTTTCGGTGCGGCGCGTCGTGGCCGGGCAGGGCGCGGGCGAGCCGGGCGACACGTCGACGGCGGGCCTGCCGGCGTGGCAGATCGAGGCCGCGATATCGCGCGTGATGGGGGCACGGTTGTCCGCGCGGCCCGCGTACGACGAGACCGATGCCGGCGCGCGGCCCGACGCGTTCGCGCACGAGCTGGTTGCAGTCGATGCAGCCGCGCATCGCGCATACGGCGACCTGTCCGCATACGACGCGCGGCGAATCGAGCAGGCAGTTGCGCCGGCCGCGGCCGCGATCGCCAACGCACTGTACGACGCGACGGGCGTGCGTTTTCGTGCGCCGCCGTTCGACGCCGCGCACATTCGCGCTGCGCTCGCGCAACCGGCGCCGGCGGATGTCGGCGACCGGCCGCGGGCTGCCGCACGCCGCGCATCGCGTTGGCGCCGCTGGCTGGCCGGCGGCGGCGCGGGCGGCGTGGTCGGCGGGCTGATCGGGCTGGCGTGCGCGATCCTGCCGGGCCCCGCGCCGATCGCGCCTGTTGCGCCGGGCGGCGCGGACGGCGCGATGTGGAGCGCGGCGACGCTCGAACGCGGCCGCCAGGTCGCGCTCGCCGGCGATTGCGCGGTGTGCCACACGGCGCCCGGCGGTGCGGCCAACGCGGGCGGCCTCGCGCTCGATACGCCGTTCGGCACGATCTACACGACGAATCTCACGCCCGATCCGGAAACCGGCATCGGCACGTGGTCGTATCCGGCGTTCGCCCGTGCGATGCGCGAAGGCATCTCGCGCGACGGCTCGCACCTGTATCCGGCGTTCCCGTACACCGCGTTCGCGAAGCTGAGCGAGCCCGATCTGCTCGCGCTCTATGCGTACCTGATGTCGCAGCCGCCGGTGAGGCACGAGCCGCCGAAAACGAAGCTGCCGTTCCCGCTCGACCGGCGGCGTCTCGTGGCCGGCTGGAACTGGCTGTTTCACGATGCGCGGCCATTTGCGCCGGACCCGGCGCGCTCGGCGACGTGGAATCGCGGCAAGTATCTGGTCGACGGCGCCGGGCACTGCGGCGCCTGCCACACGCCGCGCAACGCGCTCGGTGCGGAGAAGGGCGGGCTTGCCTACCTGGCGGGCGGCGAGGCGGAAGGATGGGTCGCGCCGCCGCTCGTCGCGTCGCCGGCTTCGCCCGTACCGTGGACCGAAGGCGCGCTGTTCGACTATCTGCGCACGGGCTTCTCGGCGCAGCACGGCGTCGCGGCCGGGCCGATGGCGCCCGTCGTCGCGGGGCTCGCGGCGCTGCCCGAGTCCGACGTGCGGGCGATCGCGCATTATCTGGCGTCGCTGTCGCCGCCCGTCGACGCGGCGGTCGCCGCGGACGCGGCCAGCCGCCACGCGAGCGGCGCAGAAACGATCGCGACGCTCGGCCTCGAGAACGGCCGTCGCGCGTTCGACGCGGCGTGCGCGGTCTGTCACGCGGAATCGGGCGGCGTCGGGCATTTCGGCGTGCGTCCGCTGATGGGGCTCAACACGAGCGTCAGCCAGGCGACACCGGACAACCTGCTGCGCGTGCTGCACCACGGGATCGACCAGCCGGCCACCGACGGGCTCGGCTACATGCCGGGCTTCGGCGATGCGTTCGACGACCGCCAGATGGCCGAGCTTGCCGCCTACATTCGCGCCCGCTATGCGCCGGGGCAGCCGGCGTGGCGAAACCTCGCGGAAGCGTCCGCGAGAATCCGGCAGGCGGGGGCGCATTGACCGTCGCGCCGGCGTGAGCGCCCCGGCCGGCGGGCGCGCCGGGCGAAATGACCTGCCGGACGAAAACGATGGCCGGCGACGGCCGTAAATCTTGCCTGATTCGGCCATCGTTTAACCATTCGAAACAATGTGTTCACCGAAAGGGGCATGATCTCCGGCGATCGAGCAGGCATACTGTCGCCTATGTTGCTCAATGCACGTCGCCCGGCGTGCGCTTGCCCTCCATGTCCATTCCAGTCTCTTTTCGAACCTTGCGATGGTTGACCATTGCGGCTGCTGCATGCTTGCTCGCCGCGTGTTCGACTGCTTCCGACGTGACCGCGACGTCGAACCCGAACGTGTTCACCGTGACGACACACACGGTCGGCGTGTCGACGACGTGGGCCGACGCCCACGCGAAGGCCGTCAGCGAAGCCACCAACTACTGCACGCAGCGCGGGATGCGCGCGAGCATGAAGCAGGAATCGCTGACCGGCGGCCGCCGCATCGACGCACGTTCCGAACTCGCGTTCGAGTGCCATCCGACCTTCGAGACGGCGTCGAACCCGCGCGGTTGACCGAGCGGCGGCATGATTACGCCGCCCCCGTTTTCCTTCTCCCCCTCACGCAAACCGACCCGCGACGCCATTCGGGCACATCGCGGGTCGGCGCACGTCCGGCGACGGCCTGGCGGGTCAGGCCGGCTGCGCCTCGTACAGCTTCACGCACGCGGAGAAGTCGAGCGTGCCGAGCCCCTGCTGACTCATCGACTGATACAGCTGCTGCGCGAGCGCGCCCATCCAGACCGGCTGATGCGCGCTGCGCGCGGCTTCGGTCGCGAGCCCGAGATCCTTCAGCATCAGGTTCGCCGCGAAGCCGCCCGCATAGCCGCGCGCGGCCGGCGCCGTGCCGCTCACGCCCGGATACGGGTTGTACGCGTCCGAACTCCAGCAGCGGCCGGTCGACGTGTTGATGATGCCGGCCAGCACGGCCGGCTCGATGCCGAGCGCGGCGCCCAGCGCCATCGCTTCCGCCACGCCCATCATCGAGATCCCGAGCAGCAGGTTGTTGCAGATCTTCGCGATCTGCCCGGTGCCGGTGCCGCCGCAGTGCACGACGTTCTTGCCCATGTCGAGCAGTACCGGGCGGATGCGCTCGAACAGCGCACCGTCCGCGCCGACCATGAAGGTCAGCGTGCCGGCCTGCGCGCCGCCGGTGCCGCCCGACACGGGTGCGTCGGCGAGTGGGAAGTCGCGCTGCGCGGCGGCTTCGGCCACCGCGCGCACGGTGCCGGGATCGATCGTGCTGCAGTCGATCAGCGTCGCGCCGGCGCGCGCACCGGCCAGCACGCCGTCGCCGCCGAGGTAGACGGCGCGCACGTGCTGCGCGGCCGGCAGCATCGTGATCACGACGGCGCCGCGCGCGGCCGCGTCGCGCGGCGAGTCGGCCGCCGTCGCGCCGGCGCGCACCGCGGCGTCGACCGCGTGCGCGTCGAGGTCGAACACCATCAGCGCGTGGCCGGCCTTGAGCAGGTTGGCGGCCATGGGGCCGCCCATGTTGCCGAGTCCGATGAATGCAATGTCCATGTCGAGGTTCCCCGTGCGCTGCATCAGCGCAGCGCGATCGTCGTGTTCACGCCGCCTGCCGTCGCGTCGTCGTCGAACCAGCGCGCGGTGACCGTCTTGGTCTGCGTGTAGAACTGCACGACCTGCTTGCCGTACGGGCCGAGATCGCCCAGCTTCGAGCCGCGCGAGCCGGTGAAGCTGAAATAGGGCACCGGCACCGGAATCGGGATGTTGATGCCGACCTGGCCGACGTCGATCTCGCTCTGGAATTTGCGCGCCGCCGCGCCGCTCTGCGTGAACAGGCCCACGCCGTTGCCCATCGGATTCGCGTTGACGAGCGCGATCGCGTCGTCGAGCGTGTCGGCCTCGAGCACCACCACTACCGGGCCGAAGATTTCTTCGGTGTAGATCGACATGTCGGTCGTCACGCCCGAGAAGATCGTCGGGCCGACGAAGTTGCCCTGCTCGTAGCCGGGCACCTTCACGTCGCGGCCGTCGAGCAGCAGCGTCGCGCCGGCCTTCACGCCGGCGTCGATCAGCGACAGGATGCGTTCTTTCGCCGCCTTCGACACGACCGGGCCGACGTCGGTGCCGGCTTCGGCGCCCGCGTTGACCTTCAGCGCCTTCGCCTTGTCGACGAGATCGGGCAGCCAGTCGCGGGCCTTGCCGACCAGCACGACGACCGACGTCGCCATGCAGCGCTGGCCGGCCGCGCCGAAGCCCGCGCCGACGAGCGCGTTGATCGTCTGCTCGCGATGCGCGTCGGGCAGCACGACCGCGTGGTTCTTTGCGCCCATCATCGACTGCACGCGCTTGCCGTGCTGGCTGCCGAGGTTGTACACGTGCGTGCCGACGCGCGTCGAGCCGACGAACGAGATCGCCTTGATGTCCGGGTGCGTGCACAGGCGGTCGACCACCGTCTTGCCGCCGTGCACGACGTTCAGCACGCCTTGCGGCACGCCGGCCTCGATCGCGAGTTCGACGAGCTGCATGGTCGACAGCGGGTCCTGCTCCGACGGCTTCAGCACGAACGTGTTGCCGCACACGATCGCCATCGGGAACATCCACAGCGGGATCATCGCGGGGAAATTGAACGGCGTGATACCCGCGCACACGCCGATCGGTTGGCGCAGCGTGTAGGTGTCGACGCCGCCCGCAACGTTCTCCGCGAATTCGCCTTGCTGCAGCGTGCCGATCGAGCATGCGTGCTCGACCACTTCGAGGCCGCGGAAGATGTCGCCCTGCGCATCGGGCAGTGTCTTGCCTTGTTCGGCCGTCAGCGTGTGCGCGATCCGTTCGAGATTGCGGCGCACGAGATCCTGGAACTTCAGCATGATGCGCAGTCGCGCGCCGATCGGCGTCGTCTTCCACGTATGGAACGCGCGCTGCGCGGACGCGATCGCGGCATCGACCTCGTCGAGCGTCGCATACGGCACGCGGCCGATGACTTCCTGCGTCGCGGGGTTGACGATGTCGCCCCATTCGGCGCTTTGCGAATCGACGAACGCGCCGTCGATCAGCAGCTTGGCGGTGGGCAGGGCGAGGGCGGTCTGGGGAACTGCGGCGTTCATGGAATTCTCCGAGAATCGGTGGTGTGCGAAGGGAAAAGGGTGGCCTGCGTCCGCCGCGCGTGCGGCCGCGGCGGACGGCAGGTTGAACTGAAATCGACTGAATGCGCGCGGGGTGCTATGCGCGCGCCGGCCGCATCAACGAGGTACAGACGAGCGCGAACACGCCGAAGCCGACGAGGTACGCGATCACGTAGTGCGGCTGGCCGCCGCCGGCCTTGAGCAGCGACGTCGCGATCATCGGCGCGAAGCCGCCGCCGATCACGCCGGCCAGCTGCACCGACAGCGAAATGCCGCTGTAGCGGATTTCCGCCGGGAACTGCTGCGCGAACAGCAGCGATTCCGGCGCATAGAGGATCGGGAACACGACGCCGAGGCCGAGCACGATCGCCCACCATGCGTACGACGTCTGCTGCGTGCCGAGCATCATGAAGAACGGCGCGGCGAACGCGCACATCAGCACGAGGCCGAGCGCGAACATCCGGCGCTGGCCGATGCGGTCGCTCAGGTGCCCGCACAGCGGCATCGTGACGAGCGACAGCACCGCGCCGGCCGTGATCGCATGCAGCATCTCGGCTTTGGGCAAATGCAGTTGCTGCGTCGCGTAAGCGAGCGCGAACGTGACGACCATGTAGAACCAGGTGTTCTCGGCGGCGCGCGCGCCGACGATCGTCAGCACTTCGCGCGGATGGCGGCGCAGCGCGGCCGTCACCGGCGATTTCTCGGCCTTGCCCTGGCGCTGCACCTTCTCGAAGTCGGGCGATTCCGGCACCTTCGCGCGGATGAACCAGCCGAGGCCGACGAGCGCGATGCTCGCGAGGAACGGCACGCGCCAGCCCCACGACAGCATGTCGGCTTCCGGCAGCGCGGCCACCGCGGCCATCGCCACCGACGACAGGATCAACCCGAGCCCGACGCCCGTCTGCGGCAGGCTGCCGAACAGCCCCTTGCGGCCCTTCGGCGCGTGCTCGACGGCCATCAGCACCGCGCCGCCCCATTCGCCGCCGACGGCCATCCCCTGCAGGAAGCGCATCGCGATCAGCAGCGCGGCAGCCCAGTAGCCGATGCTGTCGTACGACGGGATCAGCCCGATGATCATGCTCGGCACGCCCATCAGCAGCAGCGTGATCATCAGCATCGACTTGCGGCCGATGCGGTCGCCGAAGTGGCCGAACACGATGCCGCCCATCGGCCGCCCGATGAAGCCGACCGCGAACGTGCCGAATGCGGCGAGCGTGCCGACGACCGGGTCCAGCGACGGGAAGAAGATGCGGTTGAACACGAGCGCGGCGGCCGTGCCGTAGAGGAAGAAGTCGTACCACTCGATCGTCGTGCCGGCCATGCTGGCCCAGCCGGCCAGCAGGTAGTGCTTCGCGGTGCGCCCGGGGGCCGGCGTCGCGATCGTCGCATGCTCGTCGAGGGTGGATCGGGTCTGCATGGTGTCTCCGTGGTAGTTGTTGCCGCGGCTCGTGGTCCGCAGGTCACGGTCGAGTATAGTTATGCGCAGATTCACGATGTACCGATAAAGAAACCGGTTGGATATGCATTTATGCATATCGACGGCCGGCCCGGAGACGCCCGCCTTTTCCCTCGCCCATGCGACATGCTACCGAGCCGGTTTCCGGCAACCTGAACTGGGACGACCTGCGCTTTTTCCTCGAGGTCGCGCGCACGCAGCGCGCGAGCGGCGCCGCGAAGCGGCTCGGCGTCGACTACACGACCGTCGCGCGGCGCATCCGCGCGCTCGAGGCCGCGATGGGCACGCTGCTGTTCGACAAGTCGCGCTCCGGCGGCTTCGCGCTGACGGCCGAAGGGCAGCGGCTCGTCGCGTATGCGGATGCGATGGAGACGACCGTGCAGTCCGCGTGCGACCAGATCGCGAATACCGGCGAGGCGTTGTCGGGCCACGTGCGGATCGGGTCGACCGAGGGGTTCGGCTGCTTTTTCCTCGCGCCGCAGCTCGCGCGGTTCCGCGCCGCGCATCCGCACGTGACGGTCGACCTGCTGCCGGTGCCGCATTTCGTCAACCTGCCCAAGCGCGAGGCCGATCTCGCGATCACGCTCGAGCGGCCCGAACGCGGGCCTTACGTGGTCACGAAGCTGTGCGACTACCAGTTGCGGCTCTATGCGACGCGCGACTATCTGGCGAACCACGCGCCGATCGCGTGTACGGACGATCTCGCGCAGCACGCGTTCATCAGCTACGTCGACGATCTCGCGTTCAGCAACGAGCTGCTGTACCTAGACCGCGCGGTGCCCGGCGCGACGGCGGGCTTGCGCACGACCAGCGTGATCGCGCAGTATTTCGCTGCGTTGCAGGGCGGCGGCCTCGCGATCCTGCCGTGTTTCATGGCGGCCGCGCAGCCGGCGCTCGCGCCCGTGCTGCCGGACGACGTGGTCGTCACGCGGTGTTTCTGGCTGACGTGCCGCGAGGATCTGCGCAAGCTGCGGCGCGTGACCGCGCTGTGGGATTACCTGCGCGCGGCGGCGGACGCGAACCGCGCGTTGCTGTCGGGGGAGTCGGGGACGCTGCGCTTCGTCGGCGAGCCGGAATAGCGGTGCACGGGCCGGCCGCGACGCGGGCCTTCAACCCGGGCAACCCAGCCGATCCGCCAGCTCGTTCAGATCCCTGACGTCGAAATCCCACGCCTCGTCGGCTTGCAGATCGGTCGTCTGGCCGGGCCCGTGCTCGGTCGGCCGCAGCACGAACGCGGTCGACAGCCCGAGCCGGCGCGCGGCCGCCAGATCGCCGTTGTGCGCAGCCACCAGGCACAGCTCGGCCGGCGCGAGCCCGAGAATCTCGACCGCTTCGGTATAGACGGCCGGCGACGGCTTGTACGCGCGCGCCACCTCGGCGCCGAGAATCGCGTCCCACGGCAACCCGCCGTGCTTCGCGACGTCGACCATCAGCCGGATATTGCCGTTCGACAGCGGCGCGACGATGTAGCGCTGCTTCAGTCGCTGCAGCCCGGCGACGGCATCGGGCCATGGGTCGAGCCGATGCCACGCGAGATTGAGCGCATCGATGTCGGCATCGGGCACGTCGTCGATCCCGAAGCGGTCGAGCGTGCGCACGAGGTTCTCGCGATGCAGCACGTCGAGCCGCACGTAGCGGCGGCGTCCGCTGCGGATTTCTTCCATCGACGGCGAATACTCGGCGCGCCACGCATCGGCGAACGCGAACGGGTCGAGCGTCGGCGCGTGGCGCGCCAGGAATGCGGCGGCGCCGCGTGCGACACCGCCTCTCCAGTCGACGATCGTTCCGAAGACATCGAAAACGAGCGCCTTGATTTCGGTGGGGTTCGTCATGGTGATCCAGTGAAGGTCGTTCGATCGGGTTCGCCTCGCCGTGCCGCCGGATGGCGCGACATCGGTTCGATCGACATTGAATCACGGATACGAAAACGCGGCCCGGAAGGCCGCGATGCGTGGCGCAGTGTTTCCGTCGCGGTGCGGGTCGCTGCCGCGGGCGCGCCTGCAGATTCGATTGCGTGGCCGAGCACATCCGGAAGGATCGACGGGCAGCGCGCCTGCGTCTTCGTGCAGCGCAGCAACCTGTCGTCGCACCGGCCGCCGCCCGCGAGCCGCGCGGCAACCGAGCGTATCCCCTGATGGAACGAGGTGTGCCGATCGTTGCGGATTGGTGTTAAATACATTTCGGCGCGCTCTGGCACGGCGCGCAAACGGGGCGCACCGTGCATCGGCGTAAACCCGAGGCGGGACAGGGTACGAAATATCGATAACGAATCGGGCGCATCAGACCCGGTCGGACAGACGGCAGGATTCAGCTTGAATACCGAACCGCAAAGTTCTCGCTACAGCTTCGGGCTCGCCGCGGAAGTGCTCGCGTCCGAGCAGAGCGTGCTGAGACTGATCACGCGCAACACGCCGCTGCCGGAACTGCTGTCCGAAGTTTGCCGGCGTGCCGAGGCTTTGCTCGGCGACGGCGCGTCGTGCACGATCCTGCTGCTCGATACGGACGGCGTGCACGTGCGCGTCGGCGCGGCGCCGTCGCTGCCCGCGCAGTACAGCGCGGCGATCGACGGCGCGCCGATCGGGCCCGCGGCCGGCTCGTGCGGCACCGCGATGTACGAGCGCCGGATGATCGCCGTCGAGGACATCGAAACCGATCCGCGGTGGGCCGACTACCGCGCCATTGCATTGCCGCTGGGCTTGCGCGCGTGCTGGTCGGTGCCGTTCCTCGACGAGGCCGGCGTCGTGCTCGGCGCGTTCGCCATCTATCACCACCGGCCGTGCCGCCCGAGCGACGAGGAAACCGCGCTGTTGCGCGATATCGGCAACAGCGTCGGCCTCGCGGTGCACCAGGACCGGATCGCGCGGCAACTCGCACGCAGCGAGGAACATCACCGGCTCGTCGTCAACAGCCTGAATGAAGGAATCCTCGTCGTGTCGCGCGACGGTGTCGTGGTCGCGAGCAACCCGAGCGCGAACCGGATGCTGCGCGTGAAGGGCGAGCTCGTCGGGCGCCGGCTGTCGACGGTGGTCCTGCGCAAGCTGCACGAAGACGGCACGCCGATCGCGCCGGACGACTGGCCGAGCCGGATCGCGCTCAAGACGGGCAAGCCTCAGCTCGGCTACACGGTCGGCTTCGGCCTCGCGGACGCCGACATCATCTGGGTGCGCGGCAACGCAGTGCCGATCGTGAGGCCGGGCGAGACGCAGGCCGACTCGGTGCTCGTGTCGTTCAACGACATCGGCCCGGTGCGCGAAGCGCAGCAGCAGTTGCGGTATCTGGCGACCCGCGACGCGCTGACGGGCCTCTACAACCGCCGCTGGCTCGGCGACCGCATGCGCGAGCTGTTCGACGTGCACGATGCGGCGGCCGGGCCCGCGCGCGTCGCGATCCTGTTCATCGATCTGGTCGGCTTCAAGAAGGTCAACGACACGGCCGGCCACGACGCGGGCGACGCGCTGCTGCGCAGCGTCGCAGCGCGGCTCGCGGCCTGCGCGGATGGCCGCTACGCGCTCACGCGCGTCGGCGGCGACGAGTTCGTGATCCTCGTCGACGACTGCGACGATCCCGAGCATCTCGCGGTGCTCGCGCGCGAGGTCATCGAGGCGATCGCGAAGCCGTTCGCGATCGCGAACAACGAATACTGGCTCGGCGTATCGATCGGGATCAGCGTCGCGCCGCGCGACGGCGACGACGCCGTGACGCTGATGCGCAACGCCGATTCGGCGATGTACGACGCGAAGCAGCGCGGCCGCAACCACTTCACGTTCTTCACCGCCCAGCTCAACCTGCGGCTGCAGCGCCGCTTCGCGATCGAGCAGTCGCTGCGGCGCGCGCTCGCGTCGGACATGCTGCGGCTCGCGTATCAGCCCGTCGTCGATGCGCGCAGCGGCCGCACGGTCGGCGCCGAGGCGCTGCTGCGCTGGACGAGCCCCGAGCTCGGGCCGATGTCGCCGGCGGAATTCATTCCGGTCGCGGAAGACACGGGGCTGATCGTCGCGATCGGCCAGTGGGTGCTCGAAACCGCGTGCCGGCAGGCGGCCGAATGGCGTCGCACGATCGCGCCGGACCTGATGCTGGCCGTCAACCTGTCGCCGCGGCAGTTTCACGAAGGGCTCGTCGAGTCGGTCGCCCGCTGTCTCGCGCAAACGCGGCTCGACCCGTCCGCACTCGAACTCGAGATCACCGAAGGCGTGCTGATGAACGACACGGATACCGTGCTGCCGATGCTCGAAGCGCTCACGGACATGAACGTGCGGATCTCGGTCGACGATTTCGGCACCGGTTATTCGTCGCTCGCGTACCTGAAGCGTTTTCCGCTGCACAACCTGAAGGTGGACCGCTCGTTCGTGTCGGGCGTGCCCGATCATCACGACTCGGTCGCGATCACGCAGGCGGTCGTCGCGATGGCCCATTCGCTCGGGATGAAGGTCACGGCCGAAGGCGTCGAGACGCAGGCGCAGTCGTGGTTCCTGCAACAGATCGGCTGCGACATGCAGCAAGGCTATCTGTTCAGCCGCCCGCTGGACGCGAACGACTACGCGCGCCGGCTCGGCGCCGCATAAGCGCGTGCCGGGTGTCCCGCTAGCGCGTGCCGAACCCGCCCGCGCCCGGCGGCGGATCGATCTCGACCCGGTTCTTGCCTTCGTGCTTCGCGCGATAGAGCGCGCGATCGGCCGCCTCGATCAGGAGTGTCGTCGGCAGGCCGGGCGTGGGCACGATGCTCGCGCCGCCGATGCTGATCGTCACGGTGTGGTTGCCCGTCGACGAGTGCGCATGCCGCAGGCGCAGCGCTTCGACCGCGAGCCGGATCTTTTCGCCGAGCAGCCGTGCGGCGCCCGGCGACGTGGCCGGCATCACGACCGCGAATTCCTCGCCGCCGAAGCGCGCGGCGAGATCGCCCGACTGCCCGAGGCAGCGCTCGATCGTCGATGCGATCTGCTTGAGCACGCTGTCGCCCGACACGTGCCCGTACGTATCGTTGTACAGCTTGAAGTTGTCGACGTCGATCATCAGCAGCGACAGCTCGCTGCGTTCGCGCGCGCCGCGCCGCCACTCGGCGGCGAGGTATTCGTCGAGATAGCGCCGGTTCGACAGGCCGGTCAGGCCGTCGGAGTGCGTGAGGCGCCGCAGTTCGAGATTGGCCTCGAGCAGTTGCTGTTGCGATTGCCGCAACGCGCGATAGGCTTCGTCGCGCTGCAGCAGGTTCATGTACGAGCGCGAGTGGTAGCGGATGCGCGCGACGAGTTCGATGCGATCGGGCAGCTTGACCAGATAGTCGTTCGCGCCGGCCGCGAACGCGGCGCTCTTGATCACCGGCTCTTCCTGCGTAGACAGCACGATGATCGGCACGTCGCGCGTCGCCGGATTCGCACGGTACGCCCGCACGAGGCTCAGCCCGTCGATGCCCGGCATCACGAGATCCTGCAGGATCACGGTCGGGCGCGTCTCGATCGCGGTGGCCATCGCGTCGTCCGAGCGCGGGCAGTAGTGGAAGTCGATGCCTTCCTCGTCGACGAGCGCGCGCCGCACGGCCTCCGCGACGATCGTCTGGTCGTCGACCAGCAACACCATCGCCGGCGCGTCGGCGGGCGACGCGGTCGGGCCGCCCGGCGGGCGAGTCAGGTCAATCGTCATGATCGATGCGGGTCGTTGCGGTTGTCGCGGTCGTTGCAGGGGCAGGCATGGGTGTTGCGCGCGGTCATCGTCGGGTTCAGAGCCGCGCGAGCGCCGCCAGCTCGCCCGCGATGCGCCCGAGCGGCAGGATCGCACGCGCCGCGCCGAGCGTCGCCGCCGCCTTCGGCATTCCGTACACCGCGCTCGTCGCCTCGTCCTGCGCGATCGTATGGTAGCCCTTCATCCGCAACGCCTTCAGGCCGATCGCGCCGTCGCGTCCCATCCCCGTGAGCAGCACGCCGATCACGCGGCCGGGCCAGTGCTCGGTCAGGCTGTTGAAGAACACGTCGACCGACGGCCGATACGGCGTGGCGGCCGGTTCCCGCGTGTATTCGAGCGTGCCGGCGCGCGTGATGCGCAGGTGATCGTCGGTCGCGGCGAGCAGCGCGACGCCTGGCTGCGGGCGGTCGCCTTCGCGCGCGACGCGCACGGCGAGCCGCGTCTGACCGTCGAGCCATTGCGCCATGCCTTCGGCGAACGCGCGATCGACGTGCTGCACGATCACGATCGGCGCATTGAAATCGGCCGGCAGGCTGCCGAGGATCGACGCGAGCGCGCCGGGGCCGCCGGCCGATGCGCCGATCGCGACCAGCGGGCCGCCGCCGCGCGCGGCCGCGCCGGCGACGCGCGTGCCACCCGGCGCGTCGAGCAGGCGGCCGATCTGGTCGATCTTCGCGAGCAGCAGTTTCGTCGTGTCGCCGGCGGCGCCGTCGCCGAGCCGCGGCGTGTCGACCGCATCGAGCGCGCCGGCGCCCATCGCCTCGAACACGCGCCACGCGTTCGCGCCGATGCAACTCGTCACGATCAGGATCGCGCACGGTCGTTCGGAACGCATGATCCGACGTGTCGCTTCGATCCCGTCGAATTTCGGCATGATCAGGTCCATCAGCACGATGTCGGGCGGCTGCGCGGCGCACAGTTCGACGGCCTGCGCGCCGTCGGTCGCGACCCACAGCACGCGGTGCTCGGGCCGTCGCGCGATCGCGCGGCGCATCGCCTCGACGGCAAGCGGGAGGTCGTTGACGATGCCGATGTTCACAAGCGGAATTCTCCGGTCGGTTCGTAGTGTTGGAGGTGGGCCGGGTTCATGGAGGGGGCAGCCTGTTCGGCGCTCGCTGCCGGGCGGCATCGGCGGCCGGACGGCGCGGCATTCTTTTCGGTTGACGACGCCCGAATGCTGTCATGCAGCGCGGGCGGCGGCAATCGAGAAATGAGCGCATGATGCCGTTTCAGTGCGTTTCCTCTATGACTGTGCCGCATTGCCTGCAAGCGGGCCAGTCGATCCTGTCCGGACAGGCCGCAAAAGTCCGCATGTTACCGTGCCGGCATCGAAAAAAAGAAAGCGGGATCCCGAGGACCGCGCGCGAAACCCTGCTCGTCGTCAGCCGCGCGCCGTTCGCACCGGTCGCGACCGCGCGCGACGGCCGTTTGCCGTAGAGGATCTACATCGAGAGCGGATATGCGTCGATCTACCGCGATTGCGATCGTCCGGTCGAACGCGATGCGCAGCGCGCGCGTTATTTCAGCACGATCCCGTGTGCCGGCCGCGACGAGGCCGAAGCCTTCATGACGGAACGCGATCGCGCCGGCAATGGCGCGGCAGCGAACTTGCCGAGGCGCTTCACGCAGGCTGACGACCGGCAACCGCGCGAGGGCCGGTGGGCTCGGCATGGGCGCGGGCGCGCCGGCCGCGTGGCGGGCCGTAGCGAGCCGTACCGGGCCGTCGAGAGCATCGGGCCGCGCAGCGCACGCGCCCGCCGCACCGTCAATGGCTACGTGCGTAGCCCTGGATCAGCGCGCGCATCATCCCTTCGACCGTCGCGTCGCGCAGGTCGCCTTCCTGCTCGGCTTCCTCGACGAGCGCGGCATAAGCGGTCGCGAGCGTCACGCGGTCGACTTCATGGCGTTGCTCCATCAGCGTCACCATCCCGTCCTTCGCCAGATGAGCGGAGAACGCGCGGCTGCCGATGGTCTGGAATACGTCAATCATGGCGGCTCTCCCGTACGTTGCCGATGCCTTTCAGTGTAGTCGCCGTCCCGGGGCTGCGCCACGCGCGCGGGCCGACCCGATTCGTCCGATGAAATGCGCTCGACACACGGCGCGCGCACGGTATCCGCCGGCTTCAACGTTTACCCGAATCGGCAAATTGTCGACTTTTTATCGATAAAGTCTCGTGTTAGATTTCGCCGTCCGAGCCCGATGCAAACCGGGCCGCCAACGCGTTGCCGACGTGCCGCGCGTCCAGACACACGGAGGAGAAATGCTGGTGCTGATTGGGGTGCCGATCGTCGTGATCGGCTTCGCGCTGCGCTTCAACGCGCTGCTGGTGGTCACGATCGCGGGGCTCGCGACGGGGCTGGCGGGCGGGCTGAATCTCGTCGACATCGTCGGCGCGTTCGGCAAGGCGTTCGCCGAGAACCGCTACATGGGGCTGATCTGGCTCACGCTGCCGGTGATCGCGCTGCTCGAGCGCAACGGGCTCAAGGAGCAGGCGAAGCGGATGATCTCGCGCGTGCATGCGGCCACCACGGGCCGCGTGCTGATGCTGTATTTCGTGCTGCGCCAGGCGACGGCCGCACTCGGTCTCACGTCGCTCGGCGGCCACGCGCAGATGGTGCGGCCGCTGATCGCGCCGATGGCCGAGGCCGCCGCGGTCAGCCGGCACGGCGAGCTGCCCGAGTCGGTGCGACAGCAGATCCGCGCGCACGCGTCGGGCGCCGACAACGTCGCCGTGTTCTTCGGCGAGGACATCTTCATCGCGATCCAGTCGATCCTGCTGATCAAGGGCTTTCTCGAACAGAACGGCATCGCCATCGAGCCGCTGCACCTGTCGGTGTGGGCGATCCCGACCGCGATCGCCGCGCTGCTGATTCACTGCACGCGCCTTGCGCTGCTCGACCGCCGGCTCGCGCGCGGCTTCGGCCTGGTGAAGCAGGAGGGCGCGCGATGATCGGCCTCGAATCGCTGTACACGCTCGCGGGGCTGATGTTCGCCGCGTTCGCGTACTTCAACCTGACGGACCGCACGAACCCGCGGCGCGTCGTCAATTTCGCGTTCTGGGCCATCTACGCGGTCACGTTCCTGTTCGGTGCGCTGCTGCCGCATTTCGTCACGGGCTGCCTCGCGATCGCGCTCGCGCTGATCGCCGGTTCGGGCAGGCTCGGCCGCGGCCGGTCGGACGAGGCCGGCGAGGCGGCGGCCGTGCGGCGCGAGACGCTCGCGCAACGCTTCGGCAACCGGTTGTTCCTGCCCGCGCTGCTGATTCCGGTCGTCACGCTGATCGGCACGTTCGCGCTGAAACTCGTGCCGTTCGTCGACCCGAAGAGCGTGACGCTGATCTCGCTCGTGCTCGGCACGATCGTCGCGTTCGTCGTCGCGCTCGCGATGCTGCGCGATTCGCCCGTGCATGCGCTGAAGGAAGCGCGCCATACGATGGATGCGGTCGGCTGGGCCGCGATCCTGCCGCAAATGCTCGCGGCGCTGGGCGCGCTGTTCGCGATCGCGGGCGTCGGCGGGGTGGTGTCGGGGCTCGTGAAGGAATGGGTGCCGATCGATTCGCCGTTCGCGGTGGTCGCGGCTTACACGGTCGGCATGGCGCTGTTCACGATGATCATGGGCAACGGCTTCGCCGCGTTCCCGGTGATGACGGCGGGCATCGGCCTGCCGCTGATCGTCCATCAGTTCCACGGCAACCCGGCGATCATGGGCGCGATCGGGATGCTGAGCGGCTTCTGCGGTACGCTGATGACGCCGATGGCCGCGAACTTCAACATCGTGCCCGCGGCGCTGCTCGAACTGAAGGACAAGAACGGCGTGATCAAGATGCAGTGGCCGACGGCCGTGCTGCTGCTGGCCGTGAACACGCTGCTGATGTACGCGTTCGTATTCCGCTTCTGACTCGATGGACGAGATCCTCATGACCGACCGACTCACTCCCGAACTCGCGTCGAAATTCGCGTCGCTCGCGCTCGCGCACCTGACCCGCGAATATCCGAACAAGCTCACGCATGCGCTCGAAGGTCCGCACGACGTGCAGGGGCCGCGCGCATTGCATCCGATCTTCTACGGCAGCTACGACTGGCACTCGTGCGTGCACGGCTACTGGCTCGTGCTGCGCGTGCTCGAACGCTACCCGGCATTGCCGGAAGCCGAACGCATCGTCGCGATCGTCGACGCGCATTTCACCGACGCGAACGTCGCCGGCGAGCGCGCGTATCTCGCGCGGCCGCACAACGCCGGCTTCGAGCGGCCGTACGGCTGGGCGTGGCTGCTCGCGCTCGCCGCGCAGCTCGAGCGGCTCGCGCTGAAGGGCGTGCTGCCGCAGGCCGCGCGCTGGGCGAAGACGATGGCGCCGCTGGCCGACCTGTTCGTGTCGCGCTTCGAGACTTTCCTGCCGAAGGCGACCTATCCGCTGCGTGTCGGCACGCACTTCAACACCGCGTTCGCGCTGGCGCTCGCGCTCGATTTCGCCCGCGACACGCAGCGCGACGGGCTTGCCGCGCTGATCGTCGATACCGCGAAGCGCTGGCACCTGAACGACGTCGCATGCCAGGCGTGGGAACCGTCGGGCGACGAATTCCTGTCGCCCGCGCTGATGGAGGCCGAACTGATGCGGCGCGTGCTGCCGGCCACCGAATTCGACGGCTGGTTCGCGCGCTTCCTGCCCGACCTCGCGCGCGGCGAACCCGCGACGCTGTTCGTGCCGGCGACCGTCAGCGACCGCAGCGACGGCAAGATCGCGCACCTCGACGGGCTGAACCTGAGCCGCGCGTGGTGCCAGCGTTCGCTGGCCGGCGCGCTGCCGGCAGGCGATGCACGGCGCGCGAAGCTGCTCGACGCGGCCGACCGGCATCTCGCGAGCGCACTCGCGCACGTGGCCGGCGACTACATGGGCGAGCACTGGCTCGCGACGTTCGCGTTGCTCGCGCTGGACGCGTAGCGCGAAATCGCGCGGCCGGGCAGGACCGGGCACCGTCCGACCTGCCGTGCGCCGAATGCCGGATCGACCGCGACGTGTGGCGCCATCCCGATGGGCAGCCAATCGACGCGTTGCCGCTGCCGTTCGACCGGCTTTGCATCGTGCGCAACACCGCTTTCCATGACGGGACCGACGCGCGGCGACGACGACTCGCTACACTGCCGTACCGGTTGGACGGGCCCCGGCATCAGGCCCCCGAGCAAGGAGACAGAAGAGGATGGACACCCCACGCGCAGCGGTCGTCACGTACCGCGGCAATGCGATCGAGAACACGCACGTCGCCCATGTGGCGGTAGTCGACGCCCGCGGCCGGCTGCTGGCCCGGTTCGGCGATCCGTTCCGGATGACGCTCGCGCGGTCGGCCGCCAAGCCGGCCCAGGCGCTGTCGGTGATCGAGACGGGCGCGCCGGAACGTTTCGGCTTCGACGACGCGGACATCGCGTTGATGTGCGCGTCGCACAGCAGCGAAGACCGTCACATCGAACGCACGCGCGCGATGCTCGAGAAGGTCGACGCGCACGAATCGGATTTGCGCTGCGGCGGCCATCCGCCGTTGTCCGACGCGGTGTACCGATCATGGATCAAGCGCGACTACACGCCGACTAGCGTATGCAGCAACTGTTCGGGCAAGCATGTCGGGATGCTGGCGGGCGCGCGCGCGATCGGCGCCGCGATCGCCGATTACCATCTGCCCGACCATCCGATGCAGGTGCGCGTGAAGCACGCGGTGGCCGACGCGTGCGGCCTGCGCGACGACGAAGTCGACTGGGGCATCGACGGCTGCAACCTGCCGACGCCGGCGTTCTCGCTGGATCGACTGGCGCGCCTGTACGCGTCGCTGGCCGACGGTGCGGACGCGGTGGAAGCGGGCGGCGCGCTCACCGATCGCGTGCGCGCACTGGCGCGCATTCACCGTGCGATGACCGCCTATCCGGAACTGGTCGCAGGCGACGGGCGCTATTGCACGGTGCTGATGAACGCGTTCGGCGGGCAGGTGGTCGGCAAGCTCGGCGCGGATGCGTGCTACGGGATCGGCGTGCGCGCGTCGGAACGCACGCGGCAACTCGGCGCGGACGGCGCGCTCGGCATCTCGGTGAAGATCGAGGACGGCAATCTCGACGTGCTCTATATGGTCGTGAGCGAAATCCTCGAGCGGCTGCAGATCGGCACGGCCGAGCAGCGCGCGCAACTGGCTGGCTTCCACCGGCCGCGGATGCTCAATACGCAGGGCGTCGAGTTCGGGCACGTGACGTTCCCGTTCGAATTGCAGGCGGCCTGAACGCGGCCGCCGCGCCGATGCCGCCAGCCCGCAATCCGGGCCGCGCATCGGCGCGCGCTACGCGCGTGCGTGGCGAAGCTTCGCCAGTTCCCGATCCGACAGCTCGCCGATCTGCGCGAGGTGTTCCACGAGAAAATCCTTCAGCACGCGCAGCTTCGCCGAGCTGCGCCGGTTCGCCAGATACGCGATGTAGATGAATTCGCCGGTCAGCCGGTTCTGCAGCCGGTAGCGCGGCAGCACGGCTTCGAGCTGGCCGCTCGCGAGCAGGTCGCGCACCAGCCAGATCTCGAATTCCGCGATGCCGAGCCCTGCGCAGGTCGCTTCCAGCAGCAGCTCCGAATGGTCGGTGACGAGATTGCCGGCCGGCAGCACGCTGTGCTGGGTGTCGCCGTTCACGAAAGCCCAGCGAGGATCGCCTTCCGGATGCACGTAGCGCAGGCAGTTGTGGTGCTTCAGGTCGTCCGGCGTCGCCGGGCGCCCGCAGCGGTCGAGGTAGCCGGGCGTCGCGCACAGGATGCTGTCGTTGCGCGACAGCCGGTGGACGACCAGGTTGTCCAGGTAGTTCTCGCCTTCGTGGATGTCGAGGTCGAAGCCGCCGGCCACGAGGTCGTTGTGGTTGTCGGTGAGCCGCACGTCGAGCTGGATCGTCGGATAGCGCGCCAGAAACGGCGCGATCAGCGGCGCGAGATGGCGGCGGCCGAACGCGACCGGTGCGGTGAGCTTCAGCGGGCCGCTCGGCTGTGCATTCAGCTCGGCGACGACGCGCAGCGTGTCGTCGAGATCGGCGATCAGCGTGACCGCGCGCTCCAGATAGATATGGCCGGCTTCGGTGAGCGTCACGCTGTGCGTCGAGCGGTGCAGCAGCGCGACCCCGAGCGCCTCCTCGATCGCCGTCACCTTGCGCGCGACCGTCGACGTCGACACGTGCATCTCCTTCGCGACCGCCGAAAAACTCCCCGTTTCGACCACGCGCACGAACGCGCGCATCGCGCCGAGGTGATCGATGCCGGTTTCTCTCGCGCCTTTCTTCATTCGATTCTCGCTGTTGCGCCACACGCAAAACCGCTTTCGATAATACAGAAGGGAGCTTGTTTTTGCAAAGGCATAGAATGCGAACCCGTCGCGTCGGCAAGCGGCGAACGACGAGCGGCACGAGACATCCTGGAGGGCACGATGACCGAAAACGGCTTCCGCGTCGAAGCGGATCTTTTAGGCAAACGAAGTATTCCGGATGCCGCCTATTACGGCGTCCACACGCTGCGCGCGAAAGAGAATTTCGACATTTCGGGCCGCACCATTGCGTCGCTGCCGTACCTCGTGATGGCGCTCGCGGCCGTGAAGGAAGCGGCGGCCGACGCCAACTGCGAACTGGGCTTGCTGCCGCGGCCGTACCGCGATGCGATCGCCGCCGCGTGCGTCGAGATCCGCGAAGGGCGGCTGCACGACCAGTTCGTCGTCGACGTCATCCAGGGCGGCGCCGGCACGTCGACCAACATGAACGCGAACGAGGTGATCTGCAACCGCGCGCTCGAAATCATGGGGCACGCGCGCGGACAGTACGAATATCTGCACCCGAACGAGCACGTCAATCTCGCGCAGAGCACCAACGACGTCTATCCGACCGCGATCCGGATCGCGACGTGCTTCGCGGTCGAACATCTGCTCGAAGCGATGGCGCGGCTGCGCGATGCGTTCGCCGAGCGGGCCGACGCGTTCGCCGGCTTGCTGAAGCTCGGCCGCACTCAACTGCAGGACGCGGTGCCGATGACGCTCGGCCAGGAGTTCTCGACCTACGCGGTCATGCTGACGGAAGACATCGCGCGGCTGCAGGAGGCAGGCTGGCTGATTCGCGAGATCAACCTCGGCGCGACCGCGATCGGCACGGGCATCACCGCGCACCCGCAATACGCGGAGAAGGCGCTGGCCGCGCTGCGCCGGATCACCGGGCTCGACCTGAGCACCGCGCCGAACCTGATCGAGGCGACGCAGGATTGCGGCGCGTTCGTCCAGGTGTCGGGCGTGCTCAAGCGGATCGCCGTCAAGCTGTCGAAGATCTGTAACGACCTGCGGCTGCTGTCGAGCGGCCCGCGCGCGGGCTTCGGCGAGATCAACCTGCCGCCGGTGCAGGCCGGCTCGTCGATCATGCCCGGCAAGGTGAATCCGGTGATCCCGGAAGTCGTCAACCAGGTCGCGTTCGAGGTGTTCGGCAACGACGTGACCATCACCTTCGCGGCCGAGGCCGGCCAGCTTCAGCTCAACGCGTTCGAACCGGTGATCGCCAGCGCGCTGTTCCGCAGCTTCAGCCACCTGACGGCCGCCTGCACGACGCTCGCGCAGCGGTGCGTGAGCGGCATCACCGCGAATCCCGAGCGGCTGCGCGAGACGATGGAGCGCTCGGTCGCGCTCGCCACCGCGCTGAATCCGTACATCGGCTACAAGCGCGCGACCGCCGTGGCCGCCGAAGCGCACGAGAGCGGCAAGTCGATCCGCGAAGTCGTGCTGGCTCACGGGTTGATGACCGACGCGCAACTGGACGAGGCGCTGCAGCCCGAAGCGCTGATCCGGCCGCGCGCCTACTGATTCCGCCCGCGCGGCGCCGGCCCATGCCGCCGGCGGCCCGCGCGTGGCCGTTCCCCGCAGCGCCCGTCGACGGGCGCGATACATCAAGAAACGGAGACACACCATGAAGCACGCCAGCGAGCGCCCGGCCGACACGGCCGGCGGCGCGGATCCCCGTCATGCCGACCGCGATGCGATGTTCGCGTCGCACGAAGCCGGCTACGAACAGAAGTTGAAGCCGCGCCACGTGCAGATGATCGCGATGGGCGGCGCGATCGGCACCGGCCTGTTCCTCGGCGCGGGCGGCCGCCTGCAGAGTGCGGGGCCCGCGCTGGCGCTCGTGTATCTCGTGTGCGGCGCGTTCGCGTTCCTGATCATGCGCGCGCTCGGCGAGCTCGTGATGCACCGGCCGACCAGCGGCAGCTTCGTGTCGTACGCACGGGAGTTCATGGGCGAACGCGCGTCGTTCGTCGCGGGCTGGATGTACTACCTGAACTGGGCGACGACCGGCATCGTCGACATCACCGCGGTCGCGATCTACATGAAGTACTGGGCCGTGTTCACCGACGTGCCGCAATGGGTGTTCGCGCTCGGCGCGCTCGGGATCGTGTCGGTGATGAACATGATCGGCGTGAAGGTGTTCGGCGAGATGGAGTTCTGGTTCTCGATCGTCAAGGTGGGGACGCTCGCGCTGTTCCTCGCGGTCGGCGCCGTGTTTCTCGCGAGCGGGCATCCGGTCGCCGGCCAGATGCCGGGGCTGCATCTCGTTGCGGATCACGGCGGGATCTTCCCGCACGGCATCCTGCCGGCCGTGCTGATCGTGCAGGGCGTGGTGTTCGCATACGCGAGCATCGAGCTCGTCGGCGTCGCGGCGGGCGAGACCGCCGATGCGCGCAAGGTGTTGCCGAAGGCGATCAACAGCGTGATGTGGCGTATCGGGCTGTTCTACGTCGGCTCGGTCGTGCTGCTGACGATGCTGCTGCCGTGGACCGCGTACAGCGCGCACGAAAGCCCGTTCGTGACGTTCTTCAGCAAGCTCGGTGTGCCGTACGTCGGCACGGTGATGAACGTCGTGGTGCTGACTGCCGCGCTGTCGAGCCTGAATTCCGGCCTCTATTCGACCGGGCGCGTGCTGCGCTCGCTCGCGATGGGCGGCTCCGCGCCGCGCTTCGTGTCGCGGATGAACGCGCGCGGCGTGCCCTATGGCGGAATCCTCGTCACGGTCGCGGTCAATGCGATCGGCGTGCCGCTGAACTACATCGTGCCGGCGCAGGCGTTCGAGATCGTGCTGAACATGGCATCGCTCGGGATCATCACGACCTGGGGCTTCATCGTGATGTGCCAGATCCTGTTCCGTCGCGCGGTCGATCGCGGCGAACTGAGCCCGGTGTCGTTCCGGATGCCCGGCGCGCCTTTCACGTCATGGCTCACGCTCGGGTTCCTGGTCAGCGTGCTGGTGCTGATGGCATTCGATTATCCGGGCGGCACGTGGACCGTCGCGATGATTCCGGTCGTCGTGCTCGCGCTGGCGATCGGCTGGAAGCTGGCGAAGCGCGGAGCCGTGCGCGAGCAGGCGGCGACGCCCGCATCGGCGCGCGCCGTTGCCGAGCCTGCCCGGAACGCGTAATGCCATGCACCGCAGGCGCCGGTCCGTTTGCGGGCCGGCGCCTGCGGTGCGTCCGGTTCAAGTCCGGTTCAAGCCGGCGCGCTCGCCGACCCATCGGCCGAAATCGCCGGCCATCTCCGCGGTCAGCTCGTGTCCGGCCGCATACAGCCGTGTGTCGTGCGCGATGCCGAGTGCCGCCAGTTTCGCATCGGCCTTGTCCGCCCACGCGACGGGCAGCTTGTCGTCGAAGCGGCCATGCACGATCAACGCGTGCAGCGGGCGAAGCGCATCGCGCCGCGCGATCAGCGGATCGATTTCCGGCAGGATGCGGCCGCACAGCACGGCGAACGCGCTCACATCGCCCGGCGACGTGAGGCCGACGCTCGCGCTCATGATGCCGCCCTGGCTGAAGCCGGCGATCACGGTCGCCGGCGCGGGGGCTGCGCCATCCCGCGCGCGGAGCGCGTGCAGCAGCGCGATCAGTTGCACGCGGCTCTCGTCGGCACGCGCCGCATCGATTTCAGGGCCGTTCGGGCCGAAACGCACCGGAAACCACGCATGCTGATTCGGCCCGAACGTGAGCGGGCCGCGCACGAACGCGATTTCGATGCGCGGATCGATTGTGCCGGCCACGTTCAGCAGGTTGGTTTCGTTGCCGCCGACGCCGTGCAGCAGCAACAGGCGGGCGGCGGGGTGGCCGGTGGCCGGGCGCAGCCGGTACTGCAGCCCGGATTCGGGATCGGTGGTCAGCGGCAGAACGTCGGTCATTGCGTGAGTCCGAAAGGGAACGATGCGACAGTCTAGAGCGGGCGGATCGGGACGGGAATCGCCGGGGCGGGATTGATTGTTTCCGCGGGGGAACGAATCGGGGCCGCGGTGCGTTGCGGGAACGGATCGCGACGCCATGCGCCAGGTATGGGCCAACGGCCCGGCAACCTTTCGACGGCAGGCCGATCGGACGAGTCGTCATTCTCACGTGCGTTGACAAAATAGATACATTTTGTAGATACGTGAGGGTGCGAAGATGGATACGGCAAAGATCTTCAAGCATGACGGCTCGCAGGCCGTCCGGCTGCCGAAGGATTTCCGCTTCGATACGGCCGAGGTGCGCATCCGCCGCCATGGGGCGTCCGTCATTCTTGAACCGGTGCCGCAAGACTGGGCATGGCTGACGCCGCTGATCGGCCCGGTCGACGCCGACTTCGAGGCTGCGGCGACCACGCAGCCGTCCGCTCAGGAGCGCTCGAGCCTGGATGTGTTCGAATGAAGTTCCTGCTGGACACCACCGCGGTGATCGCCATTCTCAACGGCGAGCCGGCAATGCTGGCCCGTCTGCATGCCTGGCAGCCGGCCGATTTCGGGATCCCGGCGATCGTCGCGCATGAGCTTTATTACGGCGCGTACAAGAGTCGGCGAGCGGCAGCGAACGTCGCACGTGTCGACGCGTTTCAGTTCGAGGTCGTCCCGTTCGACACCGAGGATGCGCAGCATGCGGGCGAAATTCGTGCGCATCTGATCGCGGCCGGTACGGCGATCGGCCCTTACGACGCGTTGATCGCAGGGCAGGCGCGCGCCCGGCATCTCGTGCTCGTCACGCACAACGTCGGCGAATTCGGGCGGGTTCCGCGGCTGCAATTCGAAGACTGGCTCGCCGAACCGAGCGAAGGCCGAGCGGCGGATCGTGCACGGGCGACATTAACGAGCCTGCCAGGCGAACGCAGCATCGATTATAAAAAGAGGCCGAAATAAACCGGCTCGCCGATAATGCGCAAACGTTTTACCGGCATTCAATAAAACGGATTTCGCGGAGCATGAATAAAACGATGAATATCCGCTATTGCGGCGATGCGTCGGGCGCCGTGACCGTGCTGCATATGGCGGCGGCAAGTTAACGGAAAATCCGCGAAAAACTTTAGGCTTTTCCCCGCACAATTATTCATTTCAATTTCCTCAATGAACGATTGATTGTCGGTCATCGGACAGTCATACACCATCCCCGATAATTCGGCGCTCACATTCTTTCATTAGACCAGAGGGCGATCGAAGCCGGATCGCTGCGGGGAGCTGTACTCATGACCATCCGTCATCGCATTACGCTACTAGTCGTCCTGACGTTCTTCGCGCTGTCCGCGATCGGCATCTATGCCGTGTACCAGACGCGCAAGAGCGCATCCGAGGTGCGTCAGGTCACCCAGGGAATCGTGCCGAGCGCGCTCGCGTCGGCGGATCTCGTCGCCGACGTGAAGAACATCCAGATCGCGACGATGACGCTCGTCTACGCGCCCGACGCGAACACCGCCGCGCAGGCCCGCGACGAGCTGAAGGCGAAGCAGGCCGCACTGCGCGCCGCGCTCGACGCGCAGGCGAAATCGGCGGTCGGCCGCGCGCAGGAAGGGCTCGTCGCACAGGCGAAGGACAGCGCCGCCAACTATTTCGCGGCGATCGACGACACCGTGAAGATGAAGGCGGACGGCAAGGCCGAGATGGCGCAGGCCTACCTGTTCGCGAACGTCGCGCAGTATCGCGACGAACTCGAAAGCATCGTCGACACGCTGCGCGTCGAGAAGAACCGCCAGAAGGACGACGCGATCGGCGCGCTGAACGGGATGCTCGCGACCACGGCGACCGCGATCGCGGCCGTCGCCGGCACGGTGATCGTGTTGCTGACCGCGCTCGGCCTCGTGCTGTATCGCCAGATCACGCGCCCGTTGATCGGGATGCAGACGGCGATGAGCGAGATCGCGAGGAGCCAGGATTTCACGCGCCGCGTGCCGGTGGGCCGGATGGACGAAATCGGCCATTCGATCGTCGCGTTCAACGGGATGATCGAGAAGATCCAGGAGAACGCCGCGCAACTGAAGCAGAAGACGGCCGACATCCAGGCGATGCTGCAGAACATGCAGCAGGGCATCCTGACCGTCGTCGAAGGCGGCGTCGTGCATGCGGAGTATTCGGCGTACCTCGAAACCATCTTCGAGACGAACGACATCGCCGGCCGCGACCTGATGGCGCTCGTGTTCGACGATTCGGCGATCGGCGCCGACGCGCGTTCGCAGGTCGATGCGGCCGTGCACGCGTGCCTGGGCGAAGACAGCATGAACTTCGCGTTCAACGAGCACCTGCTCGTCAACGAAGTCGCGAAGCGGATGCCGGACGGCCGCGAGAAATGGCTCGATCTGAGCTGGTCGGCGATCACCGACGAGACCGACACGGTGGTGCGCCTGATGCTGTGCGTGCGCGACGTGACCGAGATCCGCGAGCTGACCGCGCAGGCCGGCGAGCAGCAGCGGCGCCTCGAGATGATCGGCGAGATCCTGTCGATCAGCCAGGACAAGTTCCACGACTTCGTGCACAGCGCAAAGGGCTTCCTCAGCGAGAACGAGCGGATGATCCGCCAGCACGAGCGCGCCGATCATTCGATCGTCGCGGCGCTGTTCCGCAACATGCACACGATCAAGGGCAATGCGCGCACCTACAGCCTCCAGCATCTGACGAACATCGTCCATGAAGCGGAGCAGGCGTACGAATCGCTGCGGCGTGCGGACAGCGGCCCCGAGTGGAACCGCGACGCGCTGATGGACGACCTGGCGCGCGTGCGCGAAGCCGTCGATCACTACGCGACGATCAACGCGGTCACGCTCGGCCGCAGCAGCGAGCCGGCGCAAAGCGGCGCCGATTTCCTGATGGTCGAGCGCGCGCGCATCAGCGAAAGCCTGCGCGTGCTCGACGGCGCCGATCCGGCGAATGCGTCCGACTGGCACGCGGCGCGCGATGCCGTGCGGCGCATGCTGAGCCAGCTCGGCACCCAGGGTATCGGCGAGGCGCTCGGCAGCGTGATCGAGTCGCTGCCGTCGCTCGCGGCCGAGCTCGGCAAGCCGGCGCCCGTCGTGCATATCGACAGCCACGGCCAGCGCGTGCGCAGCGAGATCGTCGCGACGCTGAAGAACGTGTTCATGCACCTGCTGCGCAATTCGATCGACCACGGGATCGAATCGTCCGACGTACGGCGCGCGGCCGGCAAGGCGGCGTCCGGCACGATCGACATCGCGGTCGGCGTGGGCGGTGGCGAGCTGTGGTTCGTGCTCGGCGACGACGGCCGCGGCCTCGCGCTCGAGCGGATTCGCGGCATCGCGCGCGAGCGCGGCTGGATCGATGCCGACGACGCGGCGGCACTGTCCGACGAGGAAGTCGCGGAGCTGATCTTCCGGCCGGGTTTTTCGACCGCGCAGACGGTGACCGAAGTATCCGGACGCGGCGTCGGCATGGACGCGGTGCGCAATTTCCTGAAGCGCGAGGGCGGCGATATCGCGCTGCGCTTCACCGACGATCGCGTCGGCGCGCCGTATCGCGCGTTCGAGACGATCGTGTCGCTGCCGGCGCGCTTCGCGGCGGACGGTGCCGCGCATGGCGCGGGGCTCGCCCAGCGGGCGCGCAGCGCGGATATCGGCGCAGCGGAGTGACGGCGTGATCGTGCAGGCGTGGATGATTCAGATGGCCGCCGCGCTGGCGGGCGGCGCGGTCGTCGCCGTGGCGGCGGCGATCGCGTTTCGCGTGATGCGCAGGCGGCACGTCGCGGCGCTGGCGCGCGAGGCTGATGCGTTGCGCGACGCGCTCGACGCTGCCCGCGCACGCGCCGAGGAAGCGGCGTCGGCGCATGCGGAAGCGGCCGACGCATGGGCGCGGCGCGAGGCGCAGCTCGAGGAGGCGCTGGCGCGCGAGGCGTCCGCGCACGGCGCGCAGCGCGACGCGTTGCAGGCGCTGTCGGCCGATCGCGCGGCGCTCGCGCAGCACGCGATGAAGATCGCCGACGAAGCCGCGCGCCTGCGCGGGCTAGCCGGCACGTTCGAGCGCTGGCACGAGCAGATGATCTCGCTGACCACGCAGAACCATGACATGCGCACGAAGAACCAGGAGCTGTCGGCGATCGTCGCGCACGTGTCGATCGTGTCGCTGAACGCGTCGATCGAGGCCGCGCGCGCGGGCACGGCCGGGCGCGGCTTCTCGATCGTCGCGAGCGAGGTGCGCGGGCTGGCCGCGCGCTCGCAGCAATTGTCGAACAGCTATCGCGACAGCCTGAACCGCAACGATCTCGTGACGGCCGCGACGTTCCAGGACATCCAGGCCGGCGGCAAGATGATCACGGCCGCGCTCGCGACCGTCGAGACGCTGGCCGGGCAACTGCACGCGCGGATCGAAGGAGAGGCCGCGTGATCGGCGCGCAGGCGAGAGCCGGTTTCGAGCGGATCTTTTTCGATGCCGTTCGCACGCGGCTCGCATCCGGCGGCGCGTGCGACATCCGGCCGACCACCGGCCACGAACATGACGCGCCCGATCGCGTGCAGGCGACGTCGCGATCGAAATCGAAGGCGCCCGAACATGTGGTCGTGCTGACGATCTCGGCGCTGCACTTCCGCCTGCTGCTCGCGCTGCGCTTCAGCGACGACGACGCGACGCGCCGCCATTTCGTCGGCACGGCGGCAGGCGCGGGCAGCGCGCGGCCGCTGACCGACGCGTTCATGGAAGCCGCGAACCTGTGTTGCGGCGCGATCAACCAGGCGCTGACCGTGCCGTTTCCCGATCTCGGGATGTCGACGCCTTACCTGCTGAGCGGCGCGAGCATCGACTACATGCACGCGCTCTCGCCCGATTACGTGGCCGCGTACGACCTGACGTTCGACGACGTGCGGGTCGGCGCGACGCTGTGCGTGTGTGCGAACGCGCCGGTCGATTTCCATGTGCCGGAAGCGGCCACGGTGGAAACCGGCGGCGAGCTCGAACTGTTCTGACCGACCATCAGGAATCCATCAGATGACCGAAGACCAACCCGTCAGCAAGGTGCTCGTGCTCGACGACAGCCGCGTGCATGCCGACGCGATCAAGCGTTTCTGCGACGAGCACAACCTGGTCGGCCTGACCGTGCGGCGCAGCCGGCTGCTGAAGGTGCTGCGCTCGAACATCGATCTCGGCGCGATCCTGCTGGCCGAGGATTACGGCGGTTCGCCGGCCGAGAGCGCGATCATCGCGACGCAGATCGACGCGCTGCGGCCCGAACTGCCGATCATCCTGCGCCGCGAATCGCTCGCGTCGCGCGACGGGCTGCCCGATGCGCTCGCGCGTGTCGCGTGCGCGGCCTACGTCGCCGACGACATGACGCCGCTCGAGCGCGCGATCGACGAATACCTGTTCGGGCGCGACTACCCGAACGCGCTCGTGCGCGGCATCTCGGAGATCACCGAGGCGCGCCTCGACAGCCTGTTCCCGGGCATGACGATCGAGCACGACACGCCGTGCATCGTGCGCGACCAGATCATCTTCGGCGAGGTGTTCAGCCTGATCGCGCTCGAAAGCGCGTGGTGCCGCGGCTACATGCTCCTGCAGACGAGCGAGCAGCCGCTGCTCGACATGCTCGGCGGCTCGCGCGACGGCAGCCGCGCGCCGGATTTCCGCGACGTGAACAGCGTGCTCGGCGAGCTGACCAACCTCGTGTGGGGCGCGTTCAAGAACCGCTATCTCGGCGACGCCGAGGCGCTGGCGCGCCATCCGGTGCAGGTGCCGCTCGTCGTCAATCACAAGCAGAAGTTCATCTCGTTCGGCGGCGACTGTCCGCAGCTCTGTTTCAAGTACCGGATGACCGATCCGGCATCGGGGCGCTCGGTCTGTCTCGACCAGCGTTTCGTGTTCAGCCTGAGCTGGTCGCCGGAGGATTTCCGCGAATCGGTGCAGGACGTCGGGCCGATGGTCGAATCGGGCGAACTCGAACTGTTTTGAATGTTGAAGTCAGCAACGACGAAAGGGGAATACGACATGGCAAAGATTCTGGTGGTCGACGATTCGGGCACGGTGCGCGACGAAGTGGCGGGCTTCCTGCGCAATCACGGGCTCGACGTCGCGACGGCCGTCGACGGCAAGGACGGGCTCGCGAAGCTCAAGGCGACGCCCGGCGTGCGCCTCGTGATCAGCGACGTGAACATGCCGAACATGGACGGCCTGACGATGGTCGAGAAGATTCGCGGCGAACTGGCGAACACGGCGGTCAACGTCGTGATGCTGACGACCGAAAGCAGCCCGGCGATGAAGGAGCGCGGCAAGGCCGCCGGCGTGAAGGGCTGGATCGTGAAGCCGTTCAAGGGCGATGCGGTGCTCGACGCGCTGAAGAAGCTCGCGGGCTGACGCGCGCGGCCGGCGCGGGCCCGATGCCGCGCCGGCGTTCGACGCTGAGGTTCGGGGCGCGTGGCCGGTTGCCGGCGCGATTTACAGCGCGCCGCGATGTCCGTATCCTGCCGGTTGCCGAGGGCGGCGTGCCGGTGTGTCATGCACGGCACGCCCGGCATTGACAACATCGGGAACGGTACACCTTCCAATGAAAACCGGAATCGGTCGGCCCGCGCGCTTGCGCGGCGCGTGCGTATCGCTGGTCGCCGCGCTGGCGGGCGGATGCGCGAACACGGGGCCACAGCGTGCACACACGGCGGCCGCGGGCGACGGCTCGTCGTACACGTGCAATCCCACGCAGGCCAACGGGCAGGCGTCGGCCGGGCGGGGCGCAAACGGATGCTATTTCGTGCTGCACGACCCCGCCACCAGGCAGGCGCTGCCGAACACGCGCTATGCGTTCGCGCTTTACACCAGCGCGACCCAGGACAGCCGGGAACTCGAAGCCGAAGGCACCACCGACGCGCAGGGGCGCACGATCTACATGCGTTCCGACGCGCCGATCGATGCGGCGCGCATGGTGCTCGTCCGCATGATCGGCGACGGCCCGACCGGACGCATTCCGGTGCTGGTTCGTCCGACGGACGGCAAGCGCGTTCCGTTCGCGCAGTACAAGGTGACGGGCTGCAACGGGTCGTACGAAGGCGTGACCGACGAAACGGGGCGCGGCGTGATGTATCGCTGCAAGACACAGTCCCGGATCGACGTGTCGTTCTATCGGTCGCGTCCGTAGCGCGAAACGGATGATGTCCGTATTCGGCGGGGCTGCAGCCCGGCACATCGAGACGCTGATCGCAAAGGGCATCGTCTTTACCGTCGTGGGCACGTGCATGCTGATCGGCGTCGGCCTGTATGCGCAGTCGACGCGTGAGTTCCTGCGAACGTCGGTCGTCGTGCCGGGGCGCGTCGTCAAGCTGAACGCGGGCCCGCATCATCCGGAGATCGCGTTCACGACGCTCGCGGGCGAGCATGTCGAATATCCGCAGGGCGGCGACGTCAGCGTCGAGGACGGCGCGACGGTCGAGGTGCGCTATGCGCCGGACGCGCCGGGGATGACTGCGCGGATGAACACGTTCGGCGCGATCTGGGGCGATGTGCTGACATTCGGCGCGATGGGGTTGGTCTTTTTCGTCGTCGGCGTCGGTCAGTTGTGGTCGGGCGTGCGTGTGTGGCGCAGCGGGCGCAAGCGGAAGTGACCGCGCGCTGCGCATCGAAACTTACCGATCCCGACGAGTAGGGCATCATGACACTGCGAGCCGATCCGGTCGTCACGCACACGATTGCAGGCGTCGCAGTACGTTGCCTCGTTACTTCACAGGACATTCCAGCTTGACGTCCTCCGCTCCCTAAAGGGAGCGGATTCCTATACTTGGCGATGCACGTCCGCATCGGAGAATGTTCAACGCAGCGTTGATATCACGATCATGCACGACACCACAGCTACTGCAGGCCCATTCTCTTACTCGCAGTCCCGCGATACCTTTCGGCCGCGTCGTGCTGTCTTTCGATCCGCACGACGAACAGGACTGGGTAGAACCGCTTTCGTCGACTTCCTCGAACGTGGCCCCGTGCGCGATCGCTTTGTAGCGGAGCTTGTTTCGAAAGGACGACCAGGACGCGTCGTAGACGCTCTTCGCCATCCTGGTTCTGGCGAGTTTTTTGGCCGACACGTTGCCGACCGCGATGTAATCGAACCGCCGCACCAGATCGAGCGCGAGCTTGTGCTGGAAGTCGGCGCGGGCATTGGCGATCTTTGCGTGCAGCTTCGCGATATGTCGCTTGTGCTTTCGTGCTCGCTGCGCTTTCGCGAGCTTTTCCGCCGCTCGTCGACTGAACTGGTCATTGGGCAGCTTCTCGCCGGTCGAAAGCGTGGCGAAGTCTTTCAGGCCGAGATCGATGCCGACGCCGGAACGGATCGGGCGGGCCGGAACATCCGGCATCTCGATCACGATGTTGAGAAACCAGTTGCCGCGCGCATCCTGCGCAAAGTTGGTTCCGTCCTTGATCTTGCCTTCGGGAAGCGCCCGGCTGTTGAACACGCGAAAGGTGTTACCGGCAAAACGGAACGCGTCGCCCTCGCGCTTCAGGTCACGCCCCTTCAGCGGCACCCAGCCGAGCGACTTCCTGCCGCGATAACGCAGGTACGGGCGACGGTGCTGACTGCGCGACTTCGCGTATTGCTCGCACGTCGCGTTGACCGTGCCGGAGTGAATACCGAGTTCCTTGCTGCTGCCGGTCGTCAGCACGTTCAGGTCGAATCCTGTAGGCCACTTCTTGCTCCACTTGAGCGCGTGCTTCTGCGTGTCGTTGCAGAAACTCCAGACGTCGTTCACCGCGCGGCTCGGCTTGTTAAGCAGTCCGTTGAGCGACTTCACGCGGTAGCGGTAGACAAGGATCATGTCGGTGATCCTAACCCGTGGAAGAAGCTGTCTGTCAATAGCAATCCTTTCCTCCCCGTCCTGAAGGACGGCGTTTCTCGGAGCAACTGATGACAATTCGCTTGATGCCGTGGCTCGTCGCGATCGGCGCTGCATTCGCGAGCTTCCCCGCGCACGCGGCCGGCACCGCGCATTCGCTCGACCAGGTGCCCCGGAAGCTCGGTTCGCCCGAAGCACGCGCCGCGTACGCACGCGACATGAGCGGCGCGGCAGCCAACGGTTTCGGCGTGCACCTGCCGCCCGGCTTCACGAAGGCGGGGCTGGTGGCGCAGCTTGCCCCGGGCCAGCCGCTTGCGCGTGTCGTGCTGGTCGGCGCGAAACCGTGGCCGCAGCGCCCTGGCGCATTCGTCGCGATCGTCTGCGCGGCGCCGACCGACGAGTCTGCGCGCGACGTGCTGCGATTCGGTGCGCCTACCGATTGCGAAGGCTTCGAGCATCACGCCGAGGCCGATGACCAGAAGGAGCTGGTCTGGCTGGGCGTGTTCGAGCGCGGTCCGGACGGCGTGCCGCGCCTCGTCGCGCGCACCGAAGAGCCGCTCGAACAGGCGACCGACTGGAGCAACACGAATCTCGACAGACCCGACTACCTCGAGCAGACGAAGCAGTCGGGCGATGTCGCGTTACGGCCCGAGCGGTGGTCGCGGTTCGATCTCGCGCCGTATGCGCTGCGGGCGGGCGATGTCGCGTTCGGGGTGCGGGCGGGCTGGTCGATCGGCTATTCCGGCGGCGGCGCGTCGTTCGAGGCGTTGTACCTGTTCAGGATCGACGGCAAGGCGCTGCGCGTCGTGTTCGCGCAGCCGATGATGTTCTACCGGGATATCGCCGGCGATTGGCATCGCGACGGCACGCGCGATCACGACATCACGGAAGGCAGCAATGCGCTGAGCGTGCTGTCGACGTCGACGGACGGCTTCCACGACTTGCAGTTGCGCGAACGCGGCGGCAAATGGCGCCGGACGTTTCGCTGGTCGGCGGCGGATGGCGAGTATCAGCCGCGCTGACGCACCGGCCCGTTAGCGGGCGGGGGCCGCCGCCGTCGCGAATTCGTCGACGACCGCTTCGATCACCGCCTGCACGCGCGCGGTCTTGTAGAGATCGGCATGGGCGACGAGCCACACGTCGAAATGATTGCACCGCTGCGGCATGAGTCGCACCAGCTCCGGCTCGGTGTCGGCGCGGAAGCACGGCAGCTCCGCAATGCCGAGCCCCGCCAGCGCGGCTTCCACCAGCATCATCGTCGACGAAGTCTGGAACATCACGCGGCCGCGTGATGTCGGTTCGCCGCACAGCGCGTCCCACATCGTCGGCACCACCGGCTGCTGATACATCACCAGATCGTGCCCGTCGAACGCGCTGCCCGCGACCGGTTCGCCGCGTTCGGCCAGATAGCGGCGCGATGCGTAGATGCCCGTTTCGAGATGCCCGAGCCGCCTGACGATCAGATCCGGCGATTCCGGCCGCAACGTGCGAATCGCGAGATCCGCTTCGCGGCGCGTGAGGTTGGTGATTTGCGCCGACGTCACGCACACGACGTCGATGCCGGCATGCCTGCGCCGCAAGCGGGCGATCGCGGGAACGACGAAGCGCTTGCCGAGCGTGTCGGTCGTGGCGACGCGCACGGACCCGGCCAGTTGCTCGTCGAGCCCCATCACGCGGCGTTCGATCGTCAGCGACGCCCGCTCCATCGTTTCGGCCGGTTCGAGCAGGGCTTCGCCCGCGGTCGTCAGCACATAGAGGGACGGGGTGCGGAGAAACAGCCGGGCCGAGAGTTCGTCCTCGAGCGCGGCGATCCGGCGCCCGACGGTCGCCTGGTCGACGTTCAGTTGCGCCGCGGCGCCGCGCAGCGTGCCGGTGCGCGCCAGCGCGAGGAAGAAGCGGGCGTTGTCCCAGTTCATCAGGATGTGCTCCGAGAAACCCGCCATTGATGGCGGGAAGGCAAGGCGTGCCGTTGACCGGCAGGTTCTGCCACGGGGCAGGATCACCTGCATGATTCTTGTCTACCGCTACCGGGTGGAGTCGCTCGACGGACGATCGGGCAGCCAGCGGTGGGCGGAATCGAATGATGCAAATCTGCATCGGACAAATGCGAAATTATCACTTTTCCGCATCATGCGCCCGGTCCTAGACTCCCGGCATCTGCCTGGAGGTGTCATGTCCGATTGCCATTCCGTTTCCGTCCCCGTTCCCGTCGCCGCGGCGGCGCCGAGCCGCCCGACGGCGCGCGAGCAGCGCTGGACGCTGGCGCTCGTCGCGGTCGGCATGTTCATGGCGGTACTCGATTCGACGATCGTCAACGTGGCGCTGCCGGCGATGCGCACGAGCCTCGGCGCGACGGTCGCGGAACTCGCGTGGATCGTCGACGCGTACACGCTCAGCTTCGCCGCGCTGATTCTCGCGGGCGGCGCGCTGTCCGACCGGTTCGGCGCGAAGCACGTGTATCTCGCCGGGCTGGCGCTGTTCGTCGCCGCGTCGGCGGCGTGCGGCGTCGCGTCGTCGGTGGCGGTCCTCGTGGTCGCGCGTTTCGGGCAGGGCACGGGCGCCGCGCTCTTCTTGCCCGCGTCGCTCGCGATCGTGCGCAGCACCTTCGACGTGCCGGCCGAGCGGGCGCGAGCGATCGCGGTGTGGGCCGGCATCGCGTCGGTCGCGGTTGCCGTGGGGCCGGTGCTCGGCGGGATCCTGGTCGACGATTTCGGTTGGCGCAGCGCATTCCTGATCAACGTGCCGACCGGCGCCGTGGCCTTTGCCGGCGCGGCGGCGCTCGTTCGCGCATCGGCCGCGCAGGACGTGCGCCGGTTCGACTGGGCCGGCCAGTGCGTCGGGGCGACGGCGCTCGGTGCGCTGTGTTTCGCGGCGATCGAACTGCCGACGCGCGGCGTCGGCGCCACCGAGGTCCGGTGCGCGCTGCTGATCGCCGCGCTCGCCGCCGCCGTGCTGGTCGTGGTCGAGCGGCGTGCCCGCCATCCGATGGTGCCGCTCGCGTGGTTTCGCAACCGCATCTTCGTCGCGATGAATCTGATGGGCAGCCTCGTCTATGTCGGGTACTTCGGGCTGCTGTTCGTGCTGAGCCTGTACCTGCACGGGCGCTTCGGCATGAGTGCGCGGCAGACGGGGCTGACGCTGTTGCCGTTCGCGCTGAGTCTGTCGCTCGGCAATCTGCTGTCGGGAAAACTGCACGGCCGGGTGCGTCCGGTCACGCTGATGGCAAACGGCCTCGCGATGGCGGCGCTGGCCGTTCCCGCGATCGCGCTTGCGCTCGCGCTGCGTGCGCCGTGGCCGGCGGTCTGGACGGCCATGATCGCATTCGGCACCGGGACCGCGCTGTCGGTGGCGCCGATGATCGCGACGGTGCTCGAACAGGTGCCTGCCGACGCGGCGGGCGTGGCATCCGGGTTCCTCAACGCGGCACGGCAGGCCGGCAGCCTGCTCGGCGTGGCCGTTGCCGGCGCCGCGACGATCCTGTTGCCTGATCCGACCGATGCGCTGTGGGCTGTCGCGGCGCTCGGCTGCGTCGCCTATGCGATTGCCGCGCTGGCTGCGCGGACGGCAGGTCGCGCGCAAGCCGCGCAGCCGCGCCGTTGACGCACGAGCGGCAGGGGCGTGGCGCAGTGGCGGGCAGGCCGCGGCGCACGCGCATGCGGCGGCGCGGCTGGACGCGCCGCGGAATGTGGAGGACCATTTCCTCGTCATGCCGCGAGCGGGCGGGCGCGATGGTCACGCGTTCGCCTCGCCGCGCAACCTGTCGAACCCCGTCCAGCGGAGCCCCATGGAACCCGATCAACAGACCGCCGAGCCGATCCTGCTGCGCGACACGCACGACGGCGTCGTCACGTTGCGCCTGAATCGCCCGCAGCAGTTCAACGCGTTGTCCGAAGCGTTGCTCTCGGCCCTGCACGATGCGTTCGATACGCTGGCTGCCGATCCGCACGTGCGCTGCGTCGTGCTGGCCGCCGAAGGCAAGGCGTTCTGCGCCGGCCACGACTTGCGGCAGATGCGCAGCAAGCCCGAACTCGACTACTACCGCACGCTGTTCGCGCAGTGCAGCCGCGTGATGCTCGCGATGCGCGCGTTGCCGGTGCCGGTGATCGCGCGCGTGCACGGCATCGCGACGGCGGCCGGCTGCCAGCTCGTCGCCGCGTGCGACCTCGCGATCGCGGCCGATACCGCGCGCTTCGCGGTGTCGGGCATCGACGTCGGGCTGTTCTGCTCGACGCCGGCCGTCGCGCTGAGCCGCAACGTCGCGGCCAAGCGTGCGTTCGACATGCTGATGACCGGGCGCTTCGTCGATGCGGCGACGGCCGCCGCGTGGGGGCTCGTCAACGAAGCCGTGCCCGAGGACGCGCTCGATGCGGCCGTCGCGCGCAAGGTCGCGGAGATCGTCGCGAAGAGCCCGGCCGCGGTGCGGATCGGCAAGCAGATGTTCTATCGTCAGCGCGAGTTGCCGCTCGACGAGGCGTATGCGTACGCGGGCGACGTGATGGCGCGCAACATGATGGAAGAGGATGCGGGCGAGGGTATCGACGCGTTCCTCGACAAGCGGAAGCCGACGTGGCGCTCGTGACGCATCGGCGCAAGCGCGCGGGGAGCGCATCGGCGCCCGTCGTTGCACGACGCGCAACGACGTCCCGCGTCGTCGCCGCTGCGCGTGGGCCGGCCGCCGGTATGTAGCGCGACAGGTGCGGCGCGCGGTCGCGTATCGCCGAACCGCCGCCGGTCAGCGCCCGTGGCTGCCGGTCCGCGGCGCCGGCTGCATGCTCGACGCACCGGGTGGCACGATCGCCACCGGCACGCGGCGTGCGAGTGCGCACATCAGCTCGTAGCCGATCGTGCCGCTGGCTTCCGCGACGTCGTCCACCTTCACCTGGTCGCCCCACAGCTCGACGCTCGACCCGATGCCCGCGTTCGGACACGGCGTCAGGTCGACGGTCAGCATGTCCATCGACACGCGGCCGACGACGCGCGTCATCACGCCGTCCACGGCGATCGGCGTGCCGGTCGGCGCATGGCGCGGATAGCCGTCTGCGTAGCCGCACGCGACGACGCCGGTTCGCATCGGTTGGTCGGCCGTGAAGCGCCGGCCGTAGCCGACGGTCTCTCCGGGGGCGAGCGTCTGCACGCCGATGATCCGGCTGGTCAGCGTCATCGCGGCCGTCAGCGGCGTGTCGGCGATATGGCGCGACGCACCCGTCGGCGAAGCGCCGTACAGGATCGTGCCGGGGCGCACCCAGTCGCGGTGCGCGTGCGGGTGCCACAGCACCGCCGCCGAATTCGATACCGAGCGCTCGCCCGGAATCCCGGCCGTGGTCGCGTCGAACTGCTCGAGCTGCCAGTCGACCTCGCCTTCGTCGGCGTTCGCGAAATGCATCATCAGCGTGATCTTGCCGATCGACGGCGCGCGCGCCGCGCGTTCCCACGCGGCGCGGAACGCGGCCGGCCGGTAGCCGAGCCGGTTCATGCCGGAATTCATCTTGAGCTGGATGTCGATCGGCTGCCGCGGCTTCGCGGCGATCAGCAGGTCGAGCTGTTCGTCGCAGTGCACGGCGACCGTCAGCCGGTGGCGATCGGCCAGCTCGACGTCGGCCGGCTCGAAGATCCCTTCGAGCAGCAGCACGGGCTTGTCCCAGCCCAGCTCGCGCACGCGCACGGCTTCGTCGAGATCGAGCAGCGCGATGCCGTCGGCGGCCGCGAGGCCCGGGTAAATCCGTTCGATGCCGTGGCCGTACGCGTTGGCCTTGATCACGGCCCACACGCGCGATTGCGCAGCGGTGCGGCGGATGAAGTCGAGGTTGTGGCGGACGGCGTCCGGGCGGATATGGGCGACGATGGGACGGGGCATGGCAAGGGCTCGGGTCGGATGTCGTTCGGCGCGCGGCGGCGCGGAGGGAAACGGCGGGCTTGGCGCGCTCGCGTGCCAAGCCAGTGTTGAGCGCTATCTTATTGGTGTTCGACCAGTTTTAATTAACGTATTTGTCGACGATTTGGTGGAAATTTTGGTGTCGTAGCGGGCCGGGCTCGTCGCCCGCAGCCTGCGCGGCCGAGTCTCCCGTCTAGAAAACCGGTGCGCGAACGGCACGTCGCGATGCTAAGCTCTCGGTGATCTTGTCATTGTTCAATGTAATCATAATGGAGGAGACCTGGATGACGACGTCCCAGCTGTGCCTGTTCATCGTCGCGTTGTTGCCGTTCCCGATGACGTTTCTCGCCAAGGCCCGCAAGGGTTACGACAACCGCGCGCCGCGCGAGTACCTGGCGAAGCTCGAAGGCTGGCGCGCACGCGCCCAGGCCGCTCATCAGAATGCGTGGGAAGCGCTTGCGCTGTTCACGGCCGCGCTGGTGGTGGCATGGCACAACGGCGCGAACGTGCATCGCGTCGATCAGCTCGCGATCGCGTTCGTCGCGATCCGTATCGTCTATGCGCTGATGTACCTGCTGAACTGGGCGTCGCTGCGTTCGCTCGTGTGGTTCGGCGGGATGGCGTGCGTCGTCGCGCTGTTCTTCGCGACGCCGTAAGCGGCCGCCGGGCGACGCGAGGCCGGCCTTGCATGCCGGCCCGTCAGGCGCCGCTCGTGCCTCGCGCGTGACTATCGTTGGATGCGGGCGCAACCATTTTCGAGACGAACGGCGGTGCGTCCGCTTCGCTGCGCAGGAACGCGATCAACGGATCGAGCAGCCGGTGCCGCGTCGACGGATGGCGGCGCAGCACGAAGCGCCACGACGCGTCGCGTGCGAGGCCCGGCACCAGCGGCACCAGGCGCCCGCTGCGCAGTTCGGGCTCGATCAGCGGCACGCGGCCGAGCGCGATGCCCGCGCCGCCGACGGCCGCGCCGATTACCTGGCTGAAACTGCTGTAACGGACGATCTTCGTCTCGAAGTCACCCGGCAGGCCGAATTCCGACGCCCAGTTGCGCCAGTCGATCTCGGGGTTGTCCTCGTGCATCTCCTGCAGCAACCGCGAGCGGCATACGTATCCCGATGCGTACGGAAACAGTTCGGGACTGCACACCGGAAACACGGTTTCCCGCATCAGCACGTCGTCGTCGGCCCGCAGCCGGTGCGCGGGCACGTGCACGATCGCCAGATCGACGCCGCTGCGCGCGAAATCCGGCTCGTCGTCGAGCACGACCGCGTGCAGCGGGGTGTCGGGATGAAGCGACGAGAATTCCGCCAGCCGGCGCGCGAGCCACATCGACGAAAACGGCGCGTTGGCGGAGACGGTGAGCCGTTGCGCGGTGCCGCGAATCTCGGCGCACGCGTCGGTGAGACGTGACAGCGCCTCGCCGACGGCCGGCAGCAGGCGCGCACCAGCCGGCGTGAGGCTGATGCCGCCGAGCCCCGTGCTGCGTTCGAGCAGCCGCGCACCGAGCGATTCCTCGAGCGAGCGGATCTGATGGCTGACCGCGCTGGTCGACACGTTCAGCTCGACCGCCGCGCGCGCGAACCCGCCGAGGCGAACGGTCGCCTCGAAAGCACGCAGTGCGCTGAGGGGAGGAAGGTGCGACATGCGGGGTATTGTAGTTGACTCAACACCCGTTGAAAAATCATCTTTTGCCGCGCGCGGGCGGCGCAGGTAGCCTCGATCCGGTCAAGAAAAACGCAACGAAACACCGACTGGAGGGCTTCATGTATTTCGACCGACGACTATGGGCCATGATGGCGGGGCTGCGCTGGCGGGTGGCGGCGGCCGTCGCGCTCGGGTTGCTCGCGATGGGTGTCGGCATCCTGCGCTTCGTATTTCTCGGTCGCGTGCTGGCGCTGGTTTTTTCCGGCGCGCCGGCGCGCGACATCGGCGAGGCCGTCGCTGCAACGGCGGCTTGCGTGCTGCTGCGTGCCTGGCTCGATCATCGCCGCACGGTGCTCGCGCAGCATACGGCGGGCCGCGTGCAGGCGACGCTGCGCGCGCGGCTGTTCGACCGGATCGCCGCGCTCGGCCCCGCATGGTTCAACGGCGAACGCACGGGCGGCGTCATGCTGGCCGTCGTCGACGGCGTCGAGCAGCTGCAGACCTTCTTCGGCGTTTACCTGCCGCAGCTCGTGATCGCCGCGTGCGCGCCGCTCATGATCTTCGCGGTGCTCGCGTGGTGGGACGTGCCGACGGCCGCGATCCTGCTGGTCGCGGCGCTCGTCACGCTGGCGCTCCCGCAGCTCGTGCATCGCGCCGACAAGCGTGCGGCGCTCGCCCGTTCGGCCGCGTTCAAGGCATTCGGCGAAGAGTTTCTCGACGCGGTGCAGGGCCTGCCGACGTTGAAGGCGTTCGGGCAGAGCGCCGCGTTCGGCGCGAAGCTGGCCGCGAAGGCGCGCGCACTGTCGGACAGCACGTTCTGGGTGCTCGCGCTCGGCCTGCTGACGCGGTTCTTCACCGATCTCGGCACCGGCCTCGGCGCGGCCGCGGCGATCGCGGTGGGCGCGTGGCGCGTGCAGCACGGCGACATGAGTCTTGAAGCGCTGCTGATCGTGCTGATGGCCGGTAGCGAGATCTTCCGCCCGCTGCGCGACCTGCGTGCGGTGCTGCATCAGGGGATGATCGGCCAGTCCGCGGCGCATGCGATCCATGCGCTGCTCGACGCGGGCAGTCAGGCGCCGGCCGCCGACGCGCCGCGGGTGGCGGGCCTGCGGCCGGAGATCGCGTTCGACGACGTCAGCTTCGCGTATCCGGGACGCCGCGCGGATGCCCATGCGGCGCTGAGTTTCTCGGTGCGCGAGGGCGAGACGGTGGCGATCGTCGGGCCGAGCGGGGCCGGCAAGTCGACCATCGTGCGCCTGCTGCTGCGCCAGCACGACGCGCAGGGCGGTGCGGTCCGGATCGGCGGCCACGACGTGCGTACGCTCTCTGTCGACCAGGTGCGCGACATGATCGCGGTCGTCGCGCAGGACGCGACGCTGTTCGACGGCAGCGTCGCCGACAACCTGCGGCTCGGCCGCCCGGACGCCAGCGACGCGGACATGATCGCGGCCGCGCGCGCCGCCAACGCGCACGATTTCATCTCGGCGCTGCCCGACGGCTACGCGACGCGCATCGGCGAACGCGGGCTCATGCTGTCGGGCGGCCAGCGCCAGCGCATCGCGATTGCCCGCGCGCTGCTGCGCGATGCGCCGATCCTGTTGCTCGACGAAGCGCTGTCGTCGGTCGATGCGGAAAACGAAGCGCTGATCCAGCAGGCGCTCGACCGGCTCACGCACGGACGGACGACGCTCGTGCTCGCGCACCGGCTGTCCAGCGTGATCGGCGCCGATCGTATCCTGGTGCTCGACCAGGGGCGGGTGGTCGACGAAGGGACGCATGCGGCGCTGATCGCGCGCGACGGCCCGTATCGACGGCTGATGGGGCCGCAACTGGAAGCGGTCGCCGAATCCGTCGGCGCGACGGCGGCGGCCGGTGCGAGCGCGCGCGCGTCGTCGGGCCCGCAGGTGCGGCCGTTGAACGACGATGCGGCGACGATCGGCTGGCCGGAAACGTTGCAGACGTTGCTGCGCTTCGTGCGTCCGTGGAAGGCCAAGGTGATGCTGACCGTGCTGTTCGGGATCGGCCGCGTGCTCGCATTCATCGGCGTCGGTGTGATCGGCGCACGGGTGGTCGGCGCGGTGCCGACGGGACATCTCGGCAGCGGGCTCGTGGTCGCGCTGCTCGCGATCGCGCCGGTCGCGGCCGTGCTGCACTGGCTCGAATCCTGGCTCGCGCACGACATGGCGTACCGGCTGCTCGCGGAAATGCGCATCGCGCTGTTCGCGACGCTCGAACGGCTCGCGCCGGCCGGGCTGCTGCGTCGCCGTTCCGGCGATCTCGTGTCGCTCGCGACGCAGGACGTCGAGACCGTCGAATATTTCTACGCGCATACGCTGGCGCCGGCATTCGTCGCGGTGCTCGTGCCGACCTGTGTGCTGGCGTTGCTCGCGTCGGTCGCGTGGCCGCTCGCGCTCGTGCTGTTGCCGTTCCTGCTGTGGGCGGGGCTCGCACCCGTGCTGGCGCGGCGCGACGTCGACCGGCTCGGCACCGGTGCGCGCGAAGCGCTCGGCCAGCTCGGTGCGCACCTGACCGAAACGATCCAGGGGCTCGCGGAACTGACCGCGTTCCAGGCGATCGCGCGCCGGCGCGCAGCGTTCGTGGCCGAGGTCGATGCGTACCGCCGGCAGCGCGCGAAGCTGCTCGACGATCTGTCGTCGCAAAGCGCCGCGCTGGAAGTCGCGAGCGGGCTGGGCGGGCTGGCGGTCGCGGCGCTCGGCGCGTGGTTGTGCGCACGCGGCGGGTTCCCGCGCGAGTCGTTGCCGCTATTGGTGCTGGTCGCGGTGGCTGCGTTCATGCCGGTGGCCGAAATCGGCCAGGTCGCGCGCCAGCTTGCCGACACGATCGCCTCGACGCGACGCTTGCGCGCGCTGGAGAAGGAACCCGTGACGGTGATCGACGGCGCGCACGCGATGCCCGGCGATGCGACGGTGCGGTTCGAGGCGGCGTCGTTCACGTATCCGGGGCGCAGCGTGCCCGCGATCGATCGCGTGAGTTTCGAGGCGCCGCCCGGCAGCACGGTCGCGCTGGTCGGCGCATCGGGCGCGGGCAAGTCGACCGTCGCGAGCCTGCTGCTGCGCTTCTGGGATCCGCAGCAGGGCCGCGTGACGCTCGGCGGCGTCGACCTGCGCGACCTGCGGCTCGACGACCTGCGGCAGCACATCGCGCTCGTTGCGCAGGATACCTACCTGTTCAACGACACGCTCGAAGCAAACATCCGGCTCGCTGCGAACGACGCATCCGACGCGGACGTGCGGCGCGCGATCGATCACGCCGCGCTCGGCGACTTCGTCGCGCGGCTGCCCGACGGGCTCGCGACGCGCGTCGGCGAGCGCGGCGTGCAGTTGTCGGGCGGCCAGCGCCAGCGCGTGGCGATCGCGCGCGCCTTCCTGAAGGATGCGCCGGTGCTGATCCTCGACGAGGCGACGTCGCACCTGGACACGATCAGCGAGCAGCAGATCCGCGCGGCGCTGGAGGACCTGATGGCGCAGCGCACGTCGATCGTCATCGCGCACCGTCTGTCGACCGTGCGCCATGCCGACCTGATCCTCGTGATCGAGCAGGGCACGGTGATCGAGGCCGGGCGCCATGCGGACCTGATGGCGCGGCAGGGCGCGTATGCGCGGCTCGTGTCGCATCAGGCGAGCGGGGTCGCGGCGTGAGCGGTGCGGCATCGGCGCGTTGCCCGTTGGCCATTGCCCGAGCGTTGCGCCACCTGCATTGAGTCGAGCCGGCGGTTGCCGGCGTGACGCGCACGGCCATTCCGGCACGGCGCGCCATCTTCCGCTCCGCGCCGCCATCCGCCGGCGCGCCGCGATCCGGCGGGGCATTCTGCTCCGCCATCCTCCCGCTTTCCTCCGATCTATCCGCGCCGCGCGGCCCGGGTTTGTCTCGATGCATTTATCTGTTGCGGACTTTTTTGGTGTCGTAGTATCGCCGTTGACAACACTTGTTGCACTAATGTCTAATTAGACATCGCATGTTGCGGTGCGACTCGATGTCGTCGTTCCGCCGGCCCGTTGGCCGGTCACATCGCTCAATCATGCGGAGAGAATCCATGAGTCGCCGTTCCTTCCTGAAAGCCGTCGCGGTCGTCGCCGCACTCGGCGCCAGCCTCGCGCACGCGGACACCAAGACGCTCGTCGTCGGGGCCGATACGTCGTTCATGCCGTTCGAGTTCAAGCAGGGCGACAAGTACGTCGGCTTCGATCTCGACCTGTGGGCCGAGATCGCGAAGGACCAGGGCTGGAAATACACGATCCAGCCGATGGATTTCGCGGGCCTGATTCCGGCGCTGCAGACGCAGAACATCGACGTCGCGCTGTCGGGGATGACGATCAAGGAAGAGCGCAAGAAAGCGATCGATTTCTCCGCGCCTTACTACGACAGCGGGCTCGCCGCGATGGTGCAGGCCGGCGACACGTCGATCAAGTCGATCGACGACCTGAACGGCAAGGTGATCGCCGCGAAGACGGGCACCGCGACGATCGACTGGATCAAGGCGCACCTGAAGCCGAAGGAGGTCCGCCAGTTCCCGAACATCGACCAGGCTTACCTCGCGCTCGAAGCGGGCCGCGTCGACGCGGCGATGCACGACACGCCGAACGTGCTGTTCTTCGTGAACAACGAAGGCAAGGGCAAGGTGAAGGTCGCCGGCCAGCCGGTCAGCGGCGACAAGTACGGGATCGGCTTCCCGAAGGGCAGCGCGCTCGTGCCGAAGGTCAACGCGTCGCTCGTGAAGATCAAGGCCGACGGCCGCTACGCGCAGATCTACAAGAAGTGGTTCGGTGCCGAGCCGCCGAAGATGTGAGCGTGACGGCGCATCGGCGCGCGGCCCCGGGGCCGCGCGGGTCTTGAATCGAACGGGGAGCGACAAGTGAATTTCGATTGGTCGGCGATCTGGGCGGCGTTGCCGGACCTGATGGACGGGGTCCGGTTGACGGTGTTCATCGCATTTTTCGGGCTGGTGGGCGGCTTCGTCGTCGGGATGATCGCGGGCATGTTCCGCGCATACGGACCGAAGGCGATGAACGTGCTCGCACAGGTCTATATTGAATTGATCCGCGGCACGCCGATCGTCGTGCAGGTGATGTTCCTGTATTTCGCCCTGCCGCTGCTCGCGCATATCCGCATCGACGGCCTGACGGCCGCGATCATCGCGATCACGGTGAATTCCGGCGCGTATCTCGCGGAAGTGGTGCGCGGCGCGCTGCTGTCGATCCCGAAGGGGCTGACGGAAGCGGGGCTCGCGATGGGGCTGTCGATGCCGCGCGTGCTGTTGAAGATCGTCGGGCCGCTGGCGTTCCGTCGGCTGATTCCGCCGCTCGGCAACCAGTGCATCGTGAGCCTGAAGGACACGTCGCTGTTCATCGTGATCGGCGTGGGCGAGCTGACGCGCAAGGGGCAGGAAATCATCGCCGGTAATTTCCAGGCGGTCGAGATCTGGAGTGCGGTGGCGGTCATCTACCTGATACTGACCGGTGCGATGACGCTGACGCTTCGGCTCGTCGAAAAGCGGATGAAAATCTTATGAGCATGATCGAATTCCAGAACGTGTCGAAGAGCTTCGGCCATGTGCCGGTGCTGAAGAACATCGACCTGAAGATCGACGCGGGCGAGGTGGTCGTCGTGGTCGGCCCGTCGGGCTCGGGCAAATCGACGATGCTGCGCTGTATCAACGCGCTCGAGAAAATCACCGGCGGCGAGTTGCTGGTGGATGGCCAGAGCGTGCGCGGCAACGCGGCGACGATCCGCAACATCCGGCTCGAAGCCGGCATGGTGTTCCAGCAGTTCAACCTGTTTCCGCAAATGACCGCGCTCGAGAACGTGATGTTCGGGCCGATGCAGGTGCGCGGCGCGTCGCGCGCCGACGCGCGCGACCAGGCGATGGCGCTGCTCGACAAGGTCGGCCTCGAATCGCGCGCGAATCATTACCCGTCGGAGCTGTCGGGCGGCCAGCAGCAGCGCGTCGCGATCGCGCGTGCGCTCGCGATCCGGCCGCGGCTGATGCTGTTCGACGAGCCGACGTCGGCGCTCGATCCGGAATTGCGCCACGAAGTGCTGAAAGTGATGCAGGATCTCGCGACCGAAGGGATGACGATGATCGTCGTCACGCACGAGATCGGCTTCGCGAAGCGGGTCGGCACGCGGCTGCTGTTCATGGATCAGGGCGGCATTGCCGAGGACGGCCATCCGGCCGACCTGATCGACCGGCCGCCGACGCCGCGCCTGAAGGAATTCCTGAAGCACGTATCCTGAACGAAACCGAAACACCCGACATGCCGCTTTCCCTTTCACCCGTCATCGCCGGCACGCCGTTCGACATCGGCGTGCGCCTCGGCGAGCTTGCCCGCCCCGTGTTCGATCCGTACATGCAGCAGAGCGGCGCATGGCAGGCCGTGCGCCGCTGGCGCGGCCATCCGTTCGTCGATGCGCTGCGGCAGGCCGCGCTGGCCGCGTACCCCGATCTCGTCGCGGAGCTGGACGGGATCGCGGCGGGCATCGGCTGGCCGGCCGAGGACATTTTTCTGTGGAATTGCCGCGGCGAGCTGATTCACAACGCGCCGGACGGCTGCACGACGCTCGCCGCGCGCGGTGCGGACGGCACGCGCTGGATCGCGCACAACGAGGACGGCGATCCGTACCTGCGCGAACGTTGCCTGCTCGTCGACGTGCAACCCGCCGGCAAGCCCGGGTTCGTCAGTTTCTATTACCCGGGTTCGCTGCCGGGACATACGTTCGCCGTGAACCGCGCCGGCATCGCGCAGGCGATCAACAACCTGCGGATCCGCACGCCGGCGCCGGGCGTGCCGCGCATGATCCTTGCGCGCGCCGTGCTCGACGCGACGTCGCTCGACGCAGCCGCCGACGTGCTGCGCACGCATGCGCGCGCGAGCGGCTTTCATCACACGCTCGGTGCGACCGGCGATGCGCGGCTGCTGAGCATCGAGGCGAGTGTCGCGCGCTGTTCGGTCGTCGACGTCGCACGGCTTGCGGGCCATGCGAATCACCTCGTGCATCCCGGCTGCGATGCGGAAGCGCAGATCGTGACGCAATCGTCCGGCGATCGCCAGCGGCGCGTCGACGCGCTCACGCGCGGCATCGACGCGATCGACGAAACCGCGCTGCTGCGCGTGCTCGGCGATCGTGCGCCGGAAGGGCTGCCGATCTATCGCGACGATCCGGCCGACCCCGACGACGAAAACACGCTGGCGACCGCGGTGTTCGCGATTCGCGACACCGCGATCGACTTCACCGTCCATCAACACGGCACGCAGCGCTTCGCGACGCGCATCGTGCCGTCCGGATGCGCACACCGCGCATCCTGATCCATGAGGCCACGCATGACGACCGTTTTCCATCGCGCCCCGCGCGCCACCTTGCCCGTTGCCGTCGCAGGCGACGGCATCGAGATCATCGATTCGACCGGCAAACGCTATATCGACGCGTGCGGCGGTGCGGCCGTATCGTGTCTCGGCCACAGCAACCCGCGCGTGATCGACGCGATCAAGCGGCAGGTGCAGCAACTGCCGTACGCGCATACGTCGTTCTTCACGACGGACGTGGCCGAGGAGTTGGCCGACCGGCTCGTCGACGCCGCGCCGGCCGGGCTCGAGCACGTGTACTTCGTGTCGGGCGGCTCCGAGGCGATCGAGGCCGCGCTGAAGCTCGCGCGCCAGTATTTCGTCGAGAAGGGCGAGCCGCAGCGGCGTCATTTCATCGCCCGTCGCCAGAGCTATCACGGCAACACGCTCGGCGCGCTCGCGATCGGCGGCAACGCGTGGCGGCGCGAGCCGTTCCTGCCGCTGCTGATCGAAGCGCATCACGTGAGCCCGTGCTATGCATACCGCGACCAGTTGGCGGGCGAAACCGACGAAGCGTACGCGCAGCGCCTCGCGGACGAGCTCGAACGCAAGATCGTCGAACTCGGCGCGGAAAACGTCGCGGCGTTCGTCGCGGAAACGGTGGTGGGCGCCACGGCCGGCGCGGTGCCGCCGGTGCGTACCTACCTGAAGAAGATTCGCGCGGTGTGCGACAAGTACGGCGTGCTGCTGATTCTCGACGAGATCATGTCGGGGATGGGGCGCACGGGTTACCTGTATGCGTGCGACGAAGACGGCGTCGCGCCCGATCTGCTGACGATCGCGAAAGGGCTCGGCGCGGGCTACCAGCCGATCGGGGCGACGCTGGTGAGCGACCGCATCTATCGCACGATCGTCGACGGCTCGGGCTTCTTCCAGCATGGTCATACCTACCTCGGCCATGCGACCGCGTGCGCGGCCGCGCTCGAGGTGCAGCGCGTGATCGCGGAAGAGAAGCTGCTCGACAACGTGAAGGCGCGCGGCGAGCAGTTGCGCGCGTCGTTGCGGGAGCACTACGGCGCGCATCCGCATGTCGGCGACGTGCGCGGCCGCGGGCTGTTCGTCGGCATCGAGCTCGTGCGCGATCGCGACACCAAGGCCACGTTCGATCCCGCGCTGAAGCTGCATGCGGCGGTCAAGCGCGAAGCGATGCAGCGCGGGTTGATGGTGTATCCGATGGGCGGCACGATCGACGGCGTGCACGGCGACCACATTCTGGTCGCACCGCCGTTCGTCTGCACCGCGCAGCAGATCGACACGATCGTCGATCGGCTGTCCGGCGCGATCGGCGCGGCGCTCGCGTCGGCCGGCGCATGAACCCCGATCTCAACGAATTTTCATCATGACGGACAGACTCCCTCCTTTCGATCCCGCATCGGCCACCGACGAACAGAAGGCCGTGCTCGCCGACATCCTCAGCGGCCCGCGCGGCAACCTGAACGGGCCGTTCCTCGGCTGGATCGCGAGCCCCGAACTGGCCCAGCACGCGCAGAAGCTCGGCGCGTTCTGCCGCTACCGCACGGGGCTGCCGCTGCGCCTGTCGGAACTCGCGATTCTCGTGACGGCCGCGCGTTGGCGCTCGCAGGCCGAGTGGCACATCCATCATCCGATCGCGCTCGATGCCGGCTTGCCGACGGCAACCGCCGACGCGATCCGGCGTGGCGTCGCGCCGGCCTTCGAATCGGACGACGACGCGTTGATCCATGCGTTCGCCACCGAGCTGTACGACACGCGCCGCGTGAGCGATGCGACGTTCGCACGCGCGCGGGCGCGTTTCGGCCACGAGACCGTGGTGAACCTCGTCGCGCTGCTCGGCTATTACGCGCTCGTCGCGATGACGCTCAACACGTTCGGTATGCGCGCAGACGGACAAACTGATTTGCCGTTTCCGGAATAATCGCCGCCGGCGCGTGCGTCGGCGGCATGCCGCGTGCGCGTGCGGATAGCCCGAAAAGCCCGTATATGCGGGCTTTTCGGCGTTTCGGCCTCGGTCGATCGACATTCGCGCCGTGTCGTCCCGCTGCCCATCGTCCCGCCTGTGCGTCAATGCAGGAAATTTTCCCCGTCTTTAGAATTTCGCCAAAGAACCACGGGGGAAATATCGATGCGCTGGGTCCTGCTGATCGTGTTCATTGCGTGTGTCGTGTACACGCATCGGCGCGGCAAGGTTCGGCACCGGTTGTTCAGGCAACTTTCCGACCACTCGACCTTTACCGCACCGCTGAACTGCTTTTCGTACGCGTTCTCGTCGGTGCCGACCACGCCGTTCGTCGACACGGATCGCTTTCCGGAGCTGGCGGTGCTGCAGCGCGAATGGCGCACGTTTCGCCGCGAAGCGCTCGCGTTGCGCGACGCGAGCCGAATCAAGGCGTCGGGCGAGTACAACGACATCGGCTTCAATTCGTTCTTTCGCCACGGCTGGAAGCGTTTCTACCTGAAGTGGTACGACGCGCCGCATCCGTCCGCGCAGGCATTGTGCCCGCGCTCGGTCGAGATCCTGTCGCGGATTCCGTCGATCAAGGCGGCGATGTTCGCGCAGTTGCCGCCGGGCGGCAAGCTCGGGCTGCATCGCGATCCGTATGCGGGCTCGCTGCGCTACCACCTCGGGCTCGATACGCCGAACGACGACGCGTGCCGGATCGTCGTCGACGGCGAGTCGTATGCATGGCGCGACGGCGAGGCCGTGATGTTCGACGAAACGTACCTGCACTGGGCCGAAAACCGCACCGAACACGATCGCGTGATCCTGTTCTGCGACATCGATCGTCCGATGAAATATCGCTGGGCGCAGCGCGTCAACGATGCATTCGGGCAACTGCTGATGCGCGCGGCCGCGTCGCCGAACGAAACCGGCGATCGCACGGGCGGGCTCAATCGTGCGTTCAGGTACCTGTATGCGATTCGGCGCGCCGGCAAGCGATTGAAGGCGTGGAATCGCACCGTGTACTACGTCGTCAAGTGGCTGCTGTTCGGCGGGATCGCGGTCGCGATCTTCTGCATCTGACGGTCGAAGGGCGGCGTTTTTTTCTTGTCCGACGATAGTGCGGCGCGGCATCGCGCGGGGCCGATGGCCCGGCGCCGTGATCAATGCAACCAATTGTATTCGTACGGGATCAACGGACGTCGGCCGCGTATGATGACTTGTTCACGTCGATATGATCGGTGAGCAAGCATGACGAGTACCCGTAAAACCATGATGATCGCCGGCGGGCTTCTGGTCGCCGCGGCCGGCACCGCGTACGTGATGCTCCTGCGCGCGGACCACCGTGCGATCGAAGACGCCGGCATCGGCGATTCGGCCGCGCCGGTTGCCGCGGCGCCCGCGGGCAACGATCACGCGGTACAGGGCACGATCGCGCCGCCGGCACCGGCCGCAGCGACTGCACCGAAACTGGCGGCGGCCGCGCCGCCTCCCTCCGCGCCCACACCCGCGCCGGCCGCCCCCGCGCGCGTCGGTGCTGCGCCGGCGGTTCCGGTCGTCAGCGACAAGCCGCAACCGGTAACGAAGCCGGTCGCACCCCCGCCGAAGGTCAACGTCGTGACGGTCGACGAGCAGGATTCGACCCCATCGGCGCAGGCCCCGGCTTCGCCTCCGGCCCCCGCCCCGGCCCCGGCCGCCAAACGCGCTCAGTCGGCTGCGCCCGCGCAGGTCACGCAACGCGCGCCGCGCAAGCGCGACGGCCTCGAACGCCACGCCGCCGCCGCGCCGCCGGCCGCGACGAAATCCGAAACGCCAGAGACGGCCGCGCTCGTCAGGGAATCGGCGAAGCTCGACCCGTCGTTGCCGCCGCCGTCGATGTCGCCGGTATCCTCGATGCCGGCGAGCACCGGTTCGTACCGGCAGGGCGGTTCGTCGTCCGGCGCGAATCCGGTGGCGGCCGCGATGACCGAGCAACTGGTCAGGCAGTCGAGCAGTTTCAAGTCGACGGCGCCTGCGCCGGCGGACGGTGGCCCGACCGCGACCAAGTAACCGCGCACGCCTTCGGCATAAAAAGGGCCCCGCACGCCGACCAAGGCATGCGGGGCCAAGAGAGACAAACTTCGATGTGTGGGGCCGGCCTGCGTCAGGCGGCGACCGCTTCTTCGGCCTGCGGTTGCGCGCTCGCCGCCGGCGCCGCCACGTCCTGCCGGATCAGGTGATCGAACGCGCCGAGCGACGCCTTCGCACCTTCGCCGACCGCGATCACGATCTGCTTGAACGGCACCGTCGTCACGTCGCCGGCCGCGAACACGCCGGGCACCGACGTCGCACCGCGCGCATCGACGACGATCTCGCCGTGCTTCGACAGTTCGACCGTGCCCTTCAGCCATTCGGTGTTCGGCACGAGGCCGATCTGCACGAACACGCCTTCGAGCTCGACACGCTTCGTTTCACCCGAGCGCAGATCCTTGTAGACGAGCCCGTTCAGCTTGCTGCCGTCGCCGGTCAGTTCGGTCGTCTGCGCCTGCGTGACGATCGTCACGTTCGGCAGGCTGCGCAGCTTGCGTTGCAGCACTTCGTCCGCGCGCAGTTGCGCACCGTATTCGATCAGCGTGACTTCCTTCACGATGCCCGCGAGGTCGATCGCGGCCTCGACGCCCGAGTTGCCGCCGCCAACCACCGCGACGCGCTTGCCCTTGAACAGCGGGCCGTCGCAGTGCGGGCAGTACGCGACGCCGCGGTTGCGGTACTCGCGCTCGCCCGGCACGTTGATTTCGCGCCAGCGTGCGCCGGTCGCGAGGACGATCGTCTTCGCCTTCAGCACCGCGCCGTTCGCGAGGCGGATCTGGTGCACGTCGCCCGGAATCAGCGCGTCGGCGCGCTGCACGTCCATGATGTCGACGTCGTACTGCTTCACGTGCTGTTCGAGTGCGGTCGCGAACTTCGGCCCTTCGGTTTCCTGTACCGACACGAAATTCTCGATCGCCATCGTGTCCAGCACCTGGCCGCCGAAACGTTCGGCGACCACGCCCGTCGCGATGCCCTTGCGTGCCGAGTAGATCGCCGCGGCCGCGCCTGCCGGGCCGCCGCCGACGATCAGCGTGTCGAACACCGGCTTGTTTTCGAGCGACTTCGCCGCGCGTTCGCCGGCGCCCGTATCGAGCTTCGCGAGGATTTCCTTCACGCTGCTGCGGCCCTGGCCGAACGACGCGCCGTTCAGGAACATCGTCGGCACGGCCATGATCTGGCGCGACTCGACTTCATCCTGGAACAGCGCACCGTCGATCGCGACGTGGCGGATGCGCGGGTTGATCAGCGACATCACGTTCAGCGCCTGCACGACTTCCGGGCAGTTCTGGCACGACAGCGAGAAATACGTTTCGAATGCGTAGTCGCCGTCGAGCGCGCGAATCTGTTCGATCACGTCGTCGTCGAGCTTGATCGGATGGCCGCCCGTCTGCAGCAGCGCGAGCACGAGCGACGTGAATTCATGGCCCATCGGAATGCCGGCGAAACGGATGCCGGCCGGCTTGCCGGGCTCGCCGATCGAGAACGACGGCTTGCGCTCGGCGTCGTCGCGGCGTTCGGCCACGGTCACGCGATCCGTCAGCGACGCAATCTCGGTCAGCAGCGCCAGCAGTTCCTGCGATTTCGCGCTGTCGTCGAGCGAGGCGACGAGTTCGATCGGGCGCGTGATTTTTTCGAGGTACGCTTTGAGTTGGTTCTTGAGATTGGCGTCGAGCATGGCGTTTCGGATTCCGTATTGATGATGCTGGTCGGGCACGTCGTGCCGGAGGAGGGCGCGGGCCGCGCGATGCGGCGGCCCGCCGTCGCGCGCCTCGTGCGAGGCGCGCGGCGCGATCGTCAGATCTTGCCGATCAGGTCGAGCGACGGGGTCAGCGTTTCCGCACCCGGCGTCCACTTGGCCGGGCACACTTCACCCGGGTGCGCCGCGATGTATTGCGCCGCCTGCACCTTGCGCAGCAGTTCGCCTGCATCGCGGCCGATACCGTTGTCGTGGATTTCGCACAGCTTGATCTCGCCTTCCGGGTTGATCACGAACGTGCCGCGCAGCGCCATCCCTTCTTCCTCGATCAGCACGTCGAAGTTGCGCGACAGCGTGAGCGTCGGGTCGCCGATCATCGGGTACTTGATCTTGCCGATCGTGTCCGACGTGTCGTGCCATGCCTTGTGCGTGAAGTGCGTGTCGGTCGACACGCCGTAGATTTCGACACCCAGCTTCTGGAATTCCGCGTAGCGGTCGGCGAGGTCGCCCAGCTCGGTCGGGCAGACGAACGTGAAGTCGGCCGGGTAGAACACGACGACGGACCACTTGCCCTTGAAGTTCTCTTCCGAAACGGGCACGAATTCGCCGTTGTGGTAAGCGGTTGCCTTGAACGGCTTGATTTGGGTGTTGATGATCGGCATCTGGACAATTCCTTTTCGTCAGGGGTGAGTGGAGTGTTGCCAGTATCCGGGTTCACCCTGAAGTTGTGAAATTGCTTGTTTCAATCCGGGACATCGGGATTTTCTATCTGCTTCCGGCCCTTGATTGGCGGGAGGTGGGAAGGGCGGACGACGTTGACGCGGGTAGCGCCCGCTCGGCATGAGCGCGGCTCGGGGGATGTGCTGTGCAGGCGTACGCGCTCGCGTACGCCTGCTTAAATCTGATACGGCACGCGGACGCCGGGTTCGGAGGCGGGAAAGTCCTTCGTGTTGCGCGATACGAGCAACAGCCCGTTCACTTGCGCCGACGCCCACACAATCGCGTCGGGCAGGCGTATCCGGCGGTCCTTGCGAATCGTCACGGCGCGATTCGCAACCGTGCTGTCGAGTGCGATGACATCGAACGACGAGAGCCATGCACGGATGGGGGCCTCGTCACTTGCGGATGCCCCGACGAGGACTTCCATCCACGAGATCATGCTGATTGCGCGATAGTCGTAGCGCCCTAGCTCCGCGCGGGCGGATTCCACGCCGCCCAGATAATCGATCAGGATGTTGGTGTCGAAAAGGGCTTTTACCATTCCGAGCGCAATTCCTCTTGATAGGCGAGCCCATCGATCGCGCGATCTTTCCAGAGGCCGAAGACGTCGTCGGCAAGCCGGTGCTTGTTCAGGGCAATGTAGGCATCGATCGCGTCGCGAATGATGGCGGCGCGGGGACGGTGTTGAGTCTCGACGATGACGGCCAGCGCGTCTAGTTGGCCATCCGACAGATCGACCAGAATCCGGCTCATGGCAAACCTCCGATATATGATATGCATATCATATATGCCGACTTGAAAGCATGCAAGGCCCCGGCACGACGACGGCAAGGGCCCGTCAAATCCCCGCCATCTTCCGCAACCACGCCGCCAGCCGTCGCGCTCCGTCCGGCAGGTCCGCATCCTCGCGGGTGCACAGGTAGTAGTCGCGCCCGTCGTCGAGCGCGTGATCGAACAGTTGCACGAGTTCGCCGTTCGCCAGTTCGCGCTGGACCAGCGGCGCGCGCAGCAACGCGGCGCCGAGATCCGCGCGGGCGGCGCTCAGCGTGAGCTGGCCATCCTCGAACATCGGTCCCACCGCGTGCGATACGTGCCGCACGCCGGCACCCTGCAGCCAGTTGACCCACGTGCTGCGATCCTCGTCGTGCACGAGCGGTGCGCGCGCGAGATCGGCCGGCGTGCGGAACGGTCCATGACGCTTCAGGAACGACGGGCTGCACATCGGCACCATCGCGCCCGGCAGCAGCCGCTCGCAGCGGTAGCCGGGCCAGTCGCCGGTACCGAAGCGGATCGACAGGTCCGACGCATCGCTTCGGTAGTTGCGGTGATGCGCGTACAGCACCGTGACGTCCACATCGGTGTTGTCGGCCAGGAACGCGTGCAGCCGCGGAATGAACCAGCCGATGCCGAGCAACGGAATCAGGCTGACGGTGATCTGGCGCAGCGACGAACGGTCGCGCACGAAGCGCGTCGCGCTGCGCAGCACCGAGAACGCCGCGCTGATCGACCGGTAGTAGTCCCGCCCCTCGTCGGTCAGCACGAGCAGCCGGCCTTCGCGCACCGTCAGCGGCGTCTGGATGAACGCTTCGAGCAGTTGCAGCTGATGGCTGACCGCCGACGGCGTGATGTCGAGTTCGCCCGCCGCCGCGGTGACCGAGCCGAGACGCGCAAATGCTTCGAACGCACGCACCGCGCGCAGCGGCGGATCGTGCGGCAATTGTTCGATATTTTTCATGTATCGAATTTTATCGAAAAATAAGGGTAAGCGACAACACAAAAATATCCTGCATTTACAGCGATGTACGCTAATGTGTCGGGAACGGTATAAGCATCCAACAATTGGATATTTGAGGTTTGGGTGCTGAATATTTAATATGTTTCATGTTTTTGATTCGACTGATCGTCCCCCGCACATGAAAATCGCTTTCCTCTCCGCCAGCCTCGCCTTCTCGGCGGCCGCGCTGGTCGCCTCCGTTCCCGCGTTCGCCCAGTCCGCCCCACGGACGGTCCTGATCGGTCTCGCCGCGCCGCTCACCGGCCCGTCCGCGCGGATCGGCAAGGATCTGCAGAACGGCGCGCAACTCGCGATCGACGACGCGAACGCGAAGCATCCGACCATCGGCGGCAAGCCGGTCGTCTACAAGCTCGTCGCGGCCGACGACCAGTCCGACCCACGCACGGCCGTCGCGGTCGCGCAGCAACTCGTCGACCAGCACGTGATCGGCGTCGTCGGTCACTGGAACACGGGCTGCAGCGTGCCCGCGTCGCGCGTGTACCGCGACGCCGGCATCCCGCAGATCGCGCCGGCCTCCACCGGCCATCAATACACGCAGCAGGGCTACGCGACGGCGTTCCGCATCATGGGGCACGACGATGCAGGCGGCAACTTCACCGGCGCGTATGCGGCGAAGACGCTGAAGGCGAAGCGCATCGCGGTGATCGACGATCGCACGTCGTTCGGCGCGGGGCTGGCCGACCAGTTCATCAAGGGCGTGCAGGCGAACGGCGGCACGATCGTCGATCGCCAGTACGTGAACGACAAGACGACCGACTTCAGCGGCGTGCTGACCGCGATCAAGGGCAAGCGCGCGGATCTCGTGTTCTTCGGCGGCCTCGACGCGCAGGCCGCGCCGATCGCGCGCCGGATGCGCCAGCTCGGCGTGAACGCGCCGCTGCTCGGCGCGGGCGGCTTCGTGAGCCAGACCTTCCTGTCGCTCGCCGGCAAGGACGGCGACGCCGTGACGGCGCTCGAGCCGGGCCTGCCGCTCGACCGGATGCCGGGCGGCAAGGCGTTCGACACGCAATACCAGGCCCGCTTTCACGCGCCGATCGAACTGCATGCGCCGTTCGCGTACGACGCCGCCGCCACGCTGATCGCGGCCGCGCAGAAGGCCGGCACGACCGAGCCGGCGAAGCTGGTCGCGGCCGTGCGCGCGATCGAGCGGCCCGGCGTGACGGGGCGCATCGCGTTCGACGCCGAAGGCAACCTGAAGGATCCGGCCTTCACGATCTACCAGGTGCGCGGCGGCAAGTGGGCCGTCGTCGACGTGCTCGGCGGCTCGCGCACCGCAGCCAAGTAACCGCAAAACGACCGAGACGATCCCCATGACCGAAGCGAACCCGACATCCGCCGCCGCACCCGAGGACCCGCGCCTCGGGATCCTCGCGCGGCGCCGCATCGAAGCGGAAATCATCAAGCCGATCTACGAGATCATGAAGCGCGAGTTCGGCGCCGAGCGCGCGCAGGCCGTGATCGCGGAAGCCGTACGCGGCGCGGCCGTCGACGCGGGCCGTACGTTCGCCGCGCAGGAGCCGCACGGCACGAGCGTGAAGTCGTTCATCGCGCTGCAGGTGCTGTGGGAGAAGGACGATGCGCTCGACGTCGAGGTACGGCGGGCGGACGACGCGCACTACGACTACGACGTGCATCGCTGCAGCTACGCGGAGATGTATCACGCGATGGGGCTCGGCGAGATCGGGCACCTGCTGAGCTGTACGCGCGACAGCTATTTCATCCAGGGCTATGCGCCGGACATCGCGCTCACGCGCACGAGCACGATCATGCAGGGCGGCCGGCGCTGCGACTTCCGCTATGCGCTGCAAAGCGCGCCGGAGAACGGCGATGCGTGACGCCACCGTGACCATGCCGCGCGTCGACGGCGACCGTCTGTGGGCATCGCTCGAACGGATGGCGCAGATCGGCGCGACGCCGAAGGGCGGCGTCTGCCGCCTCGCGCTGACCGATCTCGACCGCGAGTCGCGCGACCTGTTCGTGCAGTGGGCGCGCGACGCCGGCTGCACGGTGCGTGTCGACCGGATGGGCAACGTGTTCGCGCGCCGCGCGGGCCGCAATCCCGACGCCGCACCGGTGATGACGGGCTCGCACGCCGATTCGCAGCCGACCGGCGGCCGCTACGACGGGATCTACGGCGTGCTCGGCGGCCTCGAAGTCGTGCGCGCGCTGAACGACGCGGGGATCGAGACCGAGCGCCCGGTCGACGTCGTGATCTGGACCAACGAGGAAGGCTCGCGCTTCGCGCCGGCGATGGTGTCGGCCGGCGTGTTCTCGGGCGTCTATACGCTCGAATATGGGCTGTCGCGCACCGACGGCGCTGGCCGGACGATCGGAGAAGAGCTCGAACGGATCGGCTACGCGGGCACGGAGCCGGTCGGCGGCTATCCGGTGCACGCGGCGTACGAACTGCATATCGAGCAGGGCGCGATTCTCGAGCGGGCCGGCAAGACGATCGGCGTCGTGACCGGGGGGCAGGGGCAGCGCTGGTACGAGGTGACGCTCACGGGTGTCGACGCGCACGCGGGTACGACGCCGATGGCGTTCCGTCGCGACGCGCTGGTCGGCGCGGCGCGGATGATCTCGTTCGTCGAAGTGCTCGGGCGCCGCTACGCACCGGATGCGCGCGCAACGGTCGGGATGATCGACGCGCGGCCGAATTCGCGCAACACGGTGCCGGGCGGCTGCTTCTTCACGGTCGAATTCCGTCACCCCGACGATGCGGTGCTCGACGCACTGGACGCGGCACTGCGCGCGGAACTCGCGCGCGTGGCCGACGAAGCCGGCCTCGGCGCGCAGATCGAGCAGATTTTCACGTACGCGCCGATACCGTTCGCGCCGCGCTGCGTCGACACGGTGCGCGACGCGGCCCGTGCGCTCGGGCTGTCGCACATGGACATCGTGTCCGGCGCGGGCCATGACGCGTGCTATGTCGCGCGTGTCGCGCCGACCGGCATGATCTTCGTGCCGTGCGTCGACGGGCTGAGCCACAACGAGGCCGAAGCGATTACGCCGGAATGGGCGACGGCCGGCGCCGACGTGCTGTTGCGCGCGGTGCTGCAGAGCGCGCAGGAAGCGTAAGCGCGGCGGGTGGGTAACCGGCGCGCGGCTTACTTGCCGGCCTTGCGGCGCGCCATATACCCCAGATACGCGACGATCTCGTCGAGCTCCCGGTCGCTCAGTTGATCGGGCGGAAACGCCGGCATGCTGCGGCCCGGCCAGTCGCGCACCGATGCCGGGTCGCGGATGTAGCGGCGCAGCGCGGCGGGCTGGAAGTAGTCGACCGGGTTCATCGGCGCGTTCAGGTCCGGGCCGGCGTGGCTGCTGCCCGCACCGTCGATGCGGTGACACGCGAGACATTGCGTGACGAACAGATGCTGGCCCGCGCGCGCCGGGTCGTTCGCGGGCAACGCCGCATCGACGGCGAGCGACGGCCAGCGCGCGAGCGGCGACGATTCGATCGTGATGCGAACGATCTGGTATGGCCACTGCTCGCCGCGCACCGACGACGCGTCCGGCCCGAGCCAGACGAGATAGAACGGCCCCGCGCTGACCTGCTTGCCGGGCAGCTTCGGCCACGGACGGGCCGGATCCTCGATCGCGAGCCACGGAATCGCGCCGGCCGGCGCGCGGCGGCGCACGAGATCGAGCGGCAGTTGCGCGGCGAAACCGTCGGCCGCGCGCGTTTCGAGCACGCCGGCGGCCGGCAGCGGGGTGTCGCCGAGCAGCGCGGCGAACGGCACCGCGCGGAACGTCATCGGCCGGCCGTACGCGATGTCGCGCGGCACGTGGATGTCGGTCGCGTCCGGACGAGCGAGCAATGTCTGTCGGGTGAGGGCGCGGGCCGTGCCGTCGGTGTCGAGTTCGAGCGTGGACTGGGCCGACGCGCGTTGCCCGAGCAGGCAAACCGTCAGCAGCACAAGCGAAAACCACTGGCGCTTCAGCATTCGTTCTCCGGGAAGGGGCGTTCCGGCGGCGGCAGGAGGCGGAACGCCGCGGCCGATGGAAGGATTCGGGCGACAGTCTATCCGGTACGGACGGTGCTGGCGAATTCGGTGCGCGAAGGCGCGGCGGTCGTGCTCGAACAGGGCCGCGACAGCGCACCCGGCGACTTGAGGGCTGAAGGAGCGACGTGTCGGCGTAACGCGGTCCGGATGAAGGAAAACGACGGGTACGGTGGCGCACGCGGTCTGCCCGCGTTCGCGGCATCGCGTTACCGGCCAGCCGTCAGTGGCTCGAACACGACACTTCGTTCTTCGGCATCGGCGTGCGTTGCTCCGGCTCGAAATCGGCTTCGCGCATCCCCGACGGCGTCAGCGATACGAAATGCATCGCCGTGCCTCGCGCCGGGAAACCGGCGACGCCGGTCGATCCCCACGGAATCGGCGAGCGCTGCACGCCGCTCACCGCAATATCCGCCGGCGCCAGCGCGAGCGTCAGCAGCCGCCCGTCGCGGGTCGGCACGTACGCGTGCGTGCCGGCGACGCCGATGTCAGACTCGCGCACCGACGCGGGCAGGCAATCGAGCGTCGCCGTGCGACGGCCGTCCGGGGCGATCAGCATCGCGACGCCGCGATCGTCGGCTGTCGTCGTGACGACGAGGAAACGGTCGATCTCCGGCACGTAGGCGGCCGAATACACGTAGTACTGGATTGCGTCGTTCAGCGATCCGAGTTTTTCCAGCTTCGCGGTGACCGGATCGAACATCGCGTATTCGAGCGTCGCGTCCGTGCTGCCTTCGATGAACTTCTGCCACACGAGCAGCGCGTTGCGCGGCGAGCCAGCGATCACGGGCCACCACTCGCGGCGGCGCGGCGCGACCGCGACATGGTTCAGCACGCGCCCGGCCGCGTCGTAGGTTTTCAGGTAGACGCCGTTGCCGCTGCCGAGGTTGTCGACCCCACCGCCGTTGACCCAGTCGGCCGAATAGAACACGACGAAACGGTCGGCGACCGTCGCGACATGCCCCGAATGGCCGCCCGATTCGACGTCGTTCGGGTAGGGCTTGATCGGCTTCAGGTCGCGGCGGTAGACGCCGTAGCGCTGGCTGACTTCCTGCGGCGTGTTCCAGCCGTCCTCGAACGTGACGAAGATGTCGCCGTGCGCGTTCTGCGCGATCGATACGGGTTCCTGCGCCTCGGGGCGGCTGATGAACGTGCGGACGTGCAGCACGCGCGGCTTGTCGGGCTTCCATTCGCCGACGTACACGTCGTGCGGCCAGTTGCCGCTGCGCAGCGCACCGCGCGGCACGATGCCTGAACTGCTGAAGAACACCCAGCGTTTGCCGTCGCCGGCGTCGGCCACGCCGATGCCGTGCATGAAGCGCCGCGGGTCGCCGGTGTCCTGCGGCGACGGCGCGCTCGACACGGTGACCGTATGCACGGCCGGCGCGCCGGCGAGGGCCGGCGGCGCCGCGCCGATGCCGCCCGCGCCGCAGAGCACGGCCGCGGCCAGCCGCACGACCGCCTGTACCGGGCGCGTTCGCCGCATCATTCGACGGTCACCGATTTCGCGAGGTTGCGCGGCTTGTCGACGTCGGCGCCGCGCGCGCAGCCGACGTGATACGCGAGCAGTTGCAGCGGAATCACGTTGACGATCGGCGACAGCAGGTCGCCGGATTCGCGCACGCGGATCACGTGCGTGTCGCGGTCGGCGTCGATTTCGAGCTGGCTGCCGGCCAGCACGTAGAGCCGGCCGCCGCGCGCACGCACCTCGGCCATGTTGGATTTCAATTTCTGGAACAGGCGATCGTCCGGCGCGATCGTGACCACCGGCATCGCGCTCGTGACGAGTGCGAGCGGCCCGTGCTTCAGCTCGCCGGCCGCATAGCCTTCCGCGTGGATGTACGACACTTCCTTGAGCTTCAGCGCGCCTTCCATCGCGATCGGGAAATGGATGCCGCGCCCGAGGAACAGCGCGTTCTCGGTGCGGGCGAACTTCGCGGCCCAGCCCATGATCTGCGTTTCCAGCGCGAGCGCATGGCCGATGCGGTCGGGCAGCGCGCGCAACTGCTTCAGGTGCGTCGCGACTTGCGCGGCGTCGAGCCGGCCGCGCAGTTGCGCGAGCGTCAGCGTCAGCACGAACAGCGCGACGAGTTGCGTGGTGAACGCCTTGGTCGACGCGACGCCGAGCTCGGTGCCGGCCCGCGTCAGGAACCGCAGTGGCGCGTTGCGCGCGATCGTGCTGGTCGCGACGTTGCAGATCGCCATCGACAGGTCCTGGCCCATCGCGCGCGCCTGCTCGATCGCGCCGATGGTGTCGGCCGTTTCGCCCGACTGCGAGATGCCGACGACGAGCGTGCGCGGATCGGCCACCGTGTCGCGGTAGCGGAATTCGCTGGCGATCTCGACCTGGGCGGGCACGCCCGCGATGCTTTCGAGCCAGTACTTCGCGGTCAGGCCTGCGTAGTAACTGGTGCCGCAGCCGAGCAGCAGCACGCTTCTCACCCGCGACAGCAGTGCGCCCGTGCCTTCCGTCGCGTCGAACAGCGCCGGCGAGATCGTGTCGATACCGTCGAGCGTGCTGTCGATCGCCTTCGGCTGCTCGAAGATTTCCTTCTGCATGAAGTGCTGGTACGGGCCGAGCGCGGCATCGTCCGCGCGCGCCTTCACTTCGCACAACGGGCGCCGCGCTTCCTGTCCGCTCGCATCGACCACGGCGATGCGCTCCGGCGTGATCAGCGCGACGTCGCCGTCCTCCAGGTATACGAAGCGGTCGGTCAGGTCGCTGAGCGCCGCGCAGTCGGACGCGAGGTAATTCTGCTTGGCGCCGATGCCGATCACGAGCGGCGAACCGGCGCGCGCGGCGACGAGGCGCTGCGGCTCGCGCGCGCCGAGCACCGCGATCGCGTACGCGCCGTGCAGCCGTTTGACGGCGCGCACCACCGCGTCGAACAGGTCGTCGCGATAGAGACTGTGGATCAGGTGCGCGATGACCTCGGTGTCGGTCTGCCCGCGAAACGTATAGCCGCGTTCACGCAGCTCGGCGCGCAGCGTGTCGTGGTTCTCGATGATCCCGTTGTGCACGACGGCGATCGTGTCGCCCGACATGATCGGGTGCGCGTTCATTTCCGACGGCGCGCCGTGCGTCGCCCAGCGCGTATGCGCGATGCAGGTCTGCGCTTCGAGGCCGAGCGTCAGCACGCGATCCTGCAGGTCCGTCACGCGTCGCAGCGTGCGTTCGCTGTGCAGGCGGCCGTCGCCCTGCACGGCGATGCCGCACGAATCGTAGCCGCGATATTCGAGCCGGCTCAGCGCATTGACCAGTTGCGGCACTTGATTGTTCAGGCCGCTTGCTCCGACGATTCCGCACATGATTCACCTCGTCTCCAGGAAGTTTCCGGCTGGCGCGCGACGCGCGCCAGCACGATGCCGGAAGCGGTGCCACGTCGCGCGGCCAGGCGTCGCGACCGGCGCGGCACGTCTTCGGCGATTCATTCGTGGGGCTGCGGGCCGGCGTGCGCGACCCATTCGATGCCCGAAATCGACCCGTTCGCATCGTGCGACGCGACGAGAATGCGCGTCGTGCGCCGCGCGCCGCGCCGGCGTGCGCTCGCGAACGCGGTCGGCGGCACCGAGCGCACCTTGACGCTGGCCGAGCGCCGCAGCATCTTCGACACGCGCAACCGGTACGCGAGCGGATGCACGACGCGTCCCGCGATCAGCCACATGACGATCGTGCCGGCGATCAGCGCGATGCTCGTCACATAGAACACGATCTGCTCGATCGGCATCTCGGCCTCGTTGAACGGCAACAGGTAGCGGTACGTGTAGATGCAGATCGATGCCCATACACCTCCGACCAGCGCGGGCCGCACGAGACGGAACCACGCGACGAGCACGGGCCCGACGATGCCGCCGCGTTCGGCGATCATGTCGCGCGGTGCGCGCAGGGAAAGGTCAATAATCGGCGCGTTCTTCATGTTGAATGCCTCGGTCGGGACTGACCCAAACGGCGCGTTTGCCGCGGCCCCGCAGTACGACGGCGGGCAGGGCGACGACGGTGGTGATCATGCTGATCAGCCAGAACGCGACGGGGTACCAGATGGTGTCAAGGAAGTACATCAGGAGTTTTTCGTCGTATTGACGATCGATCATGCTGCCGATGATCAGTTGCAGGATGCAGGTCGCGACCAGCAGCATCCCGTGCCAGTGCGGCACCACGGACACATGCCAGTTCGGCGGAAGCGGGTAGACGACGTCGATCAGCGCGAGCAGCAGGATGAACGACATCGAGTACGCCCACGCGATGCCTATCAGGTATTCGGCGAACAGCGGCCACATCATCATCTGCGTGGGCCGCATCAGCGTGCCCGCGTACTTGAGCAGCACCTGGATGCCGCCCTTGGACCAGCGCAGCCGCTGCCGGTAGAGGCCCTTCACCGTCTCGGGCATCAGGATCCAGCTGAGCGCGTGCGGCTCGTACACGACGCGCCAGTCGCGGCACTGCAGCTTCCAGCTGATGTCGATGTCCTCGGTCAGCATGTCCGAGCTCCAGTAGCCGACGTCGGCGAGCGCGGTCTTGCGGAACATCGTGATTACGCCCGACACCGTGAAGATGCGGCCGTACACCTGCTGCGTGCGCTTGATCAGCCCCACGATCGACGAGAATTCGCCGACCTGCATGCGGCCGAGCAGCGACGTGCGCGTGCGGATGCGAGGGTTGCCGGTCACCGCGCCCACGCCCGGGTCGGTCAGGAAGTGCTCGAGCATCCAGCCGATCGCATCGTGCGCGAGCAGTGCATCGCCGTCGATGCACAGCAGGTAGTCCGCGTTGGATACCGCGGCCGCGGTCGTGAGCCCAACCGCCTTGCCTTCGTTGCGTGCATGGTGGATCACGAGCAGCCGCGGGATCTCGACGGCCAGCTCGTTGAGGATGTCGCCGGTGCGATCCTTGCTGCCGTCGTTGACCGCGATGATGTCGTAGTTCGGATACTGCATCCCGTTCAGATGGGAGATCACGCTGCGTGCGTTCGCGGCTTCGTTGAAGCAGGGTACGACGATCGAGACCTTCGGGATGCCGCTCGACGCGATCGTGCGCGTCGACAGCTCGCGGCCCTCCTCGAGCAGGAAGTAGTGCACGACACCGCCGATCATCCACAGATACGACATGAAGAACGGATAGTAGAAGACGAAATCCTGCAGGCGCTGGATGAGGCTGTGGGTGTTCATGGCGTCTTGGTTCCCGGCGATTGCTGCATCTGCATCAGCGCGTTGATCGAGGTGGGGTCGAGGCGCGACTTCAGCGACATCACGTCGCGCATCGCATCGAGCTCCGGATGGCCGTTCAGGAAGTTGTCGGGGTAGTAGCCGAAATTCACGGCGCCCTCGCTGCGCAGCCGCCGCATCTGCGTAAGCAGCGTGCTGGCCGGCACGTCCTTGCGCGCGTGCCAGTCGTACGACTGCAGTTCGAACACGGTGCGCTGCAGCCCGCGCTGCTTCGTGCGCACCACCTTCACGAGCTGGTCCAGCCAGCCCTCCGGGTCCTTCGCCTGCTCCATGTACGGCATCGCCATCAGCGCGACGTAGTCGTAGGCGGCGAGGAAATCGTCGTAGTTCTGCGCATACCACGCTTCCGATTCGGGCTTGAGCACCGGCATCGCGAAGATGTTGCGCGCGGTCAGCACATCGCCGACGTTCTGATGGGCCAGCACGATCTGCTCGAGCTGCCGGGTCATGTCGATCAGATGGCGCGTCTTCTGCCGTGTCCAGCGCTTCATCAGGTCGGGGTTCTCGCGGATCTTGCCGACGTCGCCCGGCAGCCCCCATTGCGCATAGGTGCGCAGCGCATGCCGGCTGGCATCCTCGTAGTCGTCGAGCACGGCGTCGTCGCTGAACAGGATGCCGCTGAACGACGCGTGCTTGCTCAGATCCTCGTAGATCTGCTGGATCATCAGCCGCGCATCGGGATCGAACGGGCTCAGCCGGAACACCCGCGTGCCGTTCTCGCGGGCCGGCGCGCCGCCGTATGCGCTGACGGCCTCGAGCTTGCGCTGCTTGTCGGCCGGCGGCCGGAACGCGAGCACCGGCATCCACGCGTACACCTGCACGTTGGAGCGCGTGTTGAGCTGCCACGCGGCGCGCGAGAACAGGTCGGAGCGCATCGGCAGGTGCCGGTTCGGGAAATACACCGCTTCGGCCACGCCCGTACCGTTCGGGTCCGCATACGCCTGCAGGTACACCGATTTCGGCTGCATCCGGTAGATGCGCTCGATCAGCTTGCCGAGATTCGCTTCCTGCCGCGCGGGATCGGGATCGTAGACCTGGTCGAGATCGACTTGCACGGTGCGCTCGGGCACGTCGACGTCGCCGCGATTGGACGCCGGCTCGCGCATCGAGCGCTCGAACCCGCCGATATCGACGTCGTACATCATCAGGATCCGTCTCAGCCGGTCGAGCGGCACGTCCGGCGTATTCGGGCCGGCATCGAGGCTGAACTGGATGTCCATGCCGAGCGACGTCGATATCTGGCGCACGGGCTGGTTTTCCGCGCCGTATGGCCACACCATCGAGCGTGCGACGAGACCGGTGCGTTCGCGGATCTGCCGCACGCAGGTCTGCAGGTCGTCGTGCACGCGTGCGTGGAATTCGGCGTCGGTTTCATAGCGTTTCTGGTCTTGCAGGTAGAGATGCGACGTGGTCGCCGGCAATTCGTTGCCTTGCGGGTTCGCGACCGCGCCGTGATGGAGATTGTGGGTGTGGCAGCCGAGCTCGACGAATTCCGATTGCCCGAGCTTCTTCACCTCGTCCCACGACAGGAAGTAGTCGCGCGGCACCTGAACCTTGTCGCTGATGCGGATCGGCGTATCCGGCGGTGTGTCGATCCACGCGGTGACGAGGCCCATCACGGCCGGATACTTGAAGCGCTCGAGCAGCGGCAGCACCTTCGTGTAGTGGCTGCGGAAGCCGTCGTCGAACGTGAGCAGCACCGAGCGCGGCGGCAGCGGCTTGCCGCCGCGCCGCGACTCCTCGATCTGCTTGACCGTGATCGTGTGGTAGTTGTTGGTCTGCAGCCACGAGAAGATCGCGGTCAGCGTGCCGGTATCGACCGCGAACGGATCGATGATCGCGTTCGGCGACGAAAACGACGCCATCAGGTTGTCGCGCACGTCGTGCATGCAGATCACGCGAAACGTCTTGCCGTCGGCCGGATCGGACGGCGGCAGCAGGTCGATCATCCTGGCATTGGTCACGCCCGGGAATAGCGAACAGGCGGCAAACGTACCGAGGCATCCGCACATGAAGGTCCGTCTGGATTGAAGCATTGCCCGATCTCCTTGCTAGAACGGCAGGTTGAGCGACAGGAAGCCGGTTTCGGAGCGCTCGCGCTGGCCGTCGTACGCGTGGCTGCTGACCTCGACGCCGTAGCTCAGCGTGATGTCGTGCTTGAACGTCCACGCGTGCTCGAGGCGCGCGCTCCACAGCGGGCTGGTGCCGAAGCCGCGCTCGTTGTACGCGCCGCCCGATACCGACAGGCGCTGTTGCAGCCCAGTGTCGCCCTTCTTCCACAGCGTCAGTTGATGCATGACGGTCGCCGCGGCCGCGTAATCGCGACCGGGGCTGAAGTAGGGCGCGTCCCGGCGCGTGTTGCTGTCGGTACCGAGATTCAGCGAGACGTTGACGAGCTGGTTCGCGGACGTGTACACGCGCTGCGTGGCGGTCGCCGCGATCTCCTGGTGCAGGTTCGAATCGCTATAGCGGCTCACGCCGTAGCTCAGCTTGACTTCGCGCCGGTCGTTCTGGCGATACACGACCTCGACGTTCGCGGAGCGGCCCCAGATGTGCGCGGCATACGCCTTCCACGGCAGCGAGTTGTCGTTGGTGTCGAGTCCGGCGCCGACCGTCCAGTAGTCGTTCAGTGCATACGCGATCGTCCCGCGGCCGCCGGTTCGGCCGTCCGAGCCCATCGAGCGCGTGACTTCACCCAGCACGGTGAGCGGGCCGTGCCGGTAGTCGCCGCCGATGCCCGTGCGCGTGCGGCTAATTCTGCCGCCGTCGGTCTGCGCGAAACCGTAGAACGTGTGCGAAAACACGCGCCAGTTGTCGCCGAACGGTTGCGAATACACATAGCTGTCCGACGTGAAGCTGTTGTCGGCCAGCGCGCTGTTGCCGTGCTCGAAACTGAGGTCGGTCGTGAACACCGGGCTGCGGTATGCCTTGTAGTCGCGTTTGAAGCCGCGCACGGCGCCGCTATCGGGGAACGTGTTGCCCAGGGTCTGGTCGACGGTCTTCGCGGTCGCGTAGTCGTCCGCCGTGAGCGATGCGCGGCCGAGGCCCGCGAGCATCTCGACGCTGTCCGGGTGATCGGTCAGCGACGCGCGATACATCGAGATCGCCTGGCGCGGATGGGCCTGGCCGGACACCGCATCGGCGTGCGCGGCACGGATCTCCGCGTTGAACGGTACCTGTTTCTCGAGCTGTTCGAGCGCGGCGATCCCTTCGTCGGCGTGACCCGTGAAGATCAGGTATTGCGCACGCAGCCGGTAGTAGCGCAGGTAGTCGCTTTCTCCCGGGCCGACGTTGGTCACTTGCTTGGCCGGCGGCAGCGACTTCTCCATGTCGTCGAGCACCTGCTTCGCTTGCGCTGCGCGGCCCTGGTCGACGTACGACCAGAACAGCCCTTCCTGCAACTCGATCGGACGCGTACGCGAGCCGTACTGGAAGCCGCGCGTCGCGCGATCCGTCGGCGACGCGGTGGCCTGCTTCAGCGCGCGCGCATACACGGCGTTCGCCTTGGCCGGCTCGCTCAGATACAGGTATGCGTCGCCCACGGCCGCGAGCGCGTCGATCGAGATTTCCGCGTTGGACGGAATCGTCTCGAACGTCGCGACGGCCGTCTTCATGTCGCCGCGTGCCGCGAGGGCGACTACCCGGTCGCCCGCGAGCGCGGTGCGCACCGGCGTGTACTCCGGTGTGGCCGGTATCCGTTTGTCGAGGTCGTCGGCCGCGCGCAGCGCGCTGTCGATTCCATCGAAGCGGTCCGAACTCGTCATCGAGCGCGACTTGTCGCGTCCGCCGCGCACCTGCTGGCGAATCGACAGTTCTTCCAGTTGCGCGATGTCGACGGCGGAGAAGGCGTCGGGGCGAGCCTTCGCTTCGTCGAGCGCCTTGACCGCGCCGCCGCTCGCCGCGAGGCCGAACACGTCGTTGCGCACCGTCGCGACATCGGCCGTGCGCAGATTCGGCGCCTGCGCGTTCGGTGTTTCGACGTCGGGCCCCTGCGATCGTTGGGTCGGCTCGCCGGGGAGCTGCGCACCGGGCGACTGTGAAGTCGGTTGCGGGGACGACGGCGGTTCGGCGCCGGGCGGCTGGGTCACGGGCGCGGGCGCATTCGGCATCGGCGTGCCGGATGCCTGAGCGGTGAGCGTCGGCGTAGTGGGCGTAGCCGGCGGTGCAGCGGTCGCGGTTTGCGCGAGCTGCTGCGGGGCATCCGGCTTTCGCTCGCGCGGCGCAGACGTATCGGGCGGCGAAGTGTCGAATGCCTGGGCAAGCAGCATCGGCGTGCTCGACGCAGGCTCGGGCGCTGCAGGTGCGTTCGACGAGGTCGGCGCCTGTACCGCGGCGCTCGGCTGCGCAGGATCCGGATCGACCACGACCGTGGTCGGCATCGCCGGGTTCGATCCCTGCGCGATCTGCATCGACGCATCCGAGGCCCGAGCGATCGGCGTCGACGCGTAAGGCGGCTGCGTGCCCGAACCCTGCGCGGCCTGCGTCGCCGCGCCCGTCGGCTGCAGGTCGGGCGGCAGCGCATCCGGCGTGCCGCGGGATCCGGCGATTTCGCTCCCCCTGCGCGGCTCCGCGTCGCCTTCGGCGGCAAGGCACGAGCCGGACGCGACGAGCAGGCACAGCAGCGGCGCATGCAGGAGGATCCGCCGATTCGGCGGAACGACGGTGGTGCATTGTTGTTGACGATTGTTGGCCACGGTGTGTCCTCACTTTGAAACGATCACATCGGTTGCACGCCCGACGACGCTCGTCGCCGGCCGTCGCATCGCCGGGCAGCGAAGCCCGGCGCCAACCGACCGGTTCACAGGCGGTTGCGGATCGCTTGTCCAAGCAGCGCGCGCGATTCGCTGTTCTTCGGGTCGATGGCGAGTGCACGGCTCGCGTTTTGTTCTACACAACTCCATTCGTCGATCTGTGCGCACCAGCGCGCCTTGGCCAGAGCGCGGGCGCCTTCCAGCTCGTCGTGTGTGACGCTGGTGGCCTCCATGTGCGACGTGTCCGCGATATACGACTGCGGTTGCTGTTTCGGTACGGGGTCCGGGTGTTTTCTCGTGCGCGCCAGCGTCTGCGAACGTGACGTCCGATGCGCGTCGCCGGGGCGCGCCGTACGACTGCCGGTCGACGCCGCGTGCGGGTCGGCCGCGAGCTTCGTCGCCGGCAGATGCGCGCGGCGCGGGGGTTTTGTATCGGAACGGGCCGTCGTGGCCGGTGGTGCGGCAGGTTCGACTGCCGCCGACATGGCAGGCGCAGCCGATGCTGACGGCGGAACCGGCCCGGCCTGCGCGACCGTCGACGTCGAGCCGGCGGGCGCCGCTGGGCCGGACGCACCGCCGGTCGCGGCGACGATGAGGTTGCGGTACTTGCCGACGGCGGTTCCGATCACGCCGGCGATATCGTGCGTCACGCTCGCATGGCCGACCCTCGCGTCTCGCTCGACATACGCGAAAGCACCGAAGATCGCGGCAAACGCGGCGATGCTGAGCGCCGCATTCTTTCCCGGACCCCACGAGGGCTTCGGCTGACGGGCAGGCGAGTTGTCCGGTCGTTCTGCACGGGGCATTCAAGACTCCTTGATTCGATGCGTTCCACGAATGACGTGATCGAAGCGGGGCGACGCGACACTCACCATCGCAACTGCGTCGTGAGCGTGCCCGTCTCGACGATCGCGAACTGGGTTGCTCCCTGATAGGTCCCTTCGACCCGATAGCTCGCATCCGGCACGCTGAACAGGCAGCGCGATCCCGACGCATTGAATTCGACGAGCACGCGCCCATGCCGGCGCAGGCGCACCTGCACGTTGGAGAGCGGCTGCCCGGTGTTTCCGGACACGAAAGACACGCCCAGGTTGTACGGGCGGCCGTCGGGTGGAAGCGGCGCGGTACCGTCGATCCGCGCATCGCCGCAGATATACGAAATCACGTACCGGTTTGCCCCCGGACCGGACGCCGGCGGCGACGAGGTCGCCGGTGTCTGGGCCATGGCGTTCATGCAGAGCGTGGAGAGCACGGCGCTCAGGAAAGGGCGAGCATGCTGTCGAAGCGAGGGTGACATTGCAATCTCCCGTCCGGAGTCGATGACATGCACCGACCCCGAGTCGAATTTGCCAACGTTCTTTTTGCGACACGCTATTGATACACGATGGTTTTTGAACCAACAACCGCGTGTGGCCCGAATGGGACGAGGGTAAAAGGTCCTATCTAAATAAGATAAGGAGGGATTGGTGAGGATCGCTTATTGCTGAATAAAGTCGATATTGCCGAACATGAAAATTGCTCGTCGGTAGCGATGATCGAGCACGCTTTGAATTGCGTCTGAGGTATCGAAGTTCGTGCCGAAAAATAACGACTGATAAAAGAAACTATTGCGCCCGCAATCGACCAGAATCAATGAAAACGGGGCTTCGGATCGCACATCATGAAATAAGGGTGCGACATTTTTGGTCATTCCGATACTTGCAGGTAAATCGAAACTTGTGTAACAAGGTATTTCTGTCCTGAAAATCGGCCTGAATATTCTTACTTAATACGGAAAGCAGTAAAAAGTACGATATGAATTCGCAAACGTTTGCGTTTTATCGAGATCGATTACAGTCGAGGACGGGTTTTACGGAGTCGGATGGGATTATCGATTGCCGTTGAAGAAGCGCGCATGCGCGCCGTGGATATCCACGGCGCTAACCCTTCGTCAGCGACTGCCGCTTGCGCTTCGCCGCGCGCTGCGCATCGCCGGCGCGACCGCCTCTTCGGCGCCGATCTGCGCGTCGATCGCCGTGCGCGGCCGGTTCATGATGTAGGCCCACAGCTGCTCGGCCGCGAGCCCGCGCTTGCGCGCCGATCGATACAGGCGGATTTCGAGTTCGGTGATCCAGTCGCCCGTGCCCGCACACACGAGCGTGCCGTCCGCGAGCTCCTTCGCGACGCAGCTTTCGGGCAGCCAGCCGATGCCGTGTCCGGCCACGACCATGCCTTTCAGCGCTTCGGACATGTGCGTCTCGAAGCACCGGTGCAGGACATACGGCTCGGTCGCATTCAGCAGCAGCATCTCGACGATGTTGCCGAGAAAGGCGCCCGACGAATACGCGAGCATCGGCAGCGGCGCATCGGGCGTGCCGGGCAGCTGGAACACCGGCTTGCCGTGCGCGTCGGGCGACGACACGGGCAGGATCCGCTCGACGCCGAGGCTGACGAACGGGAAGTGGTTCGGGTCGAGCACGATCGGCAACTGCGGATGGTGATAGCCGAGCAGCAGGTCGCATTCGCCTTCGACCAGCTGCTGCACGCCTTCCGGCACGTTCACCGCATTGACGCGCGCGGTCACGTGGCCGACCTCGCCGTTGAGCCGCTTGAGCCATTCGGGAAACAGCGTGAACACGAGCGTATGCGCGACGGCGAAGCGCACGACCTGGTCGCTCGCCGCGAACTGGTCATAGCCGTTCACGAGATTGCGCGCCGCATACATGCTGCGCAGGATGTCCGCGGCGAGCCCGCGGAACATCTGGCCGGCGGGCGTCAGCGCGATCGGATTGATGCTCCGGTCCACCAGCTTCGCGTCCATCCAGGTTTCGAGAGCGGCGATCCGTCTGCTGAACGCCGACTGCGTCAGGTGCCGGTGACGCGCGGCCCGTGAAAAGCTCTTGGTATCCGCGAGGCTCAGGAAATCTTCCAGCCACTTTGCTTCCATTTCGATCTTCGCTTTTTATAGTCGGGCGCCTGAAAGGCGGCGCCGTCTGCTGACCAACGTTCTAGCGTACCGCGCCTCGCGCCGGTCGGGCCGATGTTTTTTTTCGATGGGTGTCAGTCGAAATATGCATGGGCATTGTCGGCGGGATTACGGCTGCATAGCGTTGAGGGGCCGGACCGGTTAACCGGACAGTTCACCGCGTCGGACTGTCCCGGCCGCCCGGGCGGCACTTCCCCAGGGCCGGCTGCGCCGTGTGCGTGCCGGCCCGCCCATTCATGGCCGTTGCGGGGCCCGGCTCGCCGCTTTTGGTGCAGTGCAGATTGCACATCCGTGACACGCGGGAGAACTATGTTCGTCGGGCGCGGCGCCGCATCGGCCGTGCGCGCTTGCGGCGCACCGCCGGCGCCCGTCGCGTCGGGCGTTGCACCGTTGTGGTGCGCAATGCCGCACAGGCGTGCCTGGGCGGCGCAAAACAGGGGGATATCGAAGGAATCGAGCAAGGCACGTTCCTTGCAAAGCATTCAGTACGCCGGTCCGGCATGCGCAATGCCGGGGAAAACGATCGATGGAGAAAAGGTCGATGAAGCCATTCGATGAAATGCTGCAATCCGGCGACATGGTAAGGGCGCCTTACGCGCGCCTGAAGCAATGGCTCGACACGCAGAATCCCGCGAGCCTCGCCCAGAAAGCCCACGATGCGGAAGGCGTGTTCCGCAAGACGGGCATCACGTTCGCCGTCTACGGCGACGCGGAGGCCGCCGAGCGGCTGATTCCGTTCGACATCGTCCCGCGCATCATCTCGGGAGCGGAATGGAGCCGGCTGTCGCTCGGCATCGAGCAGCGCGTGATGGCGCTGAACGCGTTCCTCGACGACATCTACCACCGCCAGGAAATCGTGCGCGCGGGCATCGTGCCGAAACACCTGATCGCGCACAACGAGGCGTTCATCCCCGAGATGATCGACTTCCGGCCGCCCGGCAACGTTTACACGCACATCATCGGCGTCGACATCGTGCGCACCGGCGAGAACGAGTTCTACGTGCTGGAAGACAACGCGCGCACGCCGTCCGGCGTGTCGTACATGCTGGAAAACCGCGAGACGATGATGCAGCTCTTCCCCGAGCTGTTCCAGCAGGTGAAGGTGCGCCCGGTCGAAACCTATCCGCAGATGCTGCGCCAGTCGCTCGCGGCCGTGTGCCCGCCGGGCGGCAACGCCGACAATCCGACCGTCGCGGTGCTCACGCCAGGCATCCACAATTCCGCGTACTACGAACATTCGTTCCTCGCCGACCAGATGGGCGTGCACCTCGTCGAGGGCAGCGACCTGCAGGTGATCGACGGCCGTGTCGCGATGCGCACGACCGAAGGCTTCCGGCCGATCGACGTGCTGTACCGCCGCGTCGACGACGCGTTCCTCGATCCGCTCACGTTCCGCCCGGACTCGGTGCTCGGCGTGGCAGGCATCATGGACGTGTACCGCGCGGGCAACATCACGATCGCGAATGCGCCCGGCACCGGCATCGCCGACGACAAGGCGATCTACTCGTACATGCCGGAGATCGTCGAGTTCTACACGGGCCGCAAGGCGTTGCTGGAGAACGTGCCGACCTGGCGCTGCGGCGAGGCCGACAGCCTGAAGTACGTGCTCGAGCATCTCGACGAACTGGTCGTGAAGGAAGTGCACGGCTCGGGCGGCTACGGGATGCTCGTCGGGCCGTGCGCATCGAAGGCCGAACTCGAGGCATTTTCCGCGAAGCTGCGCGCCCGTCCCGCGAACTACATCGCGCAACCGACGCTCGCGCTGTCCACGACGCCGATCCTGACCGACGCCGGCCTCGCGCCGCGCCACGTCGACCTGCGTCCGTTCGTGCTGGTGTCGGACCGCATCCGCATCACGCCGGGCGGCCTCACGCGCGTCGCGCTGAAGGAAGGATCGCTCGTCGTCAACTCGAGCCAGGGCGGCGGCACCAAGGACACCTGGGTGCTGGCCGACTGAGCCGGGCACGACCGCGCGCGCCGGAGCCGGCGCGCGAACCGAACGAAGACGGAGTGGACACGAGATGCTTCTGGGACGTACTGCAAGCGGTCTCTACTGGATGTACCGCTATATCGAGCGCGCGGAGAACATCGCGCGCATCGTCGATGCCGGGCTGCGCATGGCGCTCACGCGCACGGCCGACGCGCCGGCCGAATGGTCGTCGGTGCTCGTCAGCTCGGGCGCGGACGACGGCTATCGGCAGAAATACGACGCGTATGCGGCCGATACCGTGACCGACTATCTGCTGCGCGACCGCGACAATCCGTCGAGCGTGCTGTCGTGCATCGAGGCGGCGCGCTCGAACGCGCGGATGGTGCGCACGGCGCTGACGCGCGAGGCGTGGGAGAGCGTGAACGGCGCGTGGCTCGCGCTGCGCCGCGCGCTGGCGCAGCCGGTGCCGGAAAGCGAGTTGCCGGCCGTGCTCGACCAGGTGAAGCGCGAAACCGCGCTGATCCTAGGCAGCTTCTACAGCACGATGCTGCGCAACGAGATCTTCGATTTCGCGCAGATCGGCGCATTCGTCGAACGCGCGGACAACACCGCGCGGATCATCGACGTGAAATACCACCTGCTGCTGCCATCGGTATCGCACGTCGGCACGATTCTCGACAACTACCAATGGGAGACGATCCTGCGCTGCGTGGCTGCACACCGTTCGTATCGCTGGGTGTACGACGTGCAGTACAAGCCGCTCAACATCGCCGACTACCTGATCCTGAACGGCCGCATGCCGCGTTCGCTGCGCTATTGCTACGGGCGCGTCGTGTCGAGCCTGAACCTGCTCGCGAAGGATTACGGCGTGACACACCCGTGTCACGACACGGCCACGAAGATTCTGCAAATGCTGTCCGATACCTCGGTCGAGCGGATCTTCAAGAGCGGCCTGCACGAGTTCCTGACCGACTTCATCGGCCGCAACAACAGCCTCGGGCTCGAAATCGCTCAGGCTTACAACTTCGACTGAGGCTTGCCATGCGACTCGCCATCCGACACATTTCGCGTTACCAGTTCGACGATCAGGCCACCCATGCACTGCAACGGTTGCGGCTGCGCCCGCAGTCGGGGCCCGGGCAAACGGTGCGCGCATGGCAGGTCACGATCGACGGCGTCGAGCCGACGCTGTCTTACGCCGACGGGCTCGGCAACCGGATCGACCTCGTGCGCCACGATCGCGGCGCGAAGGCCGAGATCGTCGTCGTGGCGGCCGGCGTCGTCGAGACGCAGGACCGCGCGGGCATACTCGGGAATCCAGAAGGCTATGCGCCGCCGTGGATCTTCGAGCGCGAGACCGCGCTCACGAAAGCGGGCGACACCGTGCGCGCGCTGACCGACGCGCTGCCGATCGAGCCGCGAGGCCTCGACGCATTGCACTGGCTGATGACGGAAGTGCACGGCCGCATCGCGTACGCGCCGAACCTGGCCGGCGACGCCGCCGTCGATGCGGAAACCGCGCTGCAAAGCGGCGAGGGCACGAGCCGCGACCATGCACACGCGTTCATCGCGGCCGCACGCGTGCTGAAGATTCCCGCACGCTACATCTCGGGTTACGTGCTGGCCGACGGCGCGATGCAGCGCATCGCCGATGCGAAACAGCAGGCGGGCGACGTCGAGGACGAGGAAGCGCTCGCGCTGCAGAGCGCCGACGGCATGCAACAGGCACTCGGCGCGTCGCGTGCCGTGCAGTCGCAATCGCAATCGCAAGGGCAGTCGCAGGCGGCGCTCGGCACGCAGCCGCACGCCGCCGCGCTGATGCAGCAGCCGGCCGGCCATGCGTGGGCCGAGGCCTATGTCGATGGGCTCGGCTGGGTCGGCTTCGACCCGTTCATGAACCGTTGCCCGGACGAACGCTACGTGCGCATCGCGGTCGGCCTCGACCATCGCGACGCGCAGCCGGTGACGGGGCTCGGCGCGACGGCCGTCGGCGTCGAGATCAGCGTCGTGCAGACGCCGGAACTCGTCTGACCCGGCGCGCGCCTTCGCCGAATCCGCCATGCCGGGGCCGCCGCGTCGAAAGCGACGCGGCGGCCCCGGCCGGCCCAACCCGACTCGAGCTCCCATGTCCATCCACGTCGCGCTGCATCACACCACCCGCTATCGCTACGACCGGCTCGTCAACCTCGGCCCGCAGGTCGTGCGGCTGCGGCCCGCGCCGCATTGCCGGACGCCGATCCTCGCGTATTCGATGACGGTCGAGCCCGCGCAGCACTTCATCAACTGGCAGCAGGATCCGTTTTCGAACTATCTCGCGCGGCTCGTGTTTCCGGAGCGCACCGAGCACTTCGAGATCACGATCGATCTCGTCGCCGAGATGTCGGTGTACAACCCGTTCGACTTCTTCCTCGAAGCGAGCGCGGAGCAATACCCGTTCAGCTATGACGACGCGCTGAAGACCGAGCTCGCGCCGTATCTCGCATGCGATCCGCAGACGAGCGCCGCGCCGCTGTTTCGCGCGTATCTCGACGGCGTGGACCGCACGCCGGCCGGCACCGTGAACTTCCTCGTCGCGCTGAACCAGCGGCTTCAGCGCGACATCGGCTATCTCGTGCGGATGGAGCCCGGCGTGCAGACGCCCGCGCAGACGCTCGAACTCGCGTCCGGCTCGTGCCGCGACAGCGCCTGGCTGCTCGTGCAGCTGTGCCGCCATCTCGGCATCGCCGCGCGCTTCGTGTCGGGTTACCTGATTCAGCTCACCCCCGACGTGAAATCGCTCGACGGCCCGAGCGGCACGTCGGTCGATTTCACCGACCTGCACGCGTGGTGCGAGGTCTACCTGCCGGGCGCCGGCTGGATCGGCTTCGATCCGACGTCGGGCCTGCTCGCCGGCGAAGGGCATATTCCGCTCGCGTGCACGCCGCAGCCGACGAGCGCCGCGCCGGTGGAAGGGCTGATCGACGAGTGCGAAGTGTCGTTCGAGCACGAGATGAGCGTGACGCGCGTGTACGAGTCGCCGCGCGTGACGAAGCCGTATACGGAGTCGCAGTGGGATGCCGTGCTGGCGCTCGGCACGCAGGTCGACGGCGCGCTGGCCGCCGGCGACGTGCGACTCACGCAGGGCGGCGAGCCGACCTTCGTGTCGATCGACGATCGCGACGGCGCCGAGTGGAACACCGATGCGCTCGGCCCGACCAAGCGCGGCTACGCGACGGAGCTCGTGCAGCGGCTGCGCGCCGAATACGGCGACGGCGGCTTTCTGCATTTCGGGCAGGGCAAGTGGTACCCGGGCGAGCAACTGCCGCGCTGGGCGCTGTCGATCTTCTGGCGCGCGGACGGCCAGCCCGTGTGGCACGATCCGTCGCTGTTCGCCGACGAGCGCGAGCCGTCCGCGTATACCACCGACGACGCGAAGCGCTTCATCGATGCGCTCGCCGCGCGGCTGAACCTGACCGGCGAATTCATCCGGCCCGGCTACGAGGACGTCTGGTACTACCTGTGGCGCGAGCGTCGGTTGCCCGTCAACGTCGATCCGTTCGACGCGCGCCTCGACGACGAGCTCGAACGCGCGCGGCTGCGCAAGGTGTTCGAGCAGCAGCTCGACAGCGTGGTCGGTTACGTGCTGCCGATCAAGCGCATGGAGGATGAGCCGGGCCGCGATCGGTCGGGCCGCGACAGGCCCGGCCTCGACGGGCCGCGCTGGCAGGCGGGCCCGTGGTTTTTCCGTGACGAGCGGATGTATCTGGTGCCCGGCGATTCGCCGATGGGCTATCGGCTGCCGCTCGATTCGCTGCCGTGGACGGCCCGCGCCGACTATCCGTACCTGGTCGAACGCGATCCGTTCGCGCCGCGCGATGCGCTGCCGGACGCCGCCGCGATCCGTGCCCGCTACGCGGGCACGGCCGACGCGCCGCGCTATCTGGCCGGCGTGCATCGCGAAGCGTCCGCGCCGACCGTGATGCAGTGGCGTGCCGACGGCGCGGCCACGAGCGGGCGGCCGGGCGCCGTCGACCCGCATCGCCGGCCCGAGCGCTTCGAATCGGCCGCCTGGATCACGCGCACCGCGCTGTGCGTCGAAGTGCGCAACGGCATCCTGTACCTGTTCATGCCGCCGCTCGCCGCGCTCGAGGATTATCTCGACTTGCTCGGCGCGATCGAGTCGACCGCGCATGCACTCGGCGTGAAGCTCGTGCTCGAAGGCTATCCGCCGCCGCGCGACGCGCGACTGAAGCTGCTGCAGGTGACGCCCGATCCCGGCGTGATCGAGGTGAACATCCATCCGGCCGCGAGCTTCGACGAACTCGTCGACCAGACCGAATTCCTGTACGACGCCGCGTGGCAATCCCGGCTGTGCAGCGAGAAATTCATGGTCGACGGGCGGCACGTCGGCACCGGCGGCGGCAACCACTTCGTCCTCGGCGGCGCGACGCCGGCCGACAGCCCGTTCCTGCGCCGCCCGGACCTGCTCGCGAGCCTGATCGCATACTGGCACAACCATCCGTCGCTGTCGTACCTGTTCTCGGGGCTGTTCATCGGGCCGACGAGCCAGGCGCCGCGTGTCGACGAGGCGCGCAACGACCAGCTCTACGAGCTCGACATCGCGTTCGCGGAGATCCAGCGCAACAAGCTGCTGTTCGGGCAGGACATGCCGCCGTGGCTCGTCGACCGCGTGCTGCGCAACCTGCTGATCGATGTGACGGGCAACACGCACCGCAGCGAGTTCTGCATCGACAAGCTGTATTCGCCCGACTCGTCCACCGGCCGGCTCGGCCTGCTCGAACTGCGCGCGTTCGAGATGCCGCCGCATGCGCGGATGAGCATCGTCCAGCAACTGCTGCTGCGCGCGCTGGTCGCCCGCTTCTGGGCCGCACCGTACACGACGCCGCTCACGCGCTGGGGCACCGCGCTGCACGACCGGTTCATGCTGCCGGCATTTCTTCAGATGGATTTCGGCGACGTGCTGGCGGAGTTGCGCGACGCCGGTTTCTCGTTCGATCCGGCGTGGTTCGCGCCGCACTTCGAGTTCCGTTTTCCGTTGTTCGGGCAGATCGCGGTGAACGGGATGCAGCTGTCGCTGCGCGGTGCGCTGGAGCCGTGGCACGTGATGGGCGAGGAGGGCGCGATCGGCGGCACGGTGCGCTACGTCGATTCGTCGGTCGAACGGCTCGAAGTGCGCGTGACGGGGTTGAACGACAACCGGCACGTCGTGACCGTCAACGGCCGCGCGCTGCCGCTGCAGCCGACCGGCACCGTCGGCGAGTACGTCGCGGGCGTGCGCTACAAGGCGTGGTCGCCGCCGTCGGCGCTGCATCCGACCATCGACGTGCATGCGCCGCTCACGTTCGACATCGTCGATACGTGGCTGCAACGCTCGCTCGGCGGCTGCCGGTATCACGTCGCGCATCCGGGCGGCCGCAATTACGCGACGTTCCCGGTCAATGCGTACGAAGCCGAGAGCCGCCGGCTCGCGCGCTTCGTCGAGATCGGGCACACGCCGGGGCGGATGGATGTCGCGGCCGCCGCGCCGAGCCGCGAATTCCCGTTCACGCTCGACTTGCGGCGGCCGTGATCGATCGATGACAGGGCGGACGACGATGCGGGGTTCGCGACCTCCCGGCGGCCGCGCCGGAATGCTAGGATGCGGGCAGATTGCGGCCGTGCGCCGCGGTAGCGCGCCGCCGGTGCGGCGGCGCGCATGTGCGGTTGCACCCTGACGACGGAACGACATCGTGCCGCCCATTGACCTTGATCATCTCGCCGCTCTCGACGCGATGCCCACGCTTTTCGATTCCGGCGCCCAGCCGGACGCCGCCGAACTGGCCGCCGCGCTCGCGGCGCCGGCGGCCGCCGGCCGTTACGACGAACTGCGCGGCAGCGCGGCCGGCCTGAACGCGCCCGCGCTGGCACCAGCGTGGCGCAATTTCTTCACGTCGATCGGCAGCGACGGCGTGGCCGACCTCGACCGCCGCGCCGACGCGCTGCACCGGCGCATGCGCGAGAACGGCCTGTTCTACCAGTTGCACGAGCAGCGCGCCGGCGACGGCGCGGTCGGCCCGTGGTCGCTCGACCTGCTGCCGCTGATCGTCACGCCCGAGGACTGGGTCGCGATCGAGCGCGGCGTGCTGCAGCGCGTGCGGCTGCTCAACGCGACGCTGGCCGACCTGTACGGGCCGCAGACGATCCTGCAGCGCGGGCTGTTGCCGCCCGCGCTCGTCACCGGCCACCCCGGCTACCTGCGTGCGATGCGCGGTGCGCGCGTGCCGGGCGATACCTGGTTGCACGTCGTCGCGTTCGATCTCGCGCGCGGCCCGGACGGCCAGTGGCGGATCGTCGCGCAACATACGCAGGGGGCGGCCGGGCTCGGCTACCTGCTCGAGAACCGGCTGATCGTGTCGCGGCTCTTTCCGCGCGGGTTTCGCGGGCTGCGCGTGCAGCGGCTTGCATCCGCGTACCGTGCGCTGCTGCAGAGCATGCAGTCGCTCAGCCCCGCCGCGAAGAATTCGCGGATCGTGCTGCTGACGCCGGGGCCGCACAGCGCGACCTATTTCGAGCACGCGTATCTCGCGCGCTATCTCGGCCTCACGCTCGTCGAAGGCGGCGACCTGACCGCGCGCGACAACCGCGTGTTCCTGAAGACGCTGAGCGGCCTCGAACCCGTGCACGGCATCCTGCGGCGCGTCGACGACGCGTGGCTCGATCCGCTCGAATTGCGGCCCGACTCGATGCTCGGCGTGCCGGGGCTGTTGCAGGCCGTGCGCGCGGGCAACGTGCTGCTCGCGAACGCGCCGGGCTCGGGCTTCCTCGAATCGCCGGCGATGCTCGGCTTCATGCCGCGTCTCGCCGAAGGCTTGCTCGGCGAAACGCTGACGCTGCCGGCCGTGCATTCGTGGTGGTGCGGCGAGGCGGCGGCGTGCGACGACGCGCTGCCGCAGCTCGCGCGCGGCATCGTCAAGGCCTCCTATCCACCCGACGTGCAGGAAGGCGGCGCATTCGAACCGGTGATCGGCGCGCGGCTTACGCAGGCGCAACTGGCGGAATGGCGCGCGCGGATTCTCGCGCGGCCCGACCATTACACGGTGCAGGCGGATCTGCCGCTGTCGCAGGCGCCGACCTGGCCGCGACCCGATGCGCCCGACGGCAACGGCAGCGCGCGCATCGTGCCGAAGCCGCTGCTGCTGCGCGTCTTCGCACTCGCCGACGGTGCGCAGCGCTGGCGGCTGCTGCCGGGCGGGCTGTCGCGGGTCGGCACGCGCGACACGCTGTTCAACGCGCCGATGCCGCGCGGCGGCAGCACCGTCGATACGTGGGTGATGACCGAGGGCATCGTCGATTCGACGACGCTGCTGCAGACGCACCTCGGCCCCGACGATCTCGTCGAGCGGCCGCGCGCGATCGCGAGCCGTGCGGCCGAGAACCTGTTCTGGCTCGGCCGCTACACCGAGCGCGCGACCAATCTGATGCGCCTGGCGCGCGCCGCGCTCGAACGGCTGCGCGGCGAAGACGACGTCGACAGTCCCGCGCATCTGGAGCTGATCGATACGTTGTGCCGCGATACGGGACTGATCGCCGCCGATGCGCCGAATGCCGTCGATGCACCGCGCGCGTTCCAGTACGCGCTCGCGACGTCGCTCACGCGCGGCGCCGACCGCACGTCGGGCATCGCGTCGTGCCTGTTCGGGATGCGCGGCGCGGCCGCGGCGATCCGCGAGCGGCTGTCGAGCGACCAGTGGCGGCTGATCGACGACGCGACGCAGCTGTTTGCCGACAGCGCCGACCATCCGGAAGCCGAGGAGCAGCTCGGCAACGAAGCGCTGCAGCTGCTCGAGCGGCTCGGGTTGCTGCTCGGCGCGATCACCGGCGCGCAGACCGACAACATGACGCGCGACGACGGCTGGCGGTTGCTGTCGATCGGTCGGCAGATCGACCGGCTGGACTTTCTGTGCAGCGTGCTGAAGTTGGCGTTCGACGAGGGCGCGGTGCACCGGCAGGACGGCTTCGAACTCGTGCTCGAACTGTTCGACAGCACGATCACGTTCCGCTCGCGCTTTCAGCGCGGCTTCGACGTCGCGCCGCTGCTGTCGCTCGTCGTGCTCGATACCGACAACCCGCGCTCGCTCGGCTGGGTCGTGCAGGCGCTGCGCGGCCGGCTGACGAAGGTCGAGCGCAGCGAGGGCTACGCGCTGTCCGAGCTGGCCGAGGCGATTCCGGACGTTCCCGCGTGGTCGCTGCACGAGCTGTGCGAAACCGATGAAGATGGCCGGCACGGCAAGCTGCTCGCCGCGCTCGACACGACCGCGAAGGCCGTGTGGGAGCTGTCGAACCGGATCGGCGAGCGCTATTTCAGTCACGTGCGCGAGGCGGGCAGGACGCTATGGTGACGACGAAACACGCGGCGAAGACGCCGCCCACGCCCGGTTCCGAGGTCGCGCAGCAGGCAGCGGTCACGCCGCCGGCGCCGGCCAGATCGACCAAGCCGGGTTCGTCGAGCGCGCCGATCACGCCGGCTGCCGCCGCACCGGGCCGACTGCTGCGCGTCACGCACGACACCGAATACCGCTACGCGGCACGCGTCGAATCCGCGCAGCACCAGGCGCGCCTGCAGCCGCTCGCGACGCCGCGACAGCAGGTGCTGTCGTTCGCGTTCGACATCGAACCTTCACCGGAAACGATCTGCACCGAGATCGATGCGTTCGGCAACGCACGCGCGTCGTTCGCGCTGAACCAGCCGCACGACGCGCTGCTCGTGCGCAGCCGCAGCACGGTGCGGGTGAGCGCGCCCGTGTGGTCGCGGGGCGCGCGCGGCGCACCGCCGCCCGCGATCGCGAACCCCGAGGCCGAACACGCAACGGCGTGGGAAGCCGTGCGCGACCGCTTGCGGTTCCGCGCGGGGCAACCGTACGACCCGGCGAGCGAGTTCGTGTTCGCGTCGCCGCACGTCGCGTGCGACCCCGAACTCGCCGCGTACGCGGCCGCGAGCTTCACGCCGCAACGGCCGCTCGTGCAGGCTGCGTGGGACCTGATGCGGCGCGTGCATGCCGATTTCGCATATACGCCGAACAGCACCGACATCACGACGTCGGCGCTCGACGCGCTGCGGTTGCGCAAGGGTGTCTGCCAGGATTTCGCGCACGTGATGATCGGCGCACTGCGCTCGCTCGGGCTGGCCGCGCGGTACATCAGCGGCTACCTGCTGACGCAGCCGCCGCCCGGCCAGCCGCGGCTGATCGGCGCCGACGCGTCGCATGCGTGGGTCGACGTGTACGACCCGGCGTGGCCCGAGGACGGCGGCTGGTTGCAACTCGATCCGACCAACGATCGTGCGCCGGGCGACGACTACGTGATGCTGTCGGTCGGCCGCGACTACGCGGACGTGACGCCGCTGCGCGGCGTGATCCGCGGCGGCGGGGCGGATCAGGAGCTGAGGGTCGGCGTGACGGTCGAGCCGCTCGATGCGGCTTGAAGGGCCGCCGGGCGTGGCTCGCGCGCTTTAAGTCTTCGTTAATACTGCACGCCTAGCATGGTGATGCCGGCGAACGGCTTGGACTCCGGTCCGGCGCGCCGGCGGCACGCGCGGGTGCGTCGACGTCACGGCGCCGCGCCGTCGCGCGGCGCCATTTCCATGCAACGGCGGCAGATCATGATCAAGCACTTCGACTACACGCTCGGTAGCGAGACCATCGAGCTTTGTGCGAGCTTCGGCGCGGGCCCGGCGTTCCGCCGCGTGCTCGTGAGCCGCGCGGATTCGATGGAGACGCTGGTGGTGCTCGATGCGCGCGGGCTGTCGGGCCTGTTGAAGGTGGCGACCGAGGAACCGGAAGGGCTGCTCGACGACGCGATCCGCAAGGTCGGCGACGAACAGCTCGTCGAGCGGGCGATCAGCGGCCGGACGATCGTCGAAGCCGCGTTGTAATGCAATAGGCGGCTGCGCGAGCGTCGAATCGAGGAGTATGCTGCGGGTCCGATTCGCTCATTCTTGCATGTTCGATGTCCACGACCCATGCCGCCAATCCCGATTACCGCCGCTATACGACGATTCGCGTGATCGCGTATCACGGCATCCTGCAAAACATCACCGCGCTGTTGGCCTTCGTCCCATTCGCCAGGGTGGTCCTGCGCGACCAGTCGCTGGCCGCGCTTTCGTCCTGGTCCTGGCAGCTTTGGGCTGTGCAGGGCGTGTCGTTCGCAGCGATGCTTGCAAGCGTCGTGGGTCACGTCGCGCTTGCGTTGCGTCGCCGTTGGGGGCGAACGCTGAACGTGGCGGTCTGGATCGCGTTGAGTGTCGCGATACTGATGCTGTCGTCGTGGATCATGGTGGTCATTGCGCTGCCGCTGGGTCTTGCGACGTTCGTGCTGATGTACAACCGGACGAGCAATGACTTTCTGAGCCTGCCGCACGCCACGACAACGCCGACGGCTCGGCGTTTCGCGTCCGTCGGCCTGCTGGCTGCGTCGTCCATGCTGCATTACTGGGCGATCGCGTACGCGACGATGCGCACCGGCACGTTTGGCTACGTGTTGCCGAATACGCCGCCGATGAATTTGCTGATTGCGGCCGCGGCAACGCTGCTCCTCGGCACCGCCGTTGCGCCGCGCGGGCAGCGCGCATGGTATTGCGGCATGTCGTTGATGACGTCCGCCGTCGCGATGCTGTTCATGCTGCTGAGCTACGTGCCGGTGGCGACGTCGCTGATTCGCTACATGCCGCACGAATATTCACGTGTGACGATTCCGTGGAGTCTGATCACGCGGTACGCGGTTCTCACGTTCTGCGTTGCGCTGGTGTTGATTCGCGTGACGAAGCCCCCGAAACGTAGTGACTGGGAACAGGGCCTCAATCCCGACGCGCCTGCGGATTCGACGCGCCGGGAAACGACTCGCTGATACCGAACCGTTAGCTCGCGAACCGGTCCGTCGCCGCGACCAGCGCTTCCAGAATCCCCGGTTCGTTGTATGCATGCCCGGCGCCGGGCACGATCTCGAACGTCGCATCCGGCCACGCCTTCGCCAACTCCCATGCGGTACGTGCAGGCGTCGCGACGTCGTAGCGGCCCTGCACGATCACGCCCGGAATGCCGGCGAGCCGATGCGCGTCGCGCAGCAACTGGCCTTCCTCGACGAAGCCCTTGTTCACGAAGTAGTGATTTTCGATCCGCGCGAACGCGAGTGCATAGTGGCCGTCCGCGAAGTGTGCGGCGAGCGCGGGATCGGGCAGCAGCGTGATCGTGCGGCCTTCCCAGACGCTCCACGCGCGTGCGGCTTCGAGCTTCGCGGCTTCGTCGTCGCCCGTGAGGCGGCGATGGTAGGCGGCCATCAGATCGCCGCGCTCGGCCTCCGGAATCGGAGCGAGGAAGTCTTCCCAGTGGTCGGGGAACAGCCACGACGCACCTTCCTGGTAATACCACAGCAGTTCGGCGCGACGCATCGTGAAGATGCCGCGCACGATCAGCGCGCTCACGCGTTCGGGGTGGGTTTCCGCGTACGCGAGCGCCAGCGCGCTGCCCCACGAGCCGCCGAACACCAGCCATTGCTCGGCGCCGACCATCTCTCGCAGGCGTTCGATATCGGCGACCAGATCCCACGTCGTGTTGTTATCGAGGCTCGCATGCGGCGTCGAGCGTCCGCAGCCGCGCTGGTCGAACAGCAGGATGTCGTAGCGCTCGGGATCGAACAGGCGGCGATGATCGGGGCCGCAGCCGGCGCCGGGGCCGCCGTGCAGGAACACGGCGGGCTTGCCGGCCGGGTTGCCGCAGCGCTCCCAGTAGATGCGATGGCCGTCGCCGGTGTCGAGGTGGCCGTGGGCGTAGGGTTCGATCGGTGGATACACAGGTAGGCTCCGGGTAAGGGGCGACAGCGAGCGGACGAAGCGCGGGCCGATGTGCGGGCAGGGTACGGTGCTGCGGATTTTGCTGCGCCGCAAAATTCGTTGCGTGGGCATCGGACCGGCCGCCGCCGGACAAGGCTTGTCATTATGCCCATTCACCGCGTCGGACGTTGGCACCTTGTGGCGGGGCGTCCTCCGCTGGCCGTATTTGCGCTCCGGATTTTTGAAGCAATTTCATTCCGATATTTTTCATACAAAATCCCGGCGGCGGGTCGGCGGGCCAATCGGGCGCCGGCCGATTCCCGTTCCTTTACCGTGCCAACGGACACCAGCCGATGAACCATCGCGTCACGCAGTTGACCGGGTTGCGCGCCGTCGCGGTCGCGATGGTCGTCGTCGGTCATGCCGAGCATGTGCTGCCCGGCGGCTATACGGGCTGGTACGCGCCGTTGCGGCTGATCGCCGACGGCAGGCTCGGCGTGCTGATCTTCTTCGTGCTGAGCGGTTTCCTGATCACCAACGTGCTGCGCGCCGAGTTCGCGCGCACCGGCGGTGTCGCGCTGACGTCGTTCTACGTGCGCCGCGCGTTGCGGATCTGGCCGGCCTGCTACGTGTATCTCGCGGCCGTTGCGATCGCGGCCTTCACCGGCTGGTTCGACGTCGATCGCCGGCAATGGCTCTATGCGGCGCTGCACCTGTGGAATTACTCGGCGTGGTTCGGGCTGACCGGCGACAACGCGTTGCATCCGGACGGTGCGTGGTACCTCGGCCATTTCTGGTCGCTCGCGCTCGAGGAGCAGTTCTACTGGTTCTGGCCGCTGCTGTTCGTGTTCGGCATGCGCCGTGCCGGCACGCGCTGGCTGGCCGCGCTGATCCTGATCGTGCCGCTGGTGCGTGCCGCCACGTATTTCCTCGCGCCCGCGCTGCGCGGACAACTCGGGATGATGCTGCATACGGGTATCGATCCGATCCTGATCGGCTGCTATGCGTCGCTCAACCGCGAGCGGCTCGAAGCGTGGGTCGGCTCGTGGCGCGGCGAGGCACGCATCGTGACGGCGCTCGTGTTCGTCGTGCTGCTCGGCATGCCGCTCGCCGAACACCGGCTCGGCGGCTTCTGGAATGCGACGTACGGCGTGACGCTCGAAGCCGCGTTGATCGCGATCGTGATCGTCGTGCTGAATTTTCGCAGCGAGTTCTGGTGCGCGCGCTGGTTGCGCGCCGGGCCGGTGGTGTTCGTCGGCACGATTTCGTTCAGTCTCTATCTGTGGCAGCAGCCGTTTGCGAATCCGAATCTGCCGGTCGCGCATGCGTTTCCGCTCGGCATCGTGTGGGCGCTGATTGCCGCGACCGCCAGCTATTTTCTCGTCGAGAAGCCGTTCCTGCGGCTCAAGGATCGCTATTCGGCGCGCGAGGCGCGACGCGTGCGGGACGACGCATTGCGGATGCCGGCACCGACCGACGCGATGGGCCGAAGGTGATGGAGTAGGTGGGCGGGGCAGTGTCGCGCCCACGGCGTTACTTGAAGCGTTTCATCGCGGCCGGCGAATACCAGAAGTTCCGGAACATGTCGATGCCGTACGACTTGCCGCCGTAGTGGACGATCATGCGTGCGGTGCGCTTGCCCGTATCCGAGTAATCGCCGTTCTTGCGTTGCGTCTGCGTGATGTGGGCCGTGATCGACAGGTCGGCGAAGCCGTGGCTCGACGTTTTCTCGATGGCGATCGTCATGCGGGCCTCTTCGCTGCGCGCATCGCCTGCACCCGGGCCGCAGGCGTCGCCTTCGACGCTGACCCAGCCGTAGAGGTTGGTGCCGAACACCGGGCGGATACGGCTGCCTTCGCGCACCCACAGCGTCAACTCTTCACTGGCGTTGGCATCCGGGCAGCTCGGCCCGCGTGCACTGCTGGTAAACACCACGCCGAACGCGCGCACGTCGGGCGACAAGCGGTAGGGCGCCGTGTCGATGCGATAGCTGTTCTCGCCGATCTCGGTCGCCGCATCCTCCTCGACCACCGACCGATCGGCCGCCACGACCTTGCTGCCCTCGACGAGTGCGATCACCTGCAGCTTTTTGCTTTCGTCGGGATTCTTGCTTTTCGGCAGCGAATCGAACGCGACGGCCGCGATCGTCGTTTCCGGTGCGTTCGGCATGGCTTTGCACGCCGACGCGACGACGAGCCGGTCCGCATCGCGCGTGGCGATGCGTGCGCTCGCGATGCCGGCCCAGCGGGCGATGGCCGTCACGGTTTCGTCGCTGCAAGCCTGGCTGTCGGCGGCGTGGGCGATGGGGGCGGCGGCGAGCGCCAGCAGCGGGGCAAAGAGCAGGATTCTCATTGTCGTGATAGGAGATGTTGTTTTCATTGATATGCGTGGGAGTCGCTTACCGACCCATTGCAGGCACTCGATCTGCTCAATAGCGGTCATTCACCGTCCCGACCGGCATGCGCAATTCCCGCTTAATTCTCAATGAGCGATTCGCTGACGAAGACGTTATAAGGCGTGATTTCCAGATTCAGACTTTCAGGGATGGGTATGCCGTTTCCGCAATAGTCGATTTCGACATCGGCTAGATGACCTGACTCGTCGGCAAAGAGCAGAATCTCAATCGACCCCCAACCTTCCGGTTCCCTCCGATCCCGGAAATCCGCTTCAAACACCATGCGATAAGGCTGTCCACTCGAAGCGACGGCTATGGGAGGAACTTTATCGGGCGTGGCTAGCGACAGGCCAAAACTGTTGCATCCACATTTACAGATTCTGAGTATCTCTGCATTCGCGAACTGTGCCGCAAGCGCGTCTCGATTTGGAAACGGGCAGTGCTCAAGGATAAACGAAACCCAATAGGCTGCCTGGTTCAGATCGTTTGGCATATTACGTCCTAGCATCGCGGCTTCCGGCTTCAACGCGTCAATTGTCAGCGATTCAAGCCGCTCTGTCGAACGTCTCAATGTGGCCGAATGCCGACAACGTGTTCCACGCCCCAGGAATTTGCAAATGACAACAAAAAAGGCCCTTGCGGGCCTTTTTGTAGACGAAGTTGCGGACGACGTTTACCGCGTCAACGCCGTAAACCCATCCAGCAACCGCTCGACATCGGCCGCCTGAATTGCGCCCATCGTCGAGATGCGGAACAGCTCCTTCGACAGCCCGCCTTGCCCCGCATAAATCACGAAACCACGCGCCTTCAGTCCGTCATGCAGCGTCTCGTACGTGACGCCCTGCGGCAACCGATACGCACGCAGCACGACCGACGACGCACCTTCCGGCAACACCAGCGGCATCCCGCGCGCAGCAAGTCCCGCCTGCGCCTGATCCGCAAGCGCCTTGTAATGCGCATGCCGCGCACGCCAGCCGCCAGCCTCGTCAAATTCGCGCAGCGCCTCGACGAGCGCGTAATACGCGTGCACGGACGGCGTAAACGGCGTATTCCGCTGATCCTGCAGTTTTGCAAGCCGACCGAGATCGAGATAGTAAGTCCGGCTCGCAGCCTTCGCGAGCGCGCTGCGGCGCACGATCACGAACGCCGCACCCGGCACGCCGTGCAGGCACTTGTTCGCGGTCGCGGCAACCGCGTCGATGTCGCCGCCCTCAAAATCGATCGCTTCCGCGCCGAAGCTGCTGACGCCATCCACGAGCATCTTCACACCGCGCGCCCGACACACTTCCGCAATCGCGCCGAGATCGTTCAGCCGGCCCGTCGTCGTTTCATGATGAATCACGGCGACATGCGAGTACCCGCCCGCGTCGAGCTTCGCACCGATCTGCGCGAGATCGGGCGCCTGCATCCACTCATGCTTCAACACGTCGTGCGAGATCCCATACTGCGTGGCGATCTGCGTGATCCGCTCGCCGTACACGCCGTTCTCGATCACGAGCAGCTTGCCGTCCTGCGGCACGAGCGCCGCGATCATGCTCTCGACGGCGGCGGTGCCCGAACCCGTCATCAGCACGGCGGCCCATTCGGCCGGATCGAGTTCGTACGCGGCGACGAGGCGCGCACGCGCTTCGTCCTGCAGGTCGAAGAATTCGCCTTCGCGATGGCACAGATCGGGTTGCAGCAGGCTGCGGCGCACGCGTTCGGTGAGCGTGACCGGGCCGGGGTTCAGCAGCAGCATCAATGAGCTCCTTCAACGTGGGCGGCGGTCTGCGCGGCGCCGATGTGCCGCATCAGACGGGTCTTGACCTCGACCGGCGTGACGGTCGGGCGGGGCAGGCCGTCGGGCACGCCCGTGCGGATCGCCACGCGAACGAATTGCGCACCATTGCCCGTTGCGGCCAGCGTCGCATCGAGCACGTCGAGCGTATCGCCTTCGACCGCCGACGCATATCCGCACGCGGCGGCAACGCCCGCGAACGACACATGTTGCGACACGGTCGCCTGGCCGCCGGTCGATTCGTGCGCGCCGTTGTCGAGCAGCACGTGCGTGAGGTTCGACGGACCATAGGCGCCGAGCGTCGCGAACACGCCCATGCGCATCAGCGCGGCGCCGTCACCGTCGACGGCCACCACGCGCAGGTCGGGGCGCGCGAGCGCGAGGCCGAGCGCGAGCGGCGTCACGCAGCCCATCGAGCCGACCATGTACAGCTGGTTCGGGCGATCGTCGAGCGCGTAGAGTTCGCGGCCGCAGAAACCGGTCGACGCGAGCACGACGGTCGAATCGACCGGCGTATGCGCGATCACGCGCTGCAACGCGTCGTGGCGGGTCGGCCATGCATCGGCCGGCACGGTGCGCGACGACGATTGCGCGGCGACGTGCGCGCGCGGCTTCGCGGCCGGGTTCGCCTTCAATTCATACGGCGCGACGCTGCCTTTCTGCATCACGAGCGCATACGGGCGGCCCGTCGCGTCCATGTGCGCGATCGCGCGGTCGAGCGCCGGGCCGACCTGTTCGGGGTCGGTCGGGAACGTCTCCCACGGGATCTCCATCGTGTCGAGCATCGCGGGCGTGATCGGCCCCATCAGCGCGTGCTGCGGCTCGTCGGCCACGCCGGGCTGGCCGCGCCACGTGACGATCAGCAACTGCGGCAGCCGGAACGTCCAGGTCAGCGACGTGAGCGGGCTCACCGCGTTGCCGAGCCCCGAGTTCTGCATCATCGCGATCCCGCGCTTGCCGCCGAGCGTCGCGCCTGCGATCAGCGCGACCGCGTCGCCTTCGTTCGCGGCCGACACGTAGTGCAGCGTCGGGTCCTGCAGCACGTAATTGATGAACGGCGTCAGGTACGAGCAGGGCACGCCCGCGTACCAGTCGAAGCCGCGTTCGCGCGCGGCCTCGACGAACTGTGCCGCTTCGATCATTGCGCGCCCCCGTTGCCGGCGCCGGGTTCGGACAGCGGCGTCTGGCCGTGCGCGAAGTCGCCCGCGCGGCGGAAGTCTTCCAGGTCGTTGACGCCGCGCCAGTGGCCGTGCACGTACTGCACCTCGATCTTCTCGCCGGCGGCGATCAGTTCGTTCAGCAGCGACGGAATGTCGAGCGTGTCGAAATCGGGACGTGCCTGCAGCGTCGCGAGCATCGCCTTCAGGCGGTCGACACCGGCGCCGCGCACGTTCAGCAGGCCGATCCAGCGGCCGTGCGGGGTGCCCGCGGCGACGTCGCTCGACACGCGTTGCAGGTAGGTCTTCTGGCCGAACAGGCCGCGATCGTCGGCCGCAGAGCAGAGGGCGAAGTCGCGCACGCTCTGGTTCGACGGCTCGGTCAGCGACGAATCGACCACCACGCTGAACTCGGCCTCGCTCTCCGCGAGGTCGCGCAGGATGTAGCTGCGGAACAACAGGTCGCCGTACGAGATCACGGTGTCGCCGGTCAGTCGTTCGGCCGCGCAGGCGAGCGACGCGAGCTCACCCGTCTGCGCATGGCGTTCGTTGACGACGAGCTTGATGCCCGACGTGTCGATCGCATCGGCGCGGTAGCCGCCGACCACGGTGATGTCGTTCACGCCTTGCTTCTTGAAGCCGTCGACGAGCCAGCGCAACAGCGGCTTGCCGGCGACCGGCAGCATGACCTTGGGCTTGTCTTCGGTGACGGCTTCGAGGCCCTTGCCGCGGCTCGCGGCGAGCACGACCGCCGCGTTCGACGCGCGCGACGACGACGACAGGTAGATGCGCTCGGCCGCCGAGTACTCGTCGGCGTCCTGCAGGCGGAAGATCTCGTTGACCGACGCGACGCGGTCCTCGACGTTGATCAGCGTTTCGTTCTCGTGGATCTCGCGCGCGACGGCCTGCATTGCCGACGCGGACGCGCGGATCAGATGATTCGCCCAGATCACGGTGCTGATGCCGGCCTGGCGGAACACGTCGGTCGGCGTGCTGTAGTACTTGGTCGGCACGATCACGAGCGGCGCCTTGCCGCTCCATTCGCGCGCGAACTGCAGGATTTCGTCCGGACGCGACAGCTTGCTGTGGATCAGGATCGCATCGGCGCCGGCTTCGGCATACGCGTTCGCGCGGCGCAGCGCCTCGTCCATCCCCCAGCCCGCGATCAGCGCCTCGACGCGCGCGACGATCGAGAAATCGGGATCGGTCTGCGAATCCTTGCCGGCCTTGATCTTGCCGCAGAACTCGTCGATCTCGGCGAGCGGCTGGCGCTCGCCGTCGATGAAGCTGTTCGTCTTCGGGAACTGCTTGTCCTCGATGCAGACGCCTGCGATGCCGCGCTGTTCGAGCTTCTTCACGAGACGGCGCACGTTGTTGAAGTTGCCGTAGCCGGTGTCGCCGTCGAGCAGGATCGGCAGGTCGCTCGCGTCGGCCATGAATTCGAGCACGTCGACCACCTGGGTCCAGCTCGCTTCGTTGTTGTCGCGTACGCCGAATTGCGCGGAGATCGCGAGGCCCGACGCCCAGATCCCCTTGAAGCCGGCCTCGCGGACGATCCGCGCGGACAGGCCGTTGTGCGCTTCCATCAGGAATTCAAGGTCGCTGCTGACGAGCATGCGGCGCAGGCGCGCGCTGCGCGATTCGGTGAAGTTGGGTTCGCGTGCGTTCATCGTGCGGCTCCGGCGGTGGTGCGTTGAATCAGGGGAAGAATGTCTTGCGTCGCGCGTGCGACGTCGTTCGGGAAGTCGATCTCGATCCACGGCGAGCCGGTGACGTCGGCGACGTCGAACGAATGGCCGCCTTCGAGCAGCAGGTCGCGCACGGCTTCCTCGTGCGGCATGTTCGCGCGGCCGCTGTCGACGTAGCCCGCGACGATCGTCGCGAGGCGGCGCGCGGTGCCTTCGGTGAAGCGGAAGAAGCCGACCGATTCGCCGATCGTGTCGTAGTCGAGGTCGACCGCGAGCTGCTTGCGCAGCTCGACCGGCACGCCGTTCTTCAGGCACAGCTTGACGGGCTCGTCGCCGGCCTCGAAGTCGCGATCGATCAGCAGGCGATCGACCGGCTTGTCGGCGTCGGCCACCAGCGCGTGCAGGATGTTCTCGTCGTACAGCACGTCTGCGTCCATCAGCAGCACGTCGCCGCCGCGCGTCATCGCATCGGCGACGGTATGCACGGTCAGCACGCTGCCGAGGTCGTAGCGGTCGTTGATCACGATCTCGGCCTGACGGCCGAGGCGCTTCAGTTCCTGCTCGACCTTCTCGTGCTGAAAGCCGAGCCCGAGCACGATCTCGTCGACGCCCGCGGCGTCGAGCACGCGCAGATGGCGCTCGAGCAGCGAAACGTCGTCGAAGCGCAGCAGGCACTTCGGGAACTGCGCTTCGGGCGGTTGTTGCAGGCGCAAGCCGAGGCCTGCCGCAAGAATGATGGCTCGCATGGGTTCTCCAACCAAAAAGCCGGCGATCTGAACGATCAGTCGGCGAGCGGCTGCGGCGCATGACGCCGCTGCCAGTTTCTTTCACTGAAATGCAGATAGAGCAGGCCGGGCAGGCCGAGCGCGAGTTCGCGCGCGCGCTTCGCGAGCGACAGCGCGAGCGCCGCGTCGGGCGGCAACCCAACCAGCGGCGCGAGCAGCAGGTAACCGCCTTCCTGCGCGCCGAGCGAGCCCGGGATCGCGAAGGCCGCCCCGCGAATCGCCTGGCCGACGCTTTCGAGCAGCAGCGCGTCGAGCCAGCTCACCGGGTGCCCGAGGAAGTGCAGCGCGAGCCACACTTCCGCGGTGCCGACGATCCAGCCGGCGAGACTCAATGCGAAGGTCTTCGCGACTTTCGCGCGATCGCGGTACAGCGCCCCCACCGCGTCGTCGATCGCGTCGGCGCGCGTGGCGAGCGACGACCAGTCGCGCGGGCCGAGCAGCTTCGACGCGATGCGCAGCCCGCGGCCGAACAGTCCGCGCCGCTGTGCTGCGTAGAACGCGACGGCGAGCACGCCGAGCACGCCGGTGGCGATCAGCGCGGGCGTACGCAGGTGCGCGACCGACTCGTGCGTCGCATACAGGCTGAACGCGGCGATGCCGATCAGCGCGAAGGCCATTTGCGCGAGCGCCTGCATCGTCGTGCTGACGGTCACGGCGGCGGCCGCATCGGCCATCCGCGTGCCGCGCTGCGCGAGGTGGCGCACCATCAGCACCGGGCCGCCGATCTGCCCGGCGGGCAGCAGGCTGTTCACCGATTCGCCGACCCAGCGCGCGCGCAGCGCGTTGCCGAGTTCGGCGCCCGGCTGCCCGCGGCGGAACATCACGGAGATCGCGACCGCGTCGATCGCGAGCGGCACGACGTGGAACGCCGCGACGAGCGCGAGGCCCCAGCCGGCAGCGAGGAACGTGGACGCTACCGCGCCGATGCCCTGCCAGGCCAGGAGTGCGATGAAGAGTGCGGTCCCGAGGGACAGCAGGATGAGGCCCGCGCGTGTCATGACCCGCTCGTGCGTCGCGTCGCCAGTTGCTTGAACACCTGGCGGAAACCGAAATACGCGATCGCGTCCTTCATGTTAGAGATGAAGCGCTTCCACGGCCGCATGCCGGGGTTCGTCACGTATTCGAACGTGAGCGACACGCGCATCTCGTTCTGGCCAAGCGGCGTGATGCGGTGGCGTAGCTTGTCGCCGTCGAACAGCACGATGCCGCCGTCGGCGATCTGCACGGAGCCCGGTTCGTCGGCGACGTCCGGGTTGCGCGTATGCAGCTCGTAGTCGAGCCGGCACGACGATTCGTCGATCACGCCGATCAGCAGCGTGTAGCGGCGGCCGTCGTAGTAAGACGTGTCGTAGTGCCAGCCGATGTGGTCGCCGGGCTTCGTGTAGTAATACAGCGCGTACGCGTGCGGATCGTCGTCCGGCGACAGCATCAGCTTGTCGCCCGTGATTTTCTCGAGGAAGCCGATCAGCGCCTTCGACCGATACAGCTCGGCGATGTATGGCGCTTGCTCGTCGATCGTATGGCGGCTCACGCTGCCGCCCTGCTTGTGGCCGGGCAGGTAATTGCGGTTCAGGCTGGCCTGCATCGCGCGGGCGGCGTTCGCCAGCTTCGCGTGCGCGTCGGCCGGCAGAAACGCGTCGAGGTAGAGGAACGAGCCCTGGCGCGTGTAGTCGCCGCGCAGGCGGTCGAGATCGAGCCGGCCGACGCAGTCGGCCACGGTGCGATCGGGATCGGCCGCGGCCGCGCGCACGGGCGCAGGGCGTGCCGGGCTCAGCACGGAATCGTCGCGCGTGCTAGGAGTCATTTGGAAGCCTGGATTTCGGTTGGGTTCTGCGCGGCCGGGTTCTGCGGGAGGTTGCCGCGCCGCACGATGCGCCACCAGTCGATCACGACCCAGGCGGCAAACAGCGGGGCGCCGATCGACGCCGCGAGCAGGAACGGCTCGACGCCGTCGACGAGCGTCACGATCGGCAGCAGGTACAGCACGTCTTCCGTCTCGAAGCCGCCGGCGAATGCCTGCTTGGTGCCGGCCTTGCCGGCGATCGATTCGATCCGCATGCGCAGGAAGAAGATCAGCGCGACGGCCGCGCCGGCCACCGCGCCGAGCAGCACCGGCGACGCGGCCATCTGGCCGCCCTGGGCGACGATGCCGACGCCCATGCTGACGAACAGCGCGACCGTGACGAGCGCATCGGCCGCCAGGTCGTAAAAATGACCGATCTTGCTGGACTTGCCGCTGATGCGCGCGAGTTCGCCGTCGGTGTGGTCGACGAAGTTCGACAGCACGATCAGGAACGCGCCTGCGTTGCTCCAGCCGAAGCCGCCGTGCGCGAGGCACCAGGCGCCGGCGAGGCCGATCAGCAGACGAACGGTGGTGAGGTGATTCGGAGTGACCGGCGTATCGACGAGCGGTCGGACGAGCGAGCGCGCGAGCCGCGCATCCCAGGTGCGTGGCGGGGGTGGCTCGGGGCGTGTGGCGGTTTTTCTTTGGTCCATCGGCGAAATATATACGGAATTGTAATTTGTTGCTTTTTATTCGATCAATGTCCTGACATACGGGAGTGTTACCGCGTCTTGAAGGCATCGGCCGCTCCAGAAACGCACGTGTGAACGGGGCGGCCATTCGGGCGGCCGACCTCGTCTTCCAGTGTGGTTTGCCGCGTGCGGCTGTCAAGGCCGGATGGGCCTCGCAGGCGGATCGCGCGGGTTTTTCGCGCCGGTTGGCCGACGTCGCGCAGCGCATGCGATCTTGATCTCCGTCAGGCCCGGAAAAGCCGCATCGGGCGACAATCGGCCGCGCCGGACGGGTATCGGCGATTGCCGAACCGGAGCTCGTCAATGTCGGTGAAATCTCGTCGATTGATGCGCGACGGTCGGCGATCGCGAACCAACGATTCGCCCCGATGCTTTCGCACGCCTTTCGCGTGCATTCGGCGCGGGCGGATCGCCTGTCACAGAACGCTCGTTCGATACCCGGCAAATTCGGCAAGGATCTTTTGCATCCAGCGGACATTTCGCGGCGATGGCCTCTGCGATACTCCGGCCGTGCCCGTGGTGCCGGGCCGCCCCTCGCGGCCCCAAGGGCTTCGCGTCGCTCAGGAGACACCCCCCGCGACGTCAACGACAGACCAAAGCGTCAGATAACCAGCCATGTCTTCTTCACGCATCCTCGCTCCCGCCCTGCGTTCGCTCGTCCGCACCGCCGACGAAGCCGCCGCGCTGATCCGCCCCGGCATGACCGTCGCCATGAGCGGCTTCACCGGGTCGGGCTATCCGAAGGCCGTGCCGGCCGCGCTCGCCGCCCACATCGACGCGGCGCACGCGCGCGGCGAGGACTTCCGGATCAACGTGCTGACGGGCGCATCGACCGCACCGGAACTCGACGGCGCGCTCGCCCGCACCGACGGCATCTCGATGCGGCTGCCGTACCAGTCCGACCCGACGTTGCGCGACAAGATCAACGGCGGCGAAGTCGACTATCAGGACGTCCACCTGAGCCACGTCGCGCAATACGCGTGGTTCGGGCTGTACGGCGATCTCGACGTCGCGATCGTCGAAGTCGCGGGCATTCGCGAGGACGGCCTGCTGATTCCGTCCGCGTCGATCGGCAACAACAAGACGTGGCTCGAACGCGCGAAGCACGTGATCCTCGAAGTGAATGCGCGCCAGCCGCTCGGCCTCGACGGGATGCACGACATCTACTACGGCACCGCGCTGCCGCCGCACCGCAAGCCGATTCCGCTGACGAAGAGCGACGACCGGATCGGCGAGCCGTACCTGCGCTGCCCGGCCGACAAGATCGTCGCGATCGTCGAGACCGACGCGCCCGATCGCAGCAATGCGTTCACCGCGCCGGATGCGACCTCCAAGCAGATCGCGCTGCAACTGATCGACTTCCTGCGTCACGAAGTGAAGCGCGGCCGCCTGCCGGAAAACCTGCTGCCGCTGCAGTCGGGCGTCGGCAACATCACGAACGCGGTGCTCGCGGAACTGAGCTCGGCCGGCTTCTCGAACCTGACCGCGTACACGGAAGTGATCCAGGACGGCATGCTCGACCTGCTCGACGACGGCACGCTGAGTTTCGCATCGGCCACCGCGCTGTCGCTGAGCCCGGCCGCCGTGCAGCGCTTCGCCGACGAAATCGCGACGTTCCGCGAGAAGATCGTGCTGCGCCCGCAGGAGATCAGCAACCATCCGGAACTCGTGCGCCGGCTCGGCTGCATCGCGATGAACGGGATGATCGAGGCCGACATCTACGGCAACGTGAATTCGACGCACGTGATGGGCACGAAGATCCAGAACGGCATCGGCGGCTCGGGCGACTTCGCGCGCAACGGCTACCTGTCGTGCTTCATGTCGGCAAGCACCGCGAAGGGCGGGGCGATCTCGCGGATCGTGCCGATGGCGAGCCACGTCGACCATACCGAGCACGACGTCGCGGTCGTCGTCACCGAGCAGGGGCTGGCCGACCTGCGCGGCCTGTCGCCGAAGCAGCGCGCGCGCAAGATCATCGCGAGCTGCGCGCACCCGGACTACCGGCCGATGCTCGAGGACTACTTCGAGCGCGCGTCGCGCGACAGCTTCGGCAAGCACACGCCGCATCTGCTCGCCGAGGCGCTGTCGTGGCACGAGCGCTACGTGCGAACCGGGACGATGAAGGCCTGACGCGGCCTCGGACGGGCGCATGCGCGCTCGTCAATCCATCGCCGCATGCGCGACGTCGACGCTCGCCGCCTTCTGCGGCGGACGGATCAGCAGCAACAGCGGGATCATCAGCAGCGTCGCGACGAACATCAGTTTGAAATCGTTCAGGTACGCAATCATCGTCGCCTGCTGGTTGATCGTGCGGTCGAGCAGTGCGATGTCGACGCGGCTGCCGGCGATCGCCTGCACGGCCGGATCGAACGGCGTGACGTGGGCCGCGAGGTCGGCATGCGCGACCTGCGTATTGCGCGTCATCAGCGTCTGCACGATCGAGATGCCGATACTGCTGCCGATGTTGCGCATCAGGCTGTAGGTGGCCGTGCCGTCGGCGCGCAGGTCGGGCGGCAACGTCGAGAACGACAGCGCGCTCAGCGGCACGAACACGAGCCCGAGACCGAAGCCCTGGATCACGCCGGGCCACACGATGTCCGCTTCGGACAGCACGACCGGGTACTGCATCATCTGCCATAGCGCGAGCGCGGAAATCGACAGCCCCGCGAGCAGCAGCATCCGCGCATCCACGTATTTCAGCAGCCGCCCGACGAACAGCATCGCGATCATCGTGCCGGCGCCGCTCGGTGCGGTGACGAGGCCCGTCGTCGCGACCGGGTAGCCCATCAGGTTCTGCAGCATCGGCGGCAGCAGCGCGCGCGTCGCATACAGCACCGCGCCGACCACGAAGATGAACAGCGTGCCCGTCGCGAAATTCGGATCGCGCAGCAGTTCCGACTTGAAGAACGACGCCTTGCCGACGCTCGCCGTATGCGCGAGGAAGAACGCGAAGCCGAGCGCCGCGACGAGCGCCTCGATGCGGATCTCGTACGAACCGAACCAGTCGAGCTGTTCGCCGCGGTCGAGCATCGCCTGGAACGCGCCGATCGCGAGCGCGAGCGTCGCGAAGCCGAACGCGTCGAATTTCACGTGCGGGCGCGGCGCGCGCGCCGGCAGGAAGGTCATCACGCCGGCGAGCGCGAATGCGCCGATCGGCACGTTGATGAAGAACACCCAGCGCCAGTTGTAGCTGTCGGTGAGCCAGCCGCCGAGCGTCGGGCCGAGGATCGGGCCGACCATCACGCCCATCCCCCAGATCGCCATCGCCTGGCCCTGTTTCTCGCGCGGGTTGATGTCGAGCAGGATCGATTGCGACAGCGGTACCAGCGCGGCGCCGAACACACCCTGCAGCAGCCGCGCGCCGACGATCTGCACGAGCGTCTCCGACAGCCCGCACAGCGCCGACGCAACCGTGAAGCCGGCGATCGACACGATCAGCAGCCGCTTCACGCTCAGCCGGTCGGACAGCCAGCCGGTGAGCGGTGTCGCGATTGCCGCGGCGACGATGTAGGAGGTCAGCACCCACGTGATTTCGTCCTGCGACGCGGACAGCGTGCCCTGCATGTGGGGCAGCGCGACGTTCGCGATCGTGCTGTCGAGGGTCTGGATCAGCGTGGCGAGCATGATCGACAGGGTCAGCATCGGCCGGTTCAGGGCGGACGAGGCGGGGGCGTCGGCGGCGGGGTTCAAGCGGGTGTCTCCGTGGGGCGGTCGCCGTGCGCGGCGATCCGATATGGCGCAAATTATAAGCATGCTCATTATATAGCCGCTTATTGCCGAGTCGCCAGCGTCGGGTCGGTTCCGGCTTGACCCTATAATCGCCGCATGGACAAGACCTACGAGAACCGGATCGGTTACCTGATCGCCGACGTGGCCCGCCTGAACGGGCGCCTGTTCGACCGGCGCGCTAAGCGCATCGGGCTGACGCGGGCGCAAAGCCGCGTGCTCGCGTACCTGACGTGGAAGGGCGAGATGAACCAGGCGCGGCTCGCCGAATGGCTCGAGATCACGCCGATCTCGCTCACGCGGCTGCTCGACCGGATGGAAAGCTATGGGTGGATCGAGCGCGTCGCGAACGACGACGACCGCCGCGCGTTCGTGATCCGGCTGACCGACAAGTCGCGCGAGATCTTTCCGCAGATGCTGGAGGTGGGCGATACCGTCGCCGACGACGGGCTGCGCGGCTTCACGCCCGACGAGCGCGATACGCTGGTGCGCCTGCTCGGGCGCGTGCGCCGCAACCTGATCGACTGCGGCGGCGAGTGACGTCGGTGCGCGGTCGGGCGTACCGGTTGCAACCACAAAAAGAGAACACTGAGAGATGACCGAGGCACGACGAATGGGCCGGAAAGCCCGTATTGCGATTCTCATCGCGCTCGCGCTGGTATTGATCGTCGGGGGCGGCACCGCCTGGCTCGGGCACAACGATGCGCCCGGGACGTTCGACGCGGCGATGGCGAAGGCGAAGCGCGGCGATCTGGACGGCGAATTCAGCGTCGCGCTGATGTACGAGCACGGCGACGGCGTCGAACGGAATCCCGCCGAAGCCGCGAAATGGTACCGGCGGGCCGCCGATCAGGGCGACGCGGCCTCGCAGAACAATCTCGGCACGCTGTACGAAACCGGCATCGGCGTCGAGCAAAGCCGCGCGGAGGCGGTGAGCTGGTATCGGCGCGCGGCCGCGCAGGGCAATGGGGATGCGTTGTGCAATCTCGGCCGCGCATACGAGGACGGCGAAGGCGCGCCGCAGGACAGCGCGGAAGCGGTGCGGCTCTACCGGCGCGCGGCCGAACAGGGCCTGCCGAGAGGGCAACTGTATCTGGGGCTGATGTACGACGCCGGGACCGGCGTGCCGCAGGATGTCGCGGAAGCCGCCAAATGGTATCGGCGCGCGGCCGATCAGGGCGAGCCGCAAGCACAGAACGCCCTCGGTTACCTGTACGACAGCGGGCGCGGCGTGACGCGGAGCGACACCGAGGCATTCAAGTGGTACCGACTCGCCGCGGAACAGGGCGACGCGAACGCACAGAACAATCTCGGCCTGATGTACGAAAACGGGCAGGGCGTGCGCAAGGACGACGCCGAAGCGGCGAGATGGTATCGGCTCGCTGCGGCCCAGGGTGCCGCGACATCGCTGTTCCGGCTGGGCGTGCAGTACTACGCGGGCAGCGGTGTCGCATCCGATCCGATCGCCGCGAATGCGTTGTTGAGCCTGGCTGCCGCCGCAGGCGAGACGCGCGCGCAGCAGTACCTCGATCAGGGCGCGAAGCTCACCGCGCCGGCCGATATCGAGAAAGCCGCCAGGCTGCGGGCCGAGATGAGCCGGCCGGGCAAACTGCTCGACGCGCTCGATCGCTACGAGGAAACGGCGCAACGCAGCGACGGCGGCTGATTCCACTGGGCTTGTCTTCGTGAAGTCGAGCGACTATCTTGCAACTTCAAGTTCACTTGAGGTCAAGCATGAGCCGACTGGACATCGCCGACGTGGCGCAGCGCACGGGATTGCCCGCGTCGACGCTGCGCTACTACGAGGAAAAGGGGCTGATCGTGCCGATCGGCCGGCACGGGCTGCGGCGGCAATACGACGCGTCGGTGCTGGAGCGCCTGGCGTTGATCGCGCTCGGCCGGGAGGCCGGTTTCTCGCTCGACGACATTCTCGCGATGGTTGGCACCGACGGTCGGCCCGCGATCGATCGCGCGAAGCTCGATGGCAAGGCCGACGAGCTCGACCGCACGATCCGCCGTCTCGGCGCGGTGCGCGATGCGCTGCGGCATGCGGCCGTGTGCCCGGCGGCGAACCATCTCGAGTGCCCGTCGTTCCGGAAGCTGCTGCGCATTGCCGCGCATCGTCATCCGGCACGCCGCGCGAAGGCGGAAAGCGCGTAGGCGGCGAGCCTGCGCGACGGGGGCGTAGCGGCAGCGATTCGACGGGAGGGTGGTGACGTGGCGAGTTCGACGTGCCGGATCGTCCAAAGGGGATGCCGTTGATGCCGCCTTCGACGTCGGCAACACCGTCGACACATGACTCACCCCGCGTAATACACGCGGCATTCCATCTCGCGCCCGCGTACGATCCGCTTGCCGACGAGCGCGCCGTACGTTTCGGTGAAGACGGTGCGCTGGTGCTCGCACTGCACGGCGTCGTAGAAGTAGAGCGAGACCCAGTCGGTCGAGCGCCCGGCTTCCGGCGTGCGCATCGCGGCATGCTGGCTCAGCACCGTGAAATGCCAGCCGCCCTTGGTCATGTGCATGACGGGCGGCGGCACGTAACCGTCCGCGTTCAGGCGCCGGTGCGTGAGCCTCGGCAGCACGCCGGCGGCCGCCTTGTTGCGGTACTGGCGATCGATGTAAAGCAGCAGTTCGACGGGCGGTTCCGTGCCGGGATCGGTGTTTTGCATGCGGCCTTGCCAGCGCCGGCGGCGGCTCAGCACGTCGTCGAGTGCGGCGCGGATGCCGGCCGCGCGGCGCGGGCCGACGCCCGCGATCGTTTCGAGCTGGCCGTTGCGGGCCGCGCGTTCGAGCTCCTCCAGCGTGTCGATGTGCAGTGCGTCATGAATGCGCAGCGCGAGCGCGTGGCCGATGCCCGGCACCGCTTCGAAGGCCGATGCGCGCTCGGCATCGCCGCGCAGGCGATCGAGCTGGCGCCAGCGCCCCGTCACCAGCAGCTCGGCGATCGCCTGCGCGACGCCCGCGCCGATGTCGGGCAGCGCGCCGAGCGCCTCGACGCCGCCGGTTTCGAACACGCCGCGGATGTCGCGGTCGAGCGCGTCGACCGTATCGGCCGCCGCACGGTACGCGGCGACCCGGTACGGGTTCGCGCCCTGGTCGACAAGCCACTGCGCGGCCTCGCGCAGGCACGCCGCGATGGGCCGGTTTTCCTCGTACGTCTGGCTGACGGTCGACTGCATGGCGAGGGACCCGGAAAGCACAAACGGAATGGGCGCGACGAGTGGCGCGCCGGTCGGCTGTCAACCATCGTCGCGACGCGCGATGAAGAAAGTTTGATGCGCGCCAATGACAAACGTAGCACAGGCGCGCAGCGCACGGTCGTGCCGGAACGCGGCATGACCGTGCGTTGCGCTCGGGGCGGTCAAGCGTCGAGAAACGACTGCGCGTTCTCGGCCTCGGCGGCCGTACGCAGCGCGGCGAGCGCCCGTTTCTCGATCTGCCGCACGCGCTCGCGCGACATCCCCGCATCCTGCGCGATCGCGTCGTAGGTGTCGGGCTCGGCGCCGCCGAGGCCGAACCGCCGGCGCAGCACGTCGGCCTCGGTCGGCGTGACCGACCGCAGCAGCGACCGCACGCATTCGCGCATGCGCGTGTCGGCCAGTTGCTCGAACGGGCTGGCCGAGGCCTGATCCTCGATCAATTCCACGAGGCCGGTGTCCGCGTCGGGCAGCGGCGTGTCGAGCGAGACCGGCTCGGCGGGCAGCGCAAGCACCGCGCGCAGTTTGTCTTCGTCGAGGCCGGTTTCGACCGCGAGCTCGGCCGGCGTGGCCCGCCGGCCCGTGCGCTGGCGAAAGCGCAGCGCATGCCGCTGCACGCGCTGGTACTGATCGCCGACGTGCACCGGCACGCGGATCGTGCGCGCGCGATCCGCGACCGCACGCGCGATCGCCTGGCGAATCCACCAGGTCGCATAGGTCGAGAACTTGAAGCCGCGCCGGTATTCGAATTTCTCGATCGCGCGCATCAGGCCGAGACAGCCGTCCTGCACGAGGTCGGACAGGTCGACGCCGCGGTTCAGGTACTTGCGCGCGATCGACAGCACGAGCCGCAGATTCGCCTCGAGCATCGCACGCGTCGCGTCGCGCACCTTCTGCTGGCCGTCGCTCAGTGCGGCTGCGAGCGCGCGCCGGGCGACCGCGTCGAAGCACGCCGCGTCGACCGCCGACGGATCGTGGGCGGCGGCCGCGAGTGCGCGTATCGTACGGCCCGCGTCGTCGGCGGCCGGCGCGACCCACGGGAGCGAACCGAGCAGGGCGGCCACGTGGTTGCGCGCGTCGCGGTATTCGGCCGAACGGCTGCCATGCGCATGCAATGCGCCGCGCAGCGCCGACACCGCTGCGTGCAGCGCATCGTAGCGGGCGGGCGCGGGAGCGCCGGCGTCGTCGTCATCGGGCGAGCCGGTCGAGCCGGCGCTGCCCGTCGCGCGATGACGCTCGAGCAGCGCGTCGACCGCGGGCGGATAGCCGGCGATCGCGTGCAGCACCTGATGGCGGCCCGTTTCGATCTCGCGGGCGAGCACGATTTCGCCTTCGCGCGTGAGCAGCGGCACCGCGTGCATGCGCCGCATGTAGAGCGCGAGCGGATCGGTCGACGCGCTCGTGCCGCGCGCGAGGTCGCCGAGCATGGCCCGGCCTTCGTCGAGCGCGTCGCGATCGACCTCGACCGGCGCCGCGCCGGCGAACGGCGCAGGCACGGCCGGCTCGTCGAGTACCGCGATGCCGATGTCGGCAAGCGCGGCGCGCACGACGTCGAGCGCGTCGGGGCTGTCGCTTTCGGGCGGCAGCGCGTCCACGAGGTCGGCGTGCGTCAGATAACCTTGCTCGCCGGCAAGCGCCAGCAACTGGATGATCGGGTCGAGCGGTGTGTCCGCCCGGGAAGTGGGGCGTGGCGTAGTCATGTCGATGGCGGCGCGAGCCGCGTTCCTGTCTGGGCGGGCCGAAGCTCGCCGGTTTGCGGGTGCCGGTGGATCGCGGACGCCCGTCCGCGCCGGTCAGCCCGACATCGTTCAAGTTGAGGGCATTTGGCCCAACTTCAACGTTGGCGCCGCGGACGGGTCAGCACGCGGCGTGCCTGCTTCGCCGTCCGGGAGAGGAAACAAAAAGTAACCGATCATACGCGCGGAAATCTGCAGGGGACGTAAGCTAGAGTCAGGCGCGCGCCCGGCGGCGACGCGCGAATTCTGCCGGAGTACGAGATGAACCCCATTTTCGCCGCGAGGCCCGCCGCCGTCGCGCTGGCCGCACTGGCGCTTGGCGGCTGCTACTACACGAGCCCGTACGGTTACGCACCTTATTACGCGCCGGTGCCTGCCGCGGTGACGCAGCGCGACATTCCGGTCGCAACGGCCGCATCGGCGCCGGCCCCGTCGACCGTGCCGCAGGCGCAGGTCGACACCGACACGGCGGTTCCCGTGTATGTCGCCCCGGCCTACGTGCCGCCGCCGTATCCGTATCCGTATTACTACCCGGCGTACTACTCGGGCTGGTACGGGCCGCCCGTGACGATCGGCTTCTGGGGCCGCTGGGGCGGCGGATACTGGGGCGGGCGCGGCGGGTACTGGCATCGTCCGTGGGGCGGCGGTCATTGGGGTGGCGGTCACTGGGGCGGCGGCCATCGGCACTGACCGGCGCGCATCGGCGCGACGCGGGAGAGCATCATGAGGAACACGATTGTCCGAAGTCTGTGCGTCGTCCTGGCCGGCCTCGCGGTCGCACCGGGCGTTGCCGATGCGCAGAGCAGCGCTTACACGAATTCGCCGGCCGAGCTGTATGCCGGGCCTGCGCCCGATTATCCGGTGGTCGCGGAGATTCCGCCCGGCACCGCGCTGGACGTATTCGGCTGCCTGAGCGATTACACGTGGTGCGACGTCGCATTGCCGGGCGTGCGCGGCTGGATCGATGCGCAGTTGCTCGACTATCCGTACCAGGGGAGCTACGTGCCGTTGCTCGAATATGGCGCGATCATCGGCGTGCCGGTGACCGGGTTCGCGATCGGCGCGTACTGGGATCGCTATTACCGGCACCGCCCGTGGTATCCCGACCGCGATCGCTGGGCGCATCGTCCGGAGCCGAGGCTCGGCCCCGGCGGCGTGCCGCCGGCGCAAGGGCGTCCGCAACCGGGCGTGCCGATGCAGGTCGCGCCGGGCGGCCCGCCGCCCGTGCACGACACGCGGCCGTCGGCGACGCGCGGCGGCTGGAACGGCGCGAACCGCGTGCCGGCGCCGGCGGCACCGGCACTGACGCCGCAAACGCCGCCGACGCCGATGCCGGGCGGGATGGGTAACGCGCGTCCGGCCAGCCCGCCGACGCCGATGCCGGGTGGGGTGGGTAATGCGCGTCCTGCCAGCCCGCCGACGCCGATGCCGGGCGGGGCGGGTAATACGCGCCCGGCCAGCCCGCCGGCGCCGACGCCGATGCCCGGTGGGGCGGGTAATACGCGTCCGGCCGGCCCACCGCCGGCGGTGCTGCGCCCGCCGCCTGCGCCCGGCGGAGAGGGCCGTGCGATGCCGCCGCCGGTACGCCAGGGTGGCGGGGGCGGCGGTTATGCACGGCCGCAAGGCGGCGGAAACGGTGGCGGCAACCACGGCGGCGGGGGCGGCGGCCCCGACGAACTCCGTCACTGACGGGGCCGGCGCCGCGGGTGCTCCGGGCGCCGGACGAAAAAAAAACCGCTCCGGAGAGCGGCTTTTGGATCGGGCAAGCGGAGCGAGGTAAGGCGCTACCGGTCGCCCGTAGCCTGCGGCATCAGTCGTCGAGCAGCGACAGATCGCGCACGGCGCCCTTGTCGGCCGACATGACCAGCTTCGCGTACGCCTTCAGCGCCGCGGACACCTTGCGCGGACGCGGCTGCGCGGGCTTCCAGCCCTTCGCGTTCTGTTCTTCGCGGCGGCGCGCCAGTTCCTCGTCCGACACCAGCACGTCGATCGTGCGATTCGGAATGTCGATGCGGATCCGGTCGCCGTCGCGCACGAGGCCGATCGCGCCGCCCGCTGCCGCTTCCGGCGAGCAATGGCCGATCGACAGACCCGACGTGCCGCCCGAAAAACGGCCGTCCGTCAGCAGTGCGCACGCCTTGCCGAGCCCCTTCGACTTGATGTAGCTGGTCGGGTAGAGCATTTCCTGCATGCCCGGGCCGCCCTTCGGGCCTTCGTAGCGCACGATCACCACGTCGCCGGCCTTGACCTTGTCGTTCAGAATGTTCTCGACCGCTTCGTCCTGCGATTCGGTCACGTGCGCCGAGCCTTCGAACACGAGGATGCTCTCGTCGACGCCGGCCGTCTTCACCACGCAGCCGTCGAGCGCGATGTTGCCCGTCAGCACGGCGAGGCCGCCTTCCTTCGAGAACGCATGCTCGTACGAGCGGATGCAGCCTTCGGCGCGGTCGAGGTCGAGGCTCGGCCAGCGCGTGTCCTGGCTGAACGCGACCTGCGTCGGGATGCCGGCCGGGCCGGCCAGGTAGAACGTGCGCACGGCTTCGTCCTGCGTGCGGACGATGTCCCACTGGTCGAGCGCATCCTTCAGCGTCGGCGCGTGCACGGTCGGCACGTCGGTGTGCAGCTTGCCCGCACGGTCGAGCTCGCCGAGGATCGCCATGATGCCGCCTGCGCGGTGCACGTCCTCGATGTGGTACTTGTTCGTGTTCGGCGCGACCTTGCACAGCTGCGGCACGGTGCGCGACAGGCGATCGATGTCCTTCATCGTGAAGTCGATGCCGGCTTCCTGCGCGATCGCCAGCAGGTGCAGGATCGTGTTGGTCGAACCGCCCATCGCGATGTCGAGCGTCATCGCGTTCTCAAACGCCTTGAAGCCGACCGAGCGCGGCAGCACGCGTTCGTCGTCCTGCTCATAGTGCTGGCGGGTCAGCTCGACGATGCGGCGCCCGGCGCGCTTGAACAGCTGTTCGCGATCGGCGTGCGTGGCGACCACCGTGCCGTTGCCGGGCAGCGACAGGCCGAGCGCTTCGGTCAGGCAGTTCATCGAGTTCGCGGTGAACATGCCCGAGCACGAGCCGCAGGTCGGGCACGCCGAGCGTTCGACTTCGGCGACGTCGGCATCCGAATACGACTGGTCGGCCGCGATCACCATCGCGTCGACGAGGTCGAGCTTCTTCAACTCGACGGTCTTGGTGACCGGGTTCGCGAGACGCGTCTTGCCGGCTTCCATCGGGCCGCCCGACACGAAGATCACCGGAATGTTCAGGCGCATCGCGGCCATCAGCATTCCCGGCGTGATCTTGTCGCAGTTCGAGATGCACACCATCGCGTCCGCGCAGTGCGCGTTCACCATGTATTCGACCGAGTCGGCGATGATGTCGCGGCTCGGCAGCGAATACAGCATGCCGTCATGGCCCATCGCGATGCCGTCGTCGACCGCGATCGTGTTGAATTCCTTCGCGACGCCGCCGGCAGCCTCGATCTCGCGCGCGACGAGCTGGCCGAGATCCTTCAGGTGCACGTGCCCGGGCACGAACTGGGTGAACGAGTTGACGACCGCGATGATCGGCTTCGAGAAATCGTCGTCTTTCATGCCGGTGGCGCGCCACAGCGAGCGCGCACCTGCCATGTTGCGGCCGGCGGTAGAGGTTTTGGAACGGTAAGTGGGCATGGTGATGGCTGAAGAAATATCGCGGGAAAAGGGTGGGGGCTCGGGAATAAAGGCCCCTCTCGCGCCCGTGCGAACAACCTCTTGAGCTGCGCCCTGGGCAAACTTCGCGATTATCCCACAGCCGCCGGGCCGGCGGCGCCGGCGGGAGCGGGCGGGCGGTGCGGCGCGCCGCGCCGGGGGCGGCTGAATGCACGAAGCCCACCAAGCCCACCAAGCCCACCAAGCCCACCAAGCCCACCAGGCACGACATCCGATGCAAACCATTTCCGGCGCAACCGGGCGGCGGCTTCATCGCCCGTCCCGCCGACAATGAAGCCGCGTCGTGCCGCTCGATCGCGCATCAGTCGAGCAGCGTCAGGATCTCGTCGTACAGCGCCTTCGGAATCCGCACGCCGTTCGCGATGCTGCGCGCGCGGGCGTCGAAGCGCCGTTGCGACGGCAGCCGCGCGCCCTGCGCGACGATCGATTCGAACATCCGCTCGCCGCGCGCGAGCCCCGCGTCGAGATCGTCGCCGAGAAACACCTTCGGATCGAACGCGATCACGAGTTCGCCATGGCACGGCGTCGCGCCGACGCCTTCGTCGAAGTCCATCGATTCCCGGCTCGTCATGTCGCCGATCAGCGCCCCGCCGAGCAGTTCGACCATCGCCGCCAGCGCCGAGCCCTTGTGGCCGCCGAACGTGCGCATCGCGCCTTGCAGCGCGGCCTTCGGGTCGGTGGTCGGCTGGCCGTCCGCGTCGATCGCCCAGTGCGACGGAATCGCCTTGCCCTGTTTCGCGTGCAGCTCGATGTCGCCGCGCGCGATCGCGCTCGTCGCGAAATCGAACACGAATGGCTCGCCGCCCGGGCGCGGCCACGCGAACGCGATCGGGTTGGTGCCGAACACCGGCTCGCGGCCGCCTTCCGGCGCGACCCAGCTATGGCTCGGGTTCATCGCGATGCCGACCAGCCCTTCGGCGGCGATCGCCTCGACCTCGGGCCACAGCGCGGAGAAGTGATAACAGTGGTTGATCGCCATCGCGGCGATGCCGTGCTGCTTCGCCATCTCGACGAGCACCGGCAACCCGGTCTCAAAGCTCAGCAGCGAGAAGCCGCGATGCGCGTCGACCGCGACGATCGACGACGACAGCCGGCGCAGCGTCGGCACGGCCTGCGGATCGACCTTGCCCTTCTTCAGCGAGCGCACGCACACGAGCAGCCGGTACACGCCGTGCGAGTGGCACTCGTCGCGCTGGCCCTGCGCGATCACGTTGGCGATGGCCCGCGCATGCGCGTCGGACATCCCGTTGTGCGTCAGCACGCGCAGCGCGAGCACGTGGACTTCGTCGAGCGACAGGACGACTTCGGCGGTGCGCTCAGACATGGCTCACCTCGCGCGGGGCGGGCACGCCGTCGATGCGTTGCGGCACGTGCAGCGGATTGCTGCTGCGGATCGCGTCCGGCAGCAGCGCGTCCGGCACGTCCTGGTACGACACGGGGCGCAGGAAGCGCTCGATCGCGCGGGCGCCGACCGACGTCGTGCGCGTGTCGGACGTCGCCGGGAACGGGCCGCCGTGCACCATCGCGTGGCCGACCTCGACACCCGTGCCGAAACCGTTGACGAGGATGCGACCGGCCTTGCGTTCGAGCGTCGGGCGCAGCGCGGCGAACAGCGTCGCGTCGCCGTCGGCGAGATGCGCGGCGATCGTCAGCTGGCCTTCGAGCGATTTCAGCACGCGATGCAGCGTGTCGGCGTCCGGGCAGCGCACGATCAGCGACGCAGGGCCGAACACTTCGTCGCGCAATTCGCGGTGCGCGACGAATGCGTCTGCGGACGTCGCGAACAGCGCCGCGCGGGCCTGGTGACGGCCGCCTTCCGCGCCTTCGGCCAGCAGTTCGACCGCATCGTGGGCGCGCAGCGCCGCGACGCCTTGCGCATAGCTCGCGTGGATATGGGGTGTCAGCATCGTTTGTGCGGCCGCCGCGTGCACCGCATCGGCCGCCGCGGCTTCGAACGCGCGCAGCGCGGGGCCGTCGATCGCGAGTACGAGGCCCGGGTTCGTGCAGAACTGGCCGGCCCCGAGCGTGAGCGACGCGACGAACTGCGGTGCGATGGTGTCGTGACGGGCCTCGAGCGCGGCGGGGCACAGCAGCACGGGATTGATCGAGCTCATTTCCGCATAGACGGGGATCGGCTCGGCTCGCGCGGCCGCGATATGCATCAGCGCCACGCCGCCGCGGCGCGAGCCGGTGAAACCGACGGCCTTGATGCGCGGATCGGCGACCAGCGCCTGGCCGATCTCGCGCGACGCGTCGAACAGCAGCGAGAACACGCCGGCCGGCATCCCGCATTCGCGCGCGGCCTGCTGAATCGCCCGGCCGACGAGCGCCGACGTGCCCGGATGCGCGGAATGCGCCTTGACGATCACCGGGCAGCCGGCCGCCAGCGCCGACGCCGTGTCGCCGCCGGCCACCGAGAATGCGAGCGGGAAGTTCGATGCGCCGAACACGGCCACGGGCCCGACCGCGACGTTGCGCAGGCGCAGGTCGACGCGCGGCAGCGGCTTGCGCTCGGGGCGCGCCGGGTCGATACGCGCGTCGAGAAACCCGCCGTCGCGCACGAGCGACGCGAACAGCGCGAGCTGGCCGACCGTGCGGCCGCGTTCGCCTTCGATGCGCGCGCGCGGCAGCCCCGTTTCGACGACGCAGCGCTCGATCAGGTCGTCGCCGAGCGTCATGATGTGGCGGCCGATCGCGTCGAGGAACGCGGCGCGGGCGTCGAGCGACGTTTCGCGATACGTGTCGAACGCATCGTCGGCGAGTGCGCACGCCGTTTCCAGGTCGTGCAGGCTCGCGCCGCCGAACGCCGGTTCGAGCGGTTCGCCGGTGGCGGCGGCGAGCGCGTGGAAGGTGCCGTTCTGTCCGGCGACGGCCGATTGGCCGATCAGGAGCTGACCTGTAAGTTGCATGGTTTTCCTCGGGAAAAAACGGGGCCGGGCGTGCTGCGCCCGGCCGATGGAAGGGGAAAGGGCGCGGGCGCGTCAGTCCTCGTCGTCGTCGAGTTGCAGCTTGTCGGCGCGCACGCCGGTGTGGGCGCCCCAGTAGTAGATGACGAGCGCGACGGCCGCGACGACGACCGTGTCGTACGGATGCGCGAGCCGGCCCGTGCCGCCGAAGCCGCCGAGATACGACAGCACGATCATCGACGCATAGAACGCGATCAGCCACGCGGACGAACGCACTTGCTCGGCAAGGCTCAGGTGCGCGGTCGGCACCCAGCGGCGGCACGCGAGATAGATCGCGAACATCGCGATCTGCAGGCCGAGCAGCCAGGACACCGTGCTCCAGCCCGACCAGTAGACGATCAGCGCGGCGATCACGAACGACGCGGGGCCGGTGATGCCGAACGCGCTGGCGCGGAACGGCCGCGGCAGGTCGGGCGCGGTGCGGCGCAGCGCGGCGACCGACACGGGCGCGACCGCATAGCTGAGCACCAGCGCGGCCGACACGATGTTGATCAGCGCTTCCCACGACGGGAACGGCAGCGTCCAGAAGATCGCGAGGCCGAAGGTGAGCCACAGGCCCGCGCGCGGGATGCCCGACGCTTCGTCGACGCGCGTGAAGACCTTGAAGAACGTGCCCGTCTTCGCCCAGCCGTAGACGACGCGCGGCGTCGCGTTCATGTAGATGTTGCCGCAGCCGCTCGGCGAGATCATCGCGTCGGCGACGACCATCACCGCGAGCCAGCCGACGCCGAGCGCGAGGGCGATGTCGCGGTACGGCAGCGAGAATGCCTTGCTCACGTCGTGCCAGCCGGCGGCGAGCATCGCCGTCGGGATGCTGCCGATGAACGCGAGTTGCAGCAGCACGTAGATCAGCGTCGACAGCAGGATCGACAGGATCAGCGCGATCGGGATCGTGCGCTGCGGATTGCGTACCTCGCTCGCGACCGACACGATCGGCGTGAGCCCGAGATACGCGAAGATGATGCCGCCGGCCGACACGGCCATCTCGATGCCCGGCATGCCGAACGGCGCGAAGCCGTGCACGGTCAGGTTCGCGGGCTTGAAGAACACGAACAGCACCGCGATCACCGACAGCGGCACGATGAACTTGAAGAGGCTGATGATGTTGTTCGCCTTCGCGAACGTCTTCACGCTCGAATAGTTCAGATAAAAGAAGAAGCACAGCAGCGCGGCCTGCACGAGCCAGCCGAGCGTGGTCGGGTCGCTCGACCCGACGACCGTCAGGCCCGGAAACCACGCGGCCGCGTACTGGCGCGCGGCGACGACTTCGATCGCGATCAGGCTCGAGAAGGCGATCAGCGTGATGAAGCCCATCAGGTAGCCGAGCAGCGGGCCGTGCGAGAACACCGGGTAGCGCACCACGCCGCCGGCGCGCGGCAGCGCGGCGCCGAGTTCGCAGTAGACGATGCCGAGCAGCAGTACCGCGAAGCCGCCGAGCAGCCACGAGAAGATGCCGGCCGGGCCCGCGATCGTCGACACGTGACTCGCGGCGAACAGCCACCCCGAGCCGAAAATGGCGCCGAGACCGATGAACGTGAGATCGGTCAGCGACAACTGTTTCTTGAACTTGCCGTGACCCGCGCCGGGGTGCGCGGAACGGGAAAGCGGGACGGACGGGTGAGCATTGCCTTGGCCTGGCATGGGCGTGTCTCCTGGGGAATGTCGGTGCAGGCGCGCGTGGCGCGTGCTCCGACGGAGCAGCGCACACGCCTGCCGGCCGGTGTCGCCCGGTTCGAACGACCGGGGCGGGCCGCGGCCCGTTCACGCGCGGCGTGGGCTGGCGCCGGGGCGTGCGGACCCGCGGGCCATGCCGGACCGCGGACGGCGACGCACCGGGCAAACCCGCGCGCCGCCGCAGGGGCGTCGATCAGAGACCGACGTCGGGCAGCGCAGGGCGCGTTTCGAGCGCCTTCGCGACGATGGCCTTCACTTCCGCGAGTGTGTCGCCTTGCAGCGCGAGGCGCGGCGGACGCGTGACCGCGCTGCCGCGGCCGACCAGTTCTTCGCACAGCTTGATGCACTGCACGAGGTCCGGGCGTGCGTCGAGGTGCAGCAGCGGCATGAACCAGCGATACAGCGCGAGCGCTTCGTCGAAGCGCTTTTGCTTCGCGAGGCGGAACAGCGTCTCGCCTTCCTTCGGGAACGCGTTCGACATGCCCGACACCCAGCCTTCGGCGCCGACCGCGATGCTCTCGACCACGACGTCGTCGAGGCCCGCGAACAGCACGAAGCGATCGCCGACCGCATTGCGCAGGTCGATGAAGCGGCGCGTATCGCCCGACGAGTCCTTGAAGCAGACGATGTTCTCGCAATCCTGCAGCGCGATCAGCACGTCGGGCGTGACGTCGTTCTTGTAGATCGGCGGGTTGTTGTAGACCATCACCGGCAGGTCGGTGCTCGTCGCGACCGCCCGGAAGTGCGCGGCGGTTTCGTGCGGCTTCGCCGAGTACACGAGCGCGGGCATCACCATCACGCCGTCGACGCCGACGCGCTGCGCCTCCCGCACCGTGTTGCGCGCGAATTCGGTCGTGAATTCGGCGATGCCGGCGATCACCGGAATCTTGCCGCCGGCCGCGTCGCGTGCGGCCTCGATCACCTGGAGCTTCTCGCTCGTCGACAGCGACGTGTTCTCGCCGACCGTGCCGCAGACCACGAGGCCCGACACGCCGTCGTTCAACAGGTTCTTGACCACGCGGTGCGTGGCGTCGATGTCGAGGGAAAAGTCCGGCTTGAACTGGGTGCTGACGGCCGGGAACACTCCGGTCCACTGAATGGCTTTGCGGCTCACTGAAATCTCCTACGTTCGTATCGGTCGGCCGACGGGGGTGTCGGTGTGGCAACCAGTATCGCCGCGCAAACGCCCATCACGCTTGAGTCGTATCGCGGAGCAAAATGACGAAATCGGCATAGCGGCCGGCGAGGGCGCGAAGGGCGTATCGCACTATGCCGATTTCGTCGTCGTCCTCATCGAAAAGCCACAAGCGGACGGACGCGCGACGGAGGAAGCTATGCTCCTTTCCCCACTTCGGACAGCTCATGATGAAGCGCATTCAGATCATCGATTCGCACACGGGCGGCGAACCCACTCGGCTCGTCGTGTCCGGTTTTCCGTCGCTCGGCAACGGCACCATGGCGGACCGACGCGACGTGCTCGCGCGCGAGCACGACCGTTACCGCACCGCGTGCATCCTCGAGCCGCGCGGCAGCGACGTGCTGGTCGGCGCGCTGCTGTGCGACCCGGTAGCGGCCGACGCGGCGGCCGGCGTGATCTTCTTCAACAATAGCGGCTATCTCGGGATGTGCGGGCACGGCACGATCGGCGTCGTGCGCACGCTGCATCACATGGGACGCATCGCGCCCGGCGTGCACCGGATCGAGACGCCGGTCGGCACCGTCGAGGCGACGCTGCACGACGACCTGTCGGTCAGCGTGCGCAACGTGCCCGCGTATCGCCATGCGAAGGACGTCGAAGTTGACGTGCCGGGATACGGCCCCGTGAAGGGCGACGTCGCGTGGGGCGGCAACTGGTTCTTCCTGATCAGCGACCACGGGCAGCGCGTCGCCGGCGACAACGTCGCGGCGCTCACCGCGTATGCGTCGGCCGTGCGCGAAGGGCTCGAACGCGCGGGCATCACCGGCGCGAACGGCGGCGAGATCGATCATATCGAGCTGTTCGCCGACGATCCCCGGCACGACAGCCGCAGCTTCGTGCTGTGCCCGGGCCTCGCCTACGACCGTTCGCCGTGTGGCACCGGCACGAGCGCGAAGCTCGCGTGCCTCGCGGCCGACGGCAAACTCGCGCCGGGCGCCGTGTGGCGGCAGGCGAGCGTGATCGGCAGCGTGTTCCACGCGAGCTACGAGCTGGCCGACGGCGGCATCGTGCCGACGATTCGCGGCAGCGCGCACCTGAGCGCGGAAGCGACGCTGCTGATCGACGAAGACGATCCGTTCGGCTGGGGCATCGGGTCGTGAACGAAACGAAGACCGACGTCGTCGTGATCGGCGCCGGCATCGTCGGTGCGGCGTGCGCGCACGAACTCGCGCAGCGCGGGTTGCGCGTGCTCGTCGTCGACGACGCGAGCGGCGGCGCGACCGGCGCGGGCATGGGGCACCTCGTCGCGATGGACGACAATGCGGCCGAGCTCGCGCTGAGCCATTACTCGATCGAACTGTGGCGCGCGTTGAGCGGCGAGATGCCCGACGGCTGCGCATACCGCAACTGCGGCACACTGTGGCTCGCGGCCGATGCGCACGAGATGGACCTCGCGCGCGCGAAGCAGGCGACGCTCGCCGCGCACGGCGTGGCCGGCGCGCTGATCGACGCGGCGGCGCTCGCGCAACTGGAGCCGATGCTGCGCGCGGGCCTCGGCGGCGCGCTGAAGATTCCGGGCGACGCGATCCTCTATGCGCCCGTCACCGCGAACTGGCTGCTGCAGCGCGCGCCGCGCGTCACGCTGCGCCGCGAGCGGGCCGTCGCGGTCGATGGCCCGAACGTGACGCTCGCGAGCGGCGACGTGCTGCGCGCGGAGCGTGTGGTCGTCGCGAACGGCGTGGCGGCGCGCACGCTGCTGCCCGAATTGCCGCTGCGCCCGAAAAAGGGCCATCTGCTGATTACCGACCGCTATCCGGGCCAGGTGTCGCACCAACTCGTCGAGCTGGGCTATGCGGCGAGCGCGCATGCGAGCGACGGCACGTCGGTCGCATTCAACGTGCAGCCGCGGCCGACCGGCCAGTTGCTGATCGGCTCGTCGCGCCAGTTCGACACCGAGGATGCGCAGGTCGAGCCGCCCGTGCTCGCGCGCATGCTGCGCCGCGCGGCCGGCTACCTGCCGGATCTGGCCGACCTGAACGGCATCCGTGCATGGACGGGTTTTCGCTGCGCGAGCCCCGATGGCCTGCCGCTGCTCGGCGAGCACCCGGCGCGGCCGGGCGTATGGCTCGCGGTCGGGCACGAAGGGCTCGGCGTGACGACCGCGCCGGGCAGTGCGCGGCTCGTCGCCGCGCTGATGGCCGGCGAGCGGCCGCCCATCGATATCGAACCGTATTTGCCGGGACGCTTCCTGACTGCGTCCCCCGTAGCCGGAGCGCTGACATGAAACGATCCCCACACTCACTTCGTTCGCTGCCCCCCAAGGGGGCGGTCAGCCTCCTTGGGACGGCCCGGCGGAGGCTGATCATTCATCTGGACGGCCGCGCGCTGACGGTGCCCGACGGTGCGACCGTCGCGGCCGCCGTCGCGGCGAGCGGCGACGACACAACGCGCGTGTCGTGCACGGGCGCGGCGCGAGCGCCGTTTTGCGGGATGGGTATCTGTCAGGAATGCCGGATGACGATCGACGGCCGGCGCCGGCTGGCGTGCCAGACGCTGTGCCGCGACGGCATGCAGGTGGAGCGCACGCGATGACACAGGAACGATTGAGCGTCGACGTCGCGATCGTCGGCGCGGGGCCGGCCGGGCTGTCGGCCGCGCGGGCCGCCGCGCGCAGCGGCGCGACCGTCGCGATCGTCGACGACAACCCGCGCGCGGGCGGGCAGATCTGGCGGCAGCCGGCTGCGGCCGCACCGACGCCGGCCGCGGCCGAACGCCTCGCCATCCTGCGGCAGCCGAACGTCACGCATCTCGCGGCGACGCGCATCGTCGCCGAAACGCAGCCGGGTACGCTGCTGCTCGAGGACGACGAGCGCGGGTTGCTGCTCGATTTCCGGACGCTGATTCTCTGCTGCGGCGCCCGCGAGCTGCTGCTGCCGTTCCCGGGCTGGACCCTGCCCGGCGTGACCGGTGCGGGCGGCTTGCAGGCGCTGATCAAGTACGGGCTCGACGTGCGCGGGCAGCGCACGGTGATCGCGGGCAGCGGGCCGCTGCTGCTGGCGAGCGCGGCCACGGCCCGGCAGGCCGGCGCACGCGTGTCGCACGTGCTCGAACAGGCCGCATGGAGCGACGTGGCCGGCTTCGGCGCGGGGCTGTGGCGTTGGCCGTCGAAGCTCGCGCAGGCCGCGAAGCTCGTCACGTCGGCGTATCGGCCCGCTGCGCACGTCGTCGAGGCCTTCGGCGACGTGCGGCTCGAACGCGTGCGGATTCGCCAGGGCGATCGTGAATTCGACGTCGACTGCGACCGGCTCGCGTGCGGCTTCGGCCTCGTGCCGAACACCGTGCTGCCGCGCCATCTCGGCTGCCGGGTCGAGAACGGCGCGGTGGCGGTCGACGCGCATCAGCGTACGAGCCGCGACGGGTATTTCGCGGCGGGCGAATGCACGGGCGTCGGCGGCAGCGAACTGGCAATGGTCGAAGGCGAAATCGCGGGCTACGCGGCGACCGGGCAGACCGCACAACTGGCCGAGCTCGTCGCACGGCGCGCGCACTGGCAGGCTTTCGCGGATGCCGTTCGCGAGCGCTTCGCGATCCGGGAGCCGATCCGCCGGCTCGCGCGGCCCGACACGCTGCTGTGTCGTTGCGAGGACGTGCGCTTCGACGCGGTCGCACGGGAGCCGGGCTGGACGGCCGCTAAACTGCAGTCGCGTTGCGGGATGGGCGCGTGCCAGGGCCGCGTTTGCGGCGCGGCCGCGCAGGCGCTGTTCGGCTGGGCGCCGCCGGCGCCGCGCACACCGCTCGTGCCCGCGCGGGTCGGCACGCTGATGCTCGACGGTACGGGGTCCTGCGGCGGCCCATGACGCGTGCGGACTGGCGAATACACGAGTGCGCCGGCCGGACGCGGTACCGAAGCGGCAAGCCGCCGCCATTTCATCGGCCGACCGCGTGTGTGGCGAGGTGCTGGCGGATCAGCGACAGGTAACGATCGCCGACCGAGAAATCGCGGGCCGCGCGCGGCCGGGCCGGGGCCGGCCGCAGCGTGGCCGGCGCACTCATGCCCAGATACCGGCACACGGCGGACGGAAAGGGCTTGCGCGTATGCCCGAGCTGACGCGCCGCGCGCTCGACGCGGGCATCGCCGACCTTGGCACGAAGCCACGCCAGCACTTGGCGATCGGTGTCGTTGACGATACGGACCAGATGTTCCATCGCGCACCTCACTGTTCATAAATACAGTACTGTAAATATAACCAGTAGTTGCGGTAACTGCAAGCGGTGGCGCGCCGACGGGCCGTTCGGCCAGGGTCAGCGCGCCGGTGCGGCGGTGCGCGTGATCCGCGCGTCGGGCGCGGCCGAGGTGGTGCGATCGGTATAGCGCGCGTCGGTCAGCGTGCCGAGGAACGCGACGATGTCGTCGATTTCCGCGTCGGTCAGCGCGGGCGGCGTGCCGGGCCGGCGGTTCATCGGCGTCGAGTTGACGTTGATGTTGCCGCGATAAGCGGCCGGCACGTCGTCGAACGTCCTGGCGCCGTGATACCAGAAGCCGGGATCGGTCGAGCGCGTGTTGTAGAAGGCGACCGCGTCGCGCAGCGTCGTGAACACGCCGTTGTGCATGAACGTCTGCTTGACCGCGACGTTGCGCAGCCCGGGCGTGCGCAGGTAGCCGCACCATTGCGTCGGTTCGGGCCAGCGCAGCCGTCGCGCGGTGTCGCACAGCCCGTTGTCGAAATGGCGCGGATCGCGGTTCGCCGGCAGCGCGCGGTTGCGCGGCACTGCGATCGCGTCGTAGCCGAAATCGGTGAAGAGCGAGCGTTCCGGGCGGCTCGACGTGTCCGACAGCGTATGGCAGGTCATGCAATTGCCCTTGTCCGGATTCCGGAACAGCGCGAGGCCGCGCATCTCGGCCGGCGCGAGCGGCGTGCGCGTGCGCAGGAATGCGTCGAAGCGCGACGTGAACGGCGCCATCTCGTCGCTCTGCAGATAGGCTTCGACGGCTGCGCCCAGCGCGCGCACCAGTTGCTCGGGATCGCGCCGCACCGGCGCGCCGAAGCGCGCGGCGAGATCGGTCGCGAGTTCGGTCGCATCGACCTTGCGCAGCAGCGCGGCCGGCGACCGGTTGTTCATCTCGTTCGGATCGAACAGCGGCCCGCGGATCTGCTCGGCGAGCGTATCTGCGCGGCCGTCGCTGAACAGGCCGCCGAACGGCGACGGAGCCGGCGCATCGTCGTCCTGGTAGAAGTGGCGGCGCGGCACGTAGCGCACGTACAGCAGCGACGGCGCATTGCGTCGGCTGAAGCGCCCGGGCCGGCTGCCTTCCGGCACGCCGGGCCCCGCGAGCGATGCGGCCGACAGCGTTGGCGCGAACGCGCGGCCCGGATCGTGGCAGCCCGCGCACGACATGCCGCGCGGCTCGGATAGCCGCGGATCGAAGAAGATCCGGCGGCCGAGCGCGACGAGCGTCGGGTCGGGCGCGAAGCGGGCGGTGGCCGCGTCGATCTTGCTCGTCACCTGCGGCGTGCCGTTGCCGATCGTGTCGACGACGCGCGAAGGCGGCGCGCCGGGAAGCAGGACCGTTTCGGCCGGCGCGGCGTGGGCCGCGAGCGTCAGGCCTGCGAGCACGGTCGCGGCAAGCATGTGCAGCGTCTGCCGGCCGCGCCCGCCGTGGCCGTCGCATCGAACTGCTTCCGTCACGGCGCGATGAACCCCGTCTTGTCGCAGGCGAGCGTCGTGCCCGACTGGTCGCACGACGCGAGCCGCTTGCCGGCCGCCGAATACGCATGGAACACCCAGCCCGTCGCCGGTGCCGGTTTGCGCTCCATGATCAGGAAACCGAAGCTGTTATTGTGCGACAGCCGCTCGATCACGGCACCCGGCGCGGGCGTCAAGCCGGCCGGGAACGGGTCAGGCAGCGCGACGTCGAGGTTGTCGCCGCCGTTGCCGGACACGATCGTCGCCGGGTGCCCGGACGAGAAGTTGATCGCCTGGAAATCGTGCACGTGGCCGTGCAGCGCGACGTGCACGCCCGGCGGGTAGTACGCCTGCGCGTTGAGGCTCGACATCACCGACTGCAGCGCGAGATTGCCCGGCGCCGGCGTGCTGCCGGCGATCGGCGCGAACGCGAGGATCGGGTGATGGTTCGTGAAGATCGTCGTCGTCATGCCGGGCTTCGACGCGAGCGATGCGACCGTCTGGAACTGCTTCTGGTAGATGCCGAACTGCGCGTCCGTCGTCTTCAGCGGGGTGCGGCCGACCTTCGCGGTGTCGAACACGATCACCTGCGAGCCGCCGCCGAGCGAAACCGCGTAGGGTTCCGAATAGTTCGCGTTGTTGTCGTTGGCCGGATCGTCGCACGAACGTGCGGCCGAATACGGGCGCGGGTCGAGGAAGCGGAACCAGCCCTGGCCCGCGCGCGCGCATTCCTCGTGATTGCCGCGCACGACGACCCACGGCGCCTTCGCGAGCAACGGCGCGGCCGGGCGGAACAGGTCGGCCTGCCACGTATCCCAGCCATAGCCCCACGGACTGTCCTTGCAGCCGGCGATGTCCGGCGGGCATGCGTTCTCGCGATAGTGGTAGTCGCCGACGTGCAGCACGAGATCGGGCGACAGCTTCGCGACGCTGGCCGCGATCGTGTCGAGCGGCCAGACCGCGGCGTCGTTGCACGCCTGCCATGCGTTGTCGGCCTTCTTCATCCGGCAGCCCGTGTCGGCGATGATCGCGATGCGCTGCGGCTGCGCTTTCGGCAGCGGCAGCGTGCGGCCCGCGACGCTGGCCGCCTGCGCGCCGGCGGGCAACGTCGCCTCGCAGACGGACACCGGGAAACTCGACGGTTTCGAATCGGCCGGGTCGCTGGCGGTCGGCCGCTGGGCGACGGTCGCGGCGCCCGCGCGCAGCGTCATGCGCGACAGCTTGCCGTCGACGGTCAGTTGCGGGCACGGCGAATCGCCGGCCGACGCGGGCGTGTAGTTCGTGATGACGCGCGCGATCGCCTGGTTGGCATCGCCGATCTCCACCCATGCGGCCTGGACGTTGACCGACGCGCTGGCCGGATCGTCCGGCGTATCGATGTGATTCGAGCACGCGGACAACGCGGCGAGGGCAACAAGAGGAGCGCAGCGCACGAGCAGCGCGCGCGTGATGAATCGTCGCATGGGAGGGGGCGGCACCGTAGGAAAGTCGTCAACGATACGCAGCGCGAATGTAAGAAATGTGAAAAACGGGGCGTGACGGGCGCACGCTGGCGGCCTTGACTTCAAGCCGGCTTGAAGTGGCACAGTCCGGTCCGTCATCAATGAATCGGAGGGGATCGACGATGGAAGCCAACCGGCCCAACGAAGCGCAATCGGCGCTATGGAACGGTCCGTCGGGGCGCGCATGGGTCGATGCGCAGGCGTCGCTGGACCGGATGTTCGCGCCGTTCGAAACGCTGCTGGCGGATGCTGCTGCGGCGGCGTCTGCAAGCAGCGTACTCGATGTCGGCTGCGGCACGGGGGCGGTCACGCTCGCGATCGCGCGGCGGCTCGGTGCGAACGCGCAGTGCACGGGCATCGATATTTCGGCGCGGATGATCGACGCCGCCCGGGCGCGCGCCGAACGCTGCGGCCTGCACGCCCGCTTCGTGTGCGCGGACGGGCAGACGCATGCGTTCGAGCCGGCGAGCGTCGACCTGATCGTGTCGCGCCTCGGCGTGATGTTCTTCGACGATCCGGTGCGGGCGTTCGCGAACCTGCGGCGGGCGGCGCGCCCGGGTGCGCAGATGCGGTTCGTCGCGTGGCGTGGCGCGGCCGACAATCCGTTCATGACGACGGCCGAGCGGGCGGCCGCGCCGCTGCTGCCGAACCTGCCCGTGCGGAAGCCCGGCGCGCCGGGCCAGTTCGCGTTCGGCGACCGGCAGCGGATCGCGTCGGTGCTGTCGGATAGCGGCTGGGCCGACGTTGCGATCGAGCCGGTTAACCGGGCGTGCGTGCTGCCGGAGTCCGCGCTGGACGACTACATTGCCCGGCTGGGCCCGGTAGGCCTTGCATTGCTGGAGACGGACGACGCGACGCGGCGGTGCGTGATCGACACGATGCGCGCGGCGTTCGAGCCGTACGTGCATGGCGCCGACGTGCGTTTCGATGCAGCGTGCTGGCTCGTGACGGCGCGCGCGCCGAGCGCATGATGGGTAGCGTGACGGCAGCGGATCAGGGCGGAGTTGGCTGCCGGTCGGCCCCGCGCGTGACCGTGCCCGCGTGACGAAGCGGGCGGCGCGACGGGCGGCCGTCAGCGTTTCCGCGCGCGCAGCATCAGCCACGCGCAGCCACCGGCAACCAACGCGAGTCCGAGCAGGACGGCCTCGGCGCCGAGCGCGAAACCCGGCGGCATTTCGCCGCTGTTCGGTACCGGCGACAGGTTGCCGCCCATCGCGACGGCGCCGCCGGCGAGCAGCGCCGCGCAGACGATCCAGTAGACCTTGCCGAGCGGCGCCGCGGCGCGGATCCGCCACAGCGCGATGCCGGCGCCGCCGAGGTACAGCACGGCGAGCGTGCCGAGTGCGATGACGTCGACAGCGCGGCTTTGCAGCAACCCGCTCACTCGGCCTCCGTCGCGTGCCCCGGCGCGCGGCTCAGCAGGTGCGTGCGTGTGTCCGCGGCGAGCGACACGTAGCGTTCGTACTGGCGCAGCACGTCGGCGATCACTTCGTCGCCGCGCAGGTATTCGACGTCGTAGCCGAGCCGGCCATCCTCGAAGAACGTGACGATCCCGTACACGTGCGCCCGCGCGGCTTCCGGCTCGGCCGCCTCGCGCATCAGGAACGCGGCCGCGGATTTCGCGGTGACGCGCACGCCATACACGAAATCGCGGTGTTCGGCGGTCGGCACGGTGAGCCGCACCGCATCGTCGCCGTCGCGCTGCACGTGCGCATCGACGCCGCTCGCGCGCAGCTCGTCGGCGACCTTGCGCAGCGCGGGCTCGACCGTCTCGGCGACGAACTGGCGCGCCTCGGCCTCGGTCGTCTGCCGCAGGATGTGCGTCAGGCGATGGCGCCAGTGCTGGCCGGTCCAGAAGCTCGCCGCGGGCGCGATGTCCTGCGAATAGTGCGCACGGTCGGCCGCGAGCCCGCGCCACAGCCCGTAGCACAGCGCGAGCATGATGAGGGCGACCGGCAGCGCCGCGATCAGCGTCATCGCCTGCAGCGCGCCGAGCCCGCCCGCGACGAGCAGCACCGCGGCCGTCACGCCGAGCAGCGCGGCCCAGAACAGCCGCTGCCAGACCGGCGAATGCGCGTTGCCGCGCGTCGCGATCTGGTCGATCACGAACGCGCCCGAATCGGCGGACGTGACGAAGAACACCGCGATCAGCACGATCGCGACGATCGACAGCAGTTGCGGAAACGGCAGGAAATCGAAGAAGCGGAACAGCAGCGCATCGACGTTGGTCGCCGTCTGAGCGAGCGCGCCGGCCGCGCCGTGCGTGTCGAGCCAGATCGCGCTGTTGCCGAACACGGTCATCCACACGAGGTTGAACGCGGTCGGCACGAGCAGCACGCCGATCACGAACTGGCGGATCGTGCGGCCGCGCGAGATGCGCGCGATGAACATGCCGACGAACGGCGACCACGATACCCACCACGCCCAGTAGAGAATCGTCCAGCCGCCGAACCAGCCTTCCTCGCGCGGCGGCGCGTAGGCGTACGTGCGGAACGACAGGTCGACGAGGCTCGACAGGTACTGCCCGATGTTGTCGCCGAGCGCGCGCAGCAGGAATGCCGTCGGGCCCGCGACCACCACGAAGGCGAGCAACAGGAACGCGAGCAGCAGGTTCAGCTCGGACAGCCGGCGCACGCCCTTGTCGAGGCCGGTCGCGGCCGACACGCCCGCGAGGATCACGACCACCGCGACGAGCCCGATGCGGAACAGGTTGCTGCCCGTGTCCCACCCGGCGGCCGTATGCAGGCCCGCGCTCAGCTGCATCACGCCGTAGCCGAGGGTCGTCGCGATCCCGGCGACCGTGCCGACGAGCGCGAACGCGTCGACCGTGTGACCGATCCAGCCGTTAATGCGCTCGCGCAGCACCGGATACAGCCCCGAGCGCAGCGTGAGCGGCAGGTTGTAGCGGAAGCCGAAGTACGCGAGCACGAGCCCCATCAGCCCGTAGATCGCCCACGCATGGAAGCCCCAGTGGAAGAACGTCATCAGCATCGCCTCGCGTGCGGCGGCGGGCGTGCCGGAATCGACGGTCGGCGGCTTCAGGAAATGCTGCATCGGCTCGCCGACGCCGAAGTACATCAGGCCGATGCCCATGCCGGCCGCGAACAGCATTGCCGTCCACGACACGAAGCTGAATTCGGGTTCGGCGTCGTCGGGGCCGAGCCGGATATTGCCGAAGTCGCTGGCGGCGATCAGCACGAGAAACACGAGGAAGCCGGTGACGGCGAGCACGTAGAACCAGTCGAACCGTGCGATGACCCATTGCTGGCCGGCGGAGAACAGCGCGCCGGCTTCGCTCGGGTGCAGTGCGCACACGACGAGTAGCGCGCCGATGACGGCGAGCGCGGGCAGGACGACCTGCGGCTTGAATGTCGTGCGGGGCGAGGGACGGGAATCCGGCATGGCGGGCATCCAGTTGTGGGCGCAACGAAGCGCGACGCCGCCCGGCGCGCACGTCGCGCGTCGGACCCTGATACGGCGTGCGTCGAGTGTACCGCGGTGTCAGGACTGCAAGAAGGGGTATGCAGAAGGGATGAACCTGACGGATTGTAAGGTATCGCGGCGATCGAGAAAACCCGCGCGATGCGCGCGGCGGGCCGGCGAGGCGGGGAAAACGCCGCGGCGAACGCGTATCGGGCGCCCGGACGGCGCGCGCGGCAAGCGCATCGTCCGGGCCGGAGACGGCGCGCGGAAGGCGCCGTCGGCCAGGTTCAGAACGTGACGGCGATCCCGGCCATGCCGACGAACTGGCCGTGCGTCGTCGACGGCGTGAGCTGCTGCGAATCGCCGACGATCGGCGCCGCGTCGACGATGTGGCCGGCGCCTTGCGCGCCGAGCGTCCGCCCGCTCGAATGCGTGTACGCCTGCAGCGCATAGAGCGTCGTGCGTTTCGACAGGCTGTACGACTCCTTCAGCGAATACTGCTGATAGCGGGCCGCATTCGCGACGCCGTTCGCCTTCGACGCGAGCGTATACGCGAATGCGCCGGCCACCGAGAACGTCGGCGTGAAGCGATACGCGGCAAGCGCGCCGTAGGTGTTGAACACGGCCGTGTCGGTGAAGGTCGAGCCGTTGCCGGGCAGATACTTCACGTTCGAATAGTTGAGCCCCAGCGTCAGGTCGCCGAGCGTGTAGTTGCCGGCCGCTGCGACCTGCTCGACGGCTTTCGCGGTCAGGTAGCCCTGATTCAGCACGGATACCGCGAAGCTGCCCGACGATGCGGTGGCCGGATTCAGGAAGCCCGCGGACGAGCCCGAGCTGTTGATCCGCAGGTAGCCGGCCGCGATCCCGATCGGCCCGTTCGCGTAGCGCAGCGCGGCGCTGAACGTGTTGCCCTTGCCGGTCGCGCCGGCAATGCCGCCGAATGCGTACATCGCGCTCGCGCTCAGCCCGGCGAAGGTCGGCGACGTATAGGTGACCGAGTTGTTCACGCGAATCGTCGTGTCGAGGCCGTCGATGTCGCCCGGATGCGCGCCGGTGGCGCCCGTCAGCCAGCTGCTCGACGCGTACGGGCCGACGAACAGGAAGTAGGGCGTGTACTGGCGGCCGGCCGTGACCGTGCCGTAGCGAACGTTGCGCAGGCCGACGAAGGCCTGGCGGTTGAATATCGTGCCGGCGGCGGCCTGCGCGCCCGTATTCAGGTTGAAGCCGGCCTGCAGGTCGAAGATCGCGTGCGTGCCGCCGCCGAGATCCTCGTCGCCGCGCAGTCCGAACTTCGACGCATACAGGTTGCCGTCGCGCATGTAGACGTTCGAGTGTCCCTGCTGGTTGTTGACGTACGCGAGCGAATCGTCGACGACACCGTACAGCGTGACGCTGCTCTGCGCGTGGGCAGCGGTCGTGCCGAGCGACGCGGCCGATAAAATCAGGATTGCATAACGGTTGGCGGATGCTTTCATTGTCGATCTCCGGGTCTCTTCATCTTTTCAAGGGGCGGGAGGTTGAATGCCTCCTCTGTGGCAGGGGGCGGGCCGCGCGAACGGCCCGCCCGATCGGGTTTGCTTCGGCTTGGGCGGTTCGGCGGTTCAGTGGTCGAACGCGACGACGAGGCGGCGCCACGCACCGTCCCGCGCATCCTGCTCGACTCGCGTACCGCGCACGGCAACCGGGCCTTGCAGCGACGCGGGCAGCAGGATCTCGACACGATCGGCCGGGCGCGCCGGGCGGCCGTCCCAGCGGACCGACACGCCGAGCACGCCCGACGCCTCGCGGCCGGTCTCGATGCGCCACAGGCCGTATTCGCCGTCGCGCCATGCTTCCGTCTCGCCGTCGTCCTCGACGCATTCGCCGTACGCGACGCCGTCCTCGATCCGCGGTGCGACGAGGAAGCCGCGCGTATCGGCGCGCGCACCGAAATGCTGTTGCGCGACGTTCAGCGGCAGCACGCGGCCTTCGCGCAGCAGCATCACCGGCGTGTCGAGCGGCGCGGGCAGCGTCACGCTTGCGCCGCCGTCGAACGACTGCGCGCTCGCGCAGCACGTCCAGCGTGCGCCCGCCGGCAGGTAAACCGTGCGTTCGATCAGGCCGGGATCAACGACGGGCGCGACCAGCAGCGCGTCGCCGAGCATCATGTCGTCACATGCGTCGTAGCAGCGCGCATCGCCGGGGAAATCGGCGAAGGTCGGCCGCAGCACGGGCTCGTAGCGCGTGGTCGACAGCCACAGCAGGTGATAGAGGTACGGCAGCAGCCGGTAGCGCTGCTTGATCAGCGACGCGATCTGCGCGGTGATCTCCGGGTACATCCACGGTTCGTTGACGGTGCCGTCGTCATTCCACGAATGGATGCTGAAGCGCGGCATGAAGATGCCGAACTGCACCCAGCGCAGCAGCAGTTCGGGCGATGGCGCGGGGCCGGAGAAGCCGCCGATGTCGTGGCCGATGTTCGACACGCCCGACAGCGCGAGCCCGAGGCCCATCTTCAGGTTGTAGCGCAGCGTTTCCCACGACGTGTAGTTGTCGCCGGACCACGTCTGCACGTAGCGCTGCATGCCCGCGCCGCCGGAGCGCGACACGAGGAACGGCCGGCGCGCCGGCGCATGCGCGCGCTGTGCGTCGCGCGACGCGCGCATCATCAGCATCGTCTGGAGCACCTTGGCTTCGCGTGCAGGAAACGGCTGGCCGAAGCCGTGCGCGATCGCGTCGGGCGACCAGATCTCGTATTCGTTGTTGTCGTTCCAGGTCGATTCGATTCCGTATTCCAGCAGCGCCGACGTGACCTGCTCCTGCCACCATCGGTAGGTGTCGGGCTGCGTGAAGTCGAGATACGCGCCGACTTCGTCCCAGAACTGTACCCATGCGGGTTCGCCGGATGCCGAGCGGATCAGCAGAGCGCGCTGCGCGGCTTCTTCGAAGGCAGGATGGTCGCGCAGCAGGCACGGCTTGATGTTCGCGCACAGGCGGATGCCGTGGTCGCGATAGTGCTGCACGAAGCCCTTCGCGTCGGGAAACTTGTCGCGGTTCCAGTTGAACACGTAGCGCTTCGCGCCGATCGACGTATAGCCCGACGACAGGTGGAACGAATCGCACAGGATGTCGTGCGCGTCGCACTGCTCGACGAACTGGTTCATCTGCTGCTGGGCGTCCGGCGCGTCGGTGTAGCTCATCGTCGAGCCCGAATAGCCGAGCCCCCATTTCGGCGTGCGCGCGGGGCGCCCGGTCAGCCACGTGAAGCGCCGCGCGGCCGCGAGCGGCGTATCGGGCGACGCGATGAAGTAGTAGTCGAGATCGCCGTGCTCGGCGACGAAATAGCGATAGGGCCCGTGATAGTTGTCGAGCTCGCGGCCCATGTCGAACGAGCAGTCGGAGAGCGTGTCGTAGAACAGCCCGAACCCCTGGCACGCATCGGGCGACCACGTGATGTAGAACGGGATGTGTTTGTACAGCGGGTCGGTGTGCTTCGCGCTGTAGCCCATCGCGTCGATGTTGCGCATCTCGAAGCGTGCGCCCGTGCGGTCGAGTTCGCCTGCGCGTTCGCCGAGGCCGAATACCTTGTCGCCGCGCTCGCGGGCGACGTAGTGATACGCGCGTTCGTCCCACCAGCCGAAGTTGTACGCCTGCGTCGGGCGGTCGGCGAGTGCGACGCGCCATGCGCCATCCGCGCCGCGCATCGACCACGCGCAATGGCCGCCTTGCCGGCGCACCGCGAGGCGGATCTGCGCGGTTTCGATGCGCACGCCGTCGTCGTCTTCCACGAAGTCGTAGTGGGGCAGCGCGAAGCCGCTCAGATCGAGGCGGTCGCGCCCGTCGAGCGGCACGTCGTCGAGACCGGGCGCGATCGTCCACGTGCGCGGGTTGCGCGCCGTCGCGTCGGGCAGCACGCGCACGCGCACGATGTCGTCCTCGAGCACGAAGATTTCGAGGGTGGCGCCCGTATCGGAGGCGAGCAGCACGCGGTTCGCGTGGTGACTGGCGACGCGGAACACGGGCGGATGAAGGAGCGAAGTCATGAATGCGATTCCTGGTGAAAACGGATGTCACGCGTGCTGCGCGAGCAGGCGTTCCTGCTTCGACTGCCCGCGGATCAGCACCGCGAGCAGCGTGACGCCGACGATGTCGAACAGGCCGAGGCACGCGAACAGCGGCGCATAGCCGATCTTGTCCGCGAGCGCGCCGACCAGCAGCGAGAAGCCGAGGCCGCCGATCCACGCGGCCATCCCGGCGAAGCCGCTCGCGGTGCCGACTTCCTCGGGATCGAACACGTCGGCCGACAGCGTGTTGACGAGCGCGGAGATCATCTGGTGCGCGAAGCCGCCGACGCAGAACAGCGCAATCGCCGTGTACGGCGACGACACGAGGCCGATCATCGCAGGCCCGAGCATCAGCACCGCGCCGAGCGCGACGCCGGCGACGCGCGACCACACGAGCGGCAGCTTGAAGCGATTGGCGAGATACGGCGACAGATAGCCGCCCGCGATGCCGCCTGCGTCGGCCGCGAGAAACGGCATCCACGCGAATACCGCGATCTGCGTGAGCGGCATGTGGCGCTCGGTCGCGAGGTACAGCGGAATCCAGAAGCTGAAGGTCTGCCACGCGGGTTCCGCGAAGAAGCGCGGCAGCGCGATCGCCCAGAAGCGGCGCGCGGTGACGACGTCGCGGATGCGGCGCTTCGACACGGGCGGCATCGTGGCCTGGCCGTCGCGGATCAGCGTGCGCTCCCGCGGCGTGATGCGCGGATGATCGGCCGGCGACCGGTACTGCGTGTACCAGAGCGCGGCCCACACGAACCCGAGCGCGCCGGTGACCATGAACGCGGCCTGCCAGCCGAACCGCATCGACAGGAACACGACGAGCGGCGGCGCGATCGCGGCGCCGAGCGACGTGCCCGCGTTGAAGTAGCCGACCGCGACGGATTTCTCGCGATCGGGAAACCATTCGGCCACGGCCTTCATCCCGGACGGAATCGCGGCGGCCTCGAACAGGCCCAGAAAGCCGCGCAGGATGCCGAGCGAGAGCCAGCCGGACGCGAAGCCGTGCGCGACGCCGACCACCGACCACAGCATCGCGAACAGCGCGAAACCGAGCCGCAGCCCGATCAGGTCGACGATGAACCCGCATACCGGTTGCATGATCGTGTAACCGATCTGGAAGGCGCCGACGATGTACGAGTACTGCTGCGTCGAGATCGCGAACACCTGCTTGAGCTCGGGCGCGAGCACCGCGAGGGAATTCCGTGCGAGGTAGTTGAGGATCGTGCCGAGACATACGAGCACGATGATCCACCAGCGCAACGCCTTGACTGTCTTCACTGCTGTCTCCTGTCAGGGAGGGCGGGCGCGCGGCGCCCACCTGGTCCATGAGGGCCATCCGTCCGGATGGCTTGTTTCGTTTTGTTCGTACGATGTCCGATCTTGATGTGCGCCGGTTTTACCGGTTTATATCGAAATCACGGTGTTCGAGCGAACATTCCGTCGTCTTTAAGCCGCAATGTTATCTGACGACTGATCATTTTCGAACATCCTATGTTCGATTGCGAATCAGGTCAACGTGAATCTGCATTCGAACGAACGTACTCGGGGTTTTCCCGATGAACGGTGGCGACCGGGCGAGCGGCAGCGCAGGCGGTTGCCCGTCGAAGGCCCGTGCGGCGGCCCGGACGATCGTCCGGACGGTCGACGTACGCCGCAGGGAGCGTGACAACCCTGATGAAAATTTATTTCTTTTCGGGAGACGGATTGTGTAAATTGATTTTCATCGAACCTTGCAACAACCCTTCGCATGACGCCTCTCGTTCCGCCCGATGTCAGTCACGACGAACCCGCGATCGCCGAGCGGATCGCGTCGGCGATGCCGTCGATGACGCCGATTCACCGGCGCATGGGCGAATTCGTGCTCGCGAACCCGTTTCGCGCCGCGACGATGCGGATCGACGAGCTCGCGCAGGCGGTGAATGCGTCGATCGCGACCGCGAACCGTTTCGCGAAGGCGCTCGGATTCGACGGCTATCCGGCGATGCGCGCGGCGCTCGTGCGCGGCTTCGAGGCCACGCTCGGGCCGGTCGAACGGCTGCGTTCCGCGCAGGAGCAGGAGTCCGGCGTGCGCGGCGCGGTCTGGATCGACGCGGTGTTCGACCAGGCTGCCGCCAACATCGAGAACACGCGCGCGCAACTGGACGCAGCCGATGTCGAGGCGGCGGTCGAGGCGATCGTCGGCGCGCGGCGCGTGCTGATTCTCGGCGCCGGGTCGAGCGCGTTTCTGGCCGGATTGATGGAGCACGGACTGTCCGTCTGCCATGACAGCGTGCAATCGCTCGCGCTGCTCGGCGGGCCGTCGCATGCGGCGCGACGCCTGTACACGGCCGATTCGCGCGATCTCGTGATCGCGCTCGCGTTTCCGCGCTACGTGAAGGACACGATCGAGCTGGCCCGTCGTGCGGCGGCGCGCGGCGCGCGCGTGCTCGGCATCTCCGACGGCCCGCAATCGCCGCTCGCGTCGTTCGCGTCGCTGAACCTGTACGTCAAGGCCGAGCGGCGTTTCGCGGCCACGTCGGAAGCCGCCGTGCTGACGATGATCGAGGCGCTGATCGACGCGGTCGCGCTGCGCACGCACCGGTCCGCGAAATCCGCCGCCGAGATGACCGAATTCCTGCTGCCGTGGCTCGTGCAGCCGCAAGCGGCGTTGCCGGCCGCCAACCCTTCTTTCCCCCGTCCGAAAAAATCATGACTTCACCCGCGATCGTCGCGATTCACGGCGGCGCAGGCACGATCCTGCGCGAAGCGATGGATACCGACACCGAACGTCGATACCGCGACGAACTCACCGCGATCCTGCAGGCCGCGCAACAGGTGCTGGCCGAGGGCGGCAGCGCGCTCGACGCCGTCACCGTCGCGGTGCGGATGCTCGAGGATTGTCCGCTGTTCAACGCCGGGCGCGGCGCCGTCTATACGGCGGAAGGCAAGCACGAACTCGACGCGGCGGTCATGGACGGCGCGACGCTCGGCGCCGGCGCGATCTGCTGCGCGACCCGCGTGCGCAATCCGGTGCTCGCCGCGCGGCGCGTGATGGAGGCGAGCGAGCACGTGCTGTTCGCCGGCGCGGGCGCCGATGCGTTCGCGGCCGCGCAGGGGCTCGAACTCGCCGAGTCCGGCTACTTCGACACCGAGTCGCGGCATGCGCAGTGGGTGAAGGCGCGCGCGGCGGCCGGCGCGATGCTCGACCACGATGCGGCGACGTTCGTGTTCGGCCAGTCGCAGCCCCAGCCACAGCCGCAGCCGGCCGAGCCGCTCGATCCGGACCGCAAGCACGGCACGGTCGGCGCGGTCGCGTGCGACCTGAACGGCCACATCGCGGCGGCGACGTCGACGGGCGGCATCACGAACAAGCAGCCGGGGCGCGTCGGCGATTCGCCGATCATCGGCGCCGGCTGCTACGCGGACGACGCGACCTGCGCGGTATCGTCGACGGGCACCGGCGAGATGTTCATGCGGCTCGCGACGGCCTACGACGTCGCCGCGCAGATCGCGTATCGCGGCGCGTCGCTCGCCGATGCCGCGCACGACGTCGTGATGAACAAGCTGCCGCGCCTCGCGGGCCGCGGCGGGATCATCGCGGTCGACGCACGGGGCAACGTCGCGATGCCGTTCAACACCGAAGGGATGTACCGCGGCTACGCACGCGTCGGTGAAGCGCCGGTCGTCGGCATCTACCGCGACGACGCGGCCTGATCCCGGATCGCACGAGGAGAGACGCATGACATCGAGCCGTAACCCGTCGGTCCCGGCGCTGCCCGAGCAGCGCGTGGTGGCCGTCGATGACCTGTCGGTCACGTTCCGTCGCGAAGGCGCGACGTTCGACGCGGTGCGCAACGTGTCGTTTCACGTCGATCGCGGCGAGACGCTCGCGATCGTCGGCGAATCGGGCTCGGGCAAGTCGGTCACCTCGCTCGCGCTGATGCGACTCGTCGAGCACGGCGGCGGCGAAATCACGAGCGGCCGCATCGCGTTCCGGCGCCGTGGCGGCGCGCTGGTCGATCTCGCGCAGGCGAGTGCCGCGACGATGCGCGGCATCCGCGGCGCGGACATCGCGATGATCTTCCAGGAGCCGATGACGTCGCTGAACCCGGTGTTTACGGTCGGCGACCAGATCAGCGAGGCGATCGCGCTGCACCAGTCGAAGAGCGCCGCCGAAGCACGCGCGGAAGCGCTGCGGTTGCTCGATCTGGTGCGCATTCCCGAAGCACGCCGCGTGTTCGCCCGCCATCCGCACCAGTTGTCGGGCGGGATGCGGCAGCGTGTGATGATCGCGATGGCGCTGTCGTGCCGGCCCGCGCTGCTGATCGCCGACGAGCCGACGACCGCGCTCGACGTGACGATCCAGGCGCAGATCCTGCAACTGATCCGCGGGCTGCAGGACGAAATGAACATGGGCGTGATCTTCATCACGCACGACATGGGCGTGGTGGCCGAGGTCGCCGACCGCGTGCTCGTGATGTACCGCGGCGAGAAGGTCGAGGAGGGCGAGTCGGACCGCATCTTCGCGACGCCCGCGCATCGCTACACGCGGGCGCTGCTCGCGGCCGTGCCGCGGCTCGGCTCGATGCAGGGTACCGACGCACCCGAGAAATTCCCGCTGCTCAAGGTGGACGGCGCGAGCGCGCCGGCGCCGGCCACGGCGTCCGCCGCGAACGACGCGCAGCCGCCCGTCGATCGCGCCGCGCCGCCGATCCTGCGCGTGCGCGATCTCGTCACGCGCTTTCCGGTGAAGAGCGGCGTGTTCGGCCGCGTGTCGCAATACGTGCATGCGGTCGAGCGCGTGAGCTTCGAGCTGCGCGCGGGCGAGACGCTCGCGCTCGTCGGCGAATCGGGCTGCGGCAAGTCGACCACCGGCCGTTCATTGTTGCGCCTCGTCGAATCGCAAAGCGGCTCGATCGAATTCGACGGCCGCGACATCAGCGCGCTGAAGGGCCCGGACCTGCAGGCGTTGCGCCGCAACATCCAGTTCATCTTCCAGGACCCGTTCGCGTCGCTGAACCCGCGCCTGACCGTCGGCTTCTCGATCATGGAGCCGCTGCTGGTGCACGGCGTCGCGAGCGGCAGCGAAGCGCAGGCGCGGGTCGACTGGCTGCTCGACAAGGTCGGCCTGCCGCCGGAAGCCGCCCGCCGCTATCCGCACGAATTCTCGGGCGGCCAGCGTCAGCGGATCGCGATCGCACGTGCGCTCGCGCTGAACCCGAAGGTCGTGATCGCCGACGAGTCGGTGTCGGCGCTCGACGTGTCGGTGCAGGCGCAGATCGTCAACCTGATGCTCGACCTGCAGCGCGAGCTTGGCGTCGCGTACCTGTTCATCTCGCACGACATGGCGGTGGTCGAGCGCGTCAGCCATCGCGTCGCGGTGATGTATCTCGGCCAGATCGTCGAGATCGGCCCGCGCCGCGCGGTGTTCGAGGCACCGCAGCATCCGTACACGAAGAAGCTGATGAGCGCGGTGCCGGTGGCCGATCCCGCGCGCCGGCATGCGCCGCGCCAGCTCGCGGCGGACGAGATTCCGAGCCCGATCCGCGCGGTCGGCGACGAGCCGCTCGTCGCGCCGCTCGTCGCGGTCGGCCCCGATCATTACGTCGCGACGCATCGCGTCGGCGGCGCGTATTGAGTGGTGGAGTCGTGCGCGGCGACGACGGCGCACGCACCCGCAGGCAGTCGAAACCGAAACGCCCGTGAGGCGTCACCGATTCACCGATAGGAGCCCAGCAAAATGACCCAGCAGCATCCGTTTCCGATGTTTCGTCCGCGCGCATGCTTCGTCGCGCTTGCCGGCGCGTTTGCGCTGTCGGCCGCGCTGCCCGCGTACGCGCAGCAGACCGCGGTGATGGCGGTGGATTCGACCTTCACGACGATGGACCCGTACGACGCGAACGACACGGTGTCGCAGGCCGTCGTCAAGTCGTTCTACCAGGGCCTGTTCGGCTTCGACAAGGACATGAAGCTCGTCGACGTGCTCGCGACGGGCTATGAAGCCAGCCCCGATGCGAAGACGTACACGATCAAGCTGCGCTCGGGCGTGAAGTTCCATGACGGCACCGATTTCAACGCGGCGGCCGTGAAGGCGAACTTCGACCGCGTGACCGATCCCGCGAACCACCTGAAGCGCTACAACATGTTCCGCGTGATCGAGAAGACCGAGGTCGTCGATCCGACCACGGTGAAGGTCACGCTGCGCGAGCCGTTCTCGGCGTTCATCAACACGCTCGCGCACCCGTCGGCCGTGATGATCTCGCCGGCCGCGCTGAAGAAGTGGGGCCGCGACATCGCGCTGCATCCGGTCGGCACCGGACCGTTCGAGTTCGTCGAGTGGAAACAGACCGACGACCTGAAGGTGAAGAAGTTCGCGGGCTACTGGAAGAAGGGCTATCCGAAGATCGACGCGATCGACTGGAAGCCGGTGGTCGACAACAACACGCGCGCGGCGCTGATGAAGACGGGTGAAGCCGATTTCGCGTTCCGCATTCCGTTCGAGCAGGCGACCGAGCTGAAAGGCAACCCGAAGGTCGACGTCGTCGAGCGGCCGTCGATCGTGCAGCGCTACGTGTCGCTGAACATGCTGCAGAAGCCGTTCGACAACCCGAAGGTGCGCCAGGCGCTGAACTACGCGGTGAACAAGGAAGCGCTCGCGAAGGTTGCGTTCTCCGGTTTCGCGACGCCGTCGACCGGCGTGGTGCCGCAGGGCGTCGATTACGCGACGAAGCTGGGCCCGTGGCCGTACGACCCGGCGAAGGCGCGTGCGCTGCTGAAGGAAGCCGGCTATCCGAACGGCTTCGAGACGACGCTGTGGTCCGCGTATAACAACTCGACGTCGCAGAAGGCGATCCAGTTCGTGCAGCAGCAGCTCGCGCAGGTCGGCGTGAAGGTGCAGGTGCAGGCGCTGGAAGCCGGCGAGCGCGTCGCGAAGGTCGAGAGCGCGCCGGATCCGGCGAAGGCGCCGGTGCGGATGTACTACATCGGCTGGTCGTCGTCGACGGGCGAAGCGAACTGGGCGATCACGCCGCTGCTGGCCGGCGCGTCCGCGCCGCCGAAGCTCGTCAATACCGCGTACTACAAGAACGACGCGGTCGACGGCGATCTGACGAAGGCGCTCGAGACGACCGATCGCGCGAAGAAGGCCGAGTTCTACGCCGATGCGCAGAAGCAGATCTGGGCCGATGCGCCGTGGATCTTCCTCGTGCAGGAGAAGATCGTGTATGCACGCAGCAAGCGGCTGCAGGGCGCGTACGTGATGCCGGACGGCTCGTTCAACTTCGACGAGATCTCGCTGAAATGACGGCGGTTCGTCCGCCACGCAGTGCCGGCGGCGCGAGCCGCCGGTGCGCTGATTCGATCGGTGTCCCATGCTGAATTTCCTCGTCAAACGCCTGTTCGGCCTGCTGCCCACGCTCGCGATCGTCGCGGTGCTGGTGTTCCTGTTCGTGCACCTGCTGCCGGGCGACCCCGCACGACTCGCGGCCGGCCCCGAAGCCGACGACGCGACGATCGCGCTCGTGCGCGCCGACCTCGGGCTCGACCGGCCGCTGCCCACGCAGTTCGCGAACTTCTTCGTGAAGATCGCGCACGGCGATTTCGGCGTGTCGACGCGCAGCAAGCGGCCGGTCTCGACCGAGATCGGCGAACGCTTCATGCCGACGCTGATGCTGACGCTCGTCAGCATGGTGTGGTCGACGCTGTTCGGGATGGCGATCGGAATTGCGTCGGCGGTCTGGCGCAATCGCTGGCCCGACCGTATCGGGATGACGCTCGCGGTGTCGGGCATCTCGTTTCCCGCGTTCGCGCTCGGCATGCTGCTGATGGAAGTCTTCTCGGTGAAGCTCGGCTGGCTGCCGGTCGTGCCGGACGGCTCGTGGAAGAGCTACGTGCTGCCGTCGCTGACGCTCGGCGCCGCGGTCGCGGCCGTGATGGCGCGCTTCACGCGCGCGTCGTTCGTCGAGGTGCTGAACGAGGACTTCGTGCGCACCGCGCGTGCGAAGGGCGTGCACGAGCCGATGATCGTGCTCAAGCACTGCCTGCGCAACGCGATGATCCCGGTCGTCACGATGATGGGGCTGCAGTTCGGTTTCCTGCTCGGCGGCTCGATCGTCGTCGAGGTCGTGTTCAACTGGCCGGGGCTCGGGCGCCTGCTCGTCGACGCGGTGACGATGCGCGACTACCCGGTGATCCAGGCGATCGTGCTGCTGTTCTCGCTGGAATTCATCCTGATCAACCTGACCGTCGACGTGCTGTACGCGGTCATCAACCCGACCATCCGGTTCAAGTGAGGCGCGAATGAACGCGACTGCCCAGCCCGCGGCGCCGGCCGCACCGACCGCGATCCGCACGCCGTGGCGCGAATTCTGGCGCAAGTTCCGCAAGCAGACCGTCGCGCTCGTCGCCGGCGGCTTCGTGCTGGCGCTCGTGGTGCTCGCCTTCGTCGGCCCGCACATCGTGCCGTTCGATCCGGAGAACTATTTCGACTACGACGCGCTGAACGCGGGGCCGTCGGCCGCGCACTGGTTCGGCGTCGATTCGCTCGGCCGCGACATCTTCAGCCGGATCGTCGCGGGCACGCGCATTTCGCTCGCGGCCGGCTTCTTCTCGGTCGCGCTCGGCGCGGCGATCGGCACGTTGTTCGGGCTGCTCGCCGGCTATTACGAAGGCTGGTGGGACCGCATCACGATGCGCATCGCCGACGTGCTGTTCGCGTTCCCGGGCATCCTGCTCGCGATCGGCGTGGTCGCGATCCTCGGCAACGGGATGGTCAACGTGATCTGCGCGGTCGCGATCTTCAGCATCCCGGCGTTCGCGCGGCTCGTGCGCGGCAACACGCTGATGCTCAAGCACATGACCTACGTCGAGGCCGCGCGCAGCATCGGCGCGTCCGACTGGACGATCATCATGCGGCACATCCTGCCGGGCACCGTGTCGTCCGTCGTCGTTTACTTCACGATGCGCATCGGCACGTCGATCATTACCGCCGCGAGCTTGTCGTTCCTCGGGCTCGGCGCGCAGCCGCCGACGCCGGAGTGGGGCGCGATGCTCAACGAGGCGCGCGCGGACATGGTGACGGCGCCGCACATCGCGGTGTTCCCGAGCCTCGCGATCTTCCTGACCGTGCTCGCGTTCAACCTGCTCGGCGACGGGCTGCGCGACGCGCTCGACCCGAAGCTGGAGCGCCGTTGATGCGCGCCGCACCGATGTGGACGGCGATGCTGCCGCCCGGGCCGCGCGGCACGATCGCCGACGTGCCGGGCGTGACGGTCGGCCATTGCACGCTCGATGCCGGCAACGTGCAGACGGGCGTGACCGTCGTGAAGCCGCATCCGGGCGACGTGTACCGCAGCAAGGTGCCGGCCGGGGCGGCCGTGATCAACGGTTTCGGCAAGAGCGTCGGGCTCGTGCAGGTCGACGAGCTCGGCACGCTCGATACGCCGATCGCGCTGACCAATACGTTCGGCGTCGGCGCGGTTGCCCACGCGCAGATCCGTGCGGCGATCGCGGCGAATCCACAGGTCGGCCGCGACTGGCCGACCGTCAATCCGCTCGTGTTCGAGTGCAACGACGGTTACCTGAACGATATCCAGGCATGCGCGGTCACGGCCGCGCATTACGACGACGCGTGCCGCGCGGCATCGCGCGACGTCGCACGCGGCGCGGTGGGCGCCGGACGCGGGATGTCGTGCTTCGACCTGAAAGGCGGGATCGGCTCCGCGTCGCGCGTGGCCGTCGCGGCCGGCCGGCCCTATACGGTCGGCGCGCTCGTGCTCGCGAATTTCGGCCGGCTGCCGATGCTGACGCTCGGCGGCGTGCCGCTCGGGCGCATCGTCGCGCAACGGCGCGCGGCCGAAGCTGCCCACACGGCGCCGCCCGAGCAGGGCTCGATCATCCTGTTGCTGGCCACCGATGCGCCGCTCGACGCGCGGCAGTTGTCGCGGCTCGCGCGCCGAGCGGCGGCGGGGCTGGCACGCACGGGCTCCGTCTACGGGCATGGCAGCGGCGATATCGCGCTCGCCTTCTCGACTGCCTATACGATCGCGCACGACGCATCGACGATCGCGCTGCCGGCCCTCGTGGCCGATGCGGCGCTCGATCCGCTGTTCATGGCCGCGGCCGAAAGCGTCGAGCATGCGATCGCCGACGCGTTGCTGCAGGCGGTGACGGTCGCCGGGCGCGACGGTCACGTGCGGCAATCGCTGCGCGACGCGGTGCCCGATCTCGACCGGTTGTTCAACGAAAACGACGAAGGACGTTCGACCCTGCCATGAAGATCCTGATCTCGACCGATATCGAGGGTGTCGCGGGCGTATTCGCCGTCGAGCAGACGCGCGCCGGCAATCCGGAATACGAGCGGGCGCGCCGCTGGATGACCGCCGAGGCGAACGCGGCGATCGAAGGCGCGTTTGCCGGCGGCGCGCAGGCCGTCTGGGTCAACGATTCGCACGGCGGCTATCGCAACCTGCTGCCCGACGGGCTCGATGCGCGGGCGCGCGTCGTGCTCGGCAAGCCGCGTACGCTCGGGATGATGGCCGGCCTCGAACAGCAGCCCGATCTCGTATTCATGATCGGCTATCACGCGAAATCGCAGACGCATGGCGTGCTCGCGCACACGATCAACAGCTTCGCGTTCACGCAGGTGTGGCTGAACGGCGTCGAGCTCGGCGAAGCCGGGCTGTACGGCGCGCTGGCGCGCGAATACGGCGCGCACGTCGCGCTCGCGACGGGCGACGACGTATTCGCCGAGGAAACGCAACCGCTGTTTCCGGACGCGCGTTTCGAGACGCTCAAGACGGCCGGCGGCGCATCGAGCGGCGAGACGCTCACGCCGTCCGCGTCGTGCGCGCGCATCGCGGCCGCCGCACGGGAGACGGTCGCGCAAGCGCTGTCGTCCGGCCGGCGCGCGGGCGCTCATCGGCCCGCGCCGGCCGCTTGCACGCTGCGCGTGCAGACGGCCGCGCTGGCCGACCTGTTCTGCGTGCTGCCGTCGCTCGAGCGTGTCGATGCGGTGACGCTGCGTTTCGACGGGCCGTCGGTCGAGCACGCGGTGCGCACGCTGAACAGCCTGTCGGCGATGTCGTTCATGTTGCGGTGACGCGTGCCGCGCGACGCCGTCGGCGCATGGCCGGCCGGCCGATCGCGGCGGAGCGGACCGCCTTCGATAGCGGGTCATTGATGATGGAATTCGGGCCGTGAGAAATACGCTGCTAGATCCCTACGAACACATTCCCCGGAGCGTGGTCGTGCTCGCCAACGAATTTGCGGCGGGCACGACGTTTCCGGATCATGCGCACGTGCGCGGGCAATTCGCATTCGCGTCGCGCGGCACGATCAGTGTGTCCACGCCGCACGGCCGCTGGCTGGTGCCGCCGCAGCGCGCATGCTGGGTGCCGGCCGGCGTGCGGCACGAATTGACGATGACCGGGCCGGTCACGATGCTCACCGCGTTCGTGTCCGCCGACGCCGCGCAGGCGGCCGGGCTGCCCACCCAGTGCGGCGTGTATGGCGTGTCGCCGCTGCTGCGGCAACTGATCGACGATGCGATCGACTTGCCGGCCATGTACGACGTCGACGGCCGCGCGGGCAAGCTGATGGATCTGCTGATCGCCGAAATCGCGACGATGCCGCGCCTGTCGCTGCATGCGCCGTTGCCGGCTGATGCACGACTGGCGAAAGTATGCCGGCACCTGTTCGCGGCGCCGTCGATCGCGGCCGATCTCGATCGGGTCGCGGCCGACGCGGGCGTGAGTCGGCGCACCTTCACGCGACAGTTTCGTGCGCAGACGGGCGTGAGTTTTGCCGCCTGGCGCCAGCAGGTATGCATGCTCGCGGCGATTTCGCGCCTGACCGACGGGCAACCGGTGACGCGCGTCGCGCTCGATCTCGGTTACGCGAGTGCGAGCGCATTCACGTCGGCATTTCGCCGCATTCTGGGCGACACGCCGAGCCGGTATCTGGAGATTCGTCGCTAGGCGCCGGCGGGTGCGCGCGGGTCGCGCCGGTGCACGGGCCGCGACGCCCAAAAAAATACGCGCCCGCCAACTTCGGCCAGACGCGCTTAAAGGCACTCTGTCTGACAAATGCGCGGACCGCCTGTCGGGCAGCGTCGCGCATGACGCTTGTCATTGTTGCTTCATACGATTCAATTCTGCCGACTCGTTGCAGATAACGAAGAATACGCCGCATAACGCGCAAACGATATCGGGGCGACCCGACGATTGATGTGCTCTCGCAGCATGCGTTTCAATGGCGCGTTCGATATCGGGATGGGAAGTCGATGATGGCAGGGATCCGCAGCCGTTACCGGGCACGATGCGGCGCACCATCGAATGATGGCGACGCGGGCCTCAAAACGCCGTGTGGCGCGATGCCTGCCGGTATCGCGCCACACGACGGTGCGGTTGCATACGAAGCCGGCGAGCGCCGGCGCATGCGTCAAACGTCGAAGAACACGGTTTCTTCCGGCCCCTGCATGCGGATGTCGAAGCGGTAGACGACCGGGCGGCCCGGTTGCGCGTCGCGTTTCGCGACGAGCGTCGCGCGTCGCTCGGCCGGCACCGCGTTCAGCACGGGGTCGACCGCGTTCGCCGCGGCTTCGTCGTCGAAGTACACGCGCGTGAACGCGTGGGTGAGGATGCCGCGCATCATCACGGTCACGTTGATGTGCGGCGCCTCGTCGGCTGCGACGCGGCCCGGCTTCACCGTCTCGACGACGAAGCGCTGCTGCGGGTCGGTGCCCGTGCCGACCCGCGCGAAGCCCGTGAAGCCGGATTTCGCGATGTCGTCGCGCGACGCGGGATAGCGGCCCGCGCCGTCCACCTGCGTGAATTCAAGCACCGCGTCGCCAACGACGTTGCCGTCGCCATCGAACACCTGCCCGACCAGCAGCACATGCTCGCCTTCGGTGTGCGCGGCGGCGATCGTCGGCGTGAACAGGCTTTTCAGGTCGTAGTCGTATTGCTGCGGGCACAGGCCGTACGCGAAGTACGGGCCGACCGTCTGCGAAGGGGTTTGCTTCAGCGTCGTCATGGTTCAGCGCTCCATCGGGGTGGCGTCGCGGCCGCGCAGCACGATGTCGAATTCGTAGCCGAGCGCATAGCCTTCTTCGGTGATGTCCATCGAGAAGCGCGAGATCAGGCGCTCGCGCGCGGCTTCGGGCGTGCCCTGGAAGATCGGGTCGTACGCGAGCAGCGGATCGCCGGGGAAGTACATTTGCGTGACCAGGCGAGAGCCGAAGTATTCGCCGAACAGCGAGAAGTGGATGTGATTCGGGCGCCACGCGTTCGGGTGGTTGCCCCACGGATACGCGCCGGGCTTGATCGTCAGGAAGCGGTAGCGGCCTTCGTCGTCGGTCAGGCAGCGGCCCGCGCCGAGGAAGTTCGGATCGAGCGGCGCGTCGTGCTGGTCGACCTTGTGCACGTAGCGGCCGGCCGCGTTGGCCTGCCACACTTCGACGAGCGTGTTGCGCACGGGCTTGCCGCCTTCGTCGAGCACGCGGCCGGTGACGACCATCCGCTCGCCGAGCGGCTCGCCGTTCTTCACGGCGTTCTTCGTCAGATCGTGGTCCAGCGCGCCGAGATCTTCCGCGCCGTAGACGGGCGCGTACTGGTCGCGCAGCTTCTCCTTCAGCGGGATCAGCGGACGGGTCGGGCCGCGCTTCACGGACGAACGGTACTCGGGGTGAACATAGGCCGGATGCGACGGCCAGTCGCGCGGCGTGAGGATCGTGGGGGAATCCATCGGGGCGTCTCCTGATAGGTATTTCGCGAAGTGGACGCCATGACTTTAGCCAATCCGGAAAGTTATGAAAAATGACCTTTTTTCGTGAATTGCATAACCGTTTGTTATGTTTGTCCCGCCCATGAAAATTCCGCCGGACAGGAACCCTGTCCGGCGGAAAAAGCGATCGGGCTTCGCGTCGTCGGTGACGACCCCGTGCACGGCCCTCCAGCCAGCCCGTCGCTGCTTTTTTGTCTTTCGTTCTCGTTGTTATCCGGTCTCCCCAGGCGTGCCCGTCGTCACGGATGGCGGGGATCGAACACGATCCCGTCGAATTCGAGCGCCAGCGTGCCGCTGCGCAGCAGGGCCGACGGTGTCGACGCGTGGCCGGCGCCGAGCACGTCGTTCACGTACTGCGCGCAGAAGCCGCGCCGCGCGCGCAGATTGAAGCGATTGCCGAGCAGCGCATCGATTCGCCGTTCGGCCAGCGCATGGATGTGGCGCTGCGCGTCGACCGAGGCCGCCGCGACGCGGCGCGCCAGCGCGATGCGTCCGCCGTCGGCACGGGCGACGAAGCGCGACAGCGGCGTGAGCTTCGTCCACGCGAACGCCGTGGCTTCGGCGATCATCGGTTCGTCGCCCGACGTATCGACGACGATGCCGAAGCGGTTGGCCCAGACGCCCGCCGAGCCGGTCGCGGCATCCGGCGCACCGGCCGGCTCGCGGATGAACACGAGATCGCCGACGTGCGCGCCAGCGGCCAGCGTGCGCACGGTGGCGAGCGGCATCGTGCGATCGGTGTCGCGTGCATCGCGCGGGGCGGCGTGGTGCGATTTGCAGGCGGCTGTGTCGATTCGGGCGGTCATTTCGGCTCCGTCGTTGCGTGACAGGACGGAGCGGATTATGCAGACAAGTAACCTGAATTGCTGATGTGGATGTGTGAGTAGCCTAATATCCGACCACGAGCATCATTTTTCGATACCAACATGACCGAGACCGCCCAACTCATCGAAACGCTGAAGCGCCAGTTGAAGGCACAGGGAATGACTTATCGGGACGTCGCGCGTGCGCTCGACATCTCCGAGACGAGCGTGAAGCGGCTGTTCGCGAGCGGCCGCTTCACGCTGGAGCGCATCGCGGAGATCGCGCAACTGCTCGGCTATACGCTCGCCGAGCTCGTGCAGGAAGCATCCGCGTCCGCGCCGCGCTTGCGCGTGCTGACCGAGCAGCAGGAGGCGTTGCTCGTGTCGGACGAGAAGCTGCTGCTGGTCGCCGTGTGCGCGATCAATTACTGGACCGTGCAGGACATCGTGTCGGCCTATCGCGTCACGCAGGCCGAGTGCGTGAAGTATCTACTGATGCTCGACCGGATGAACGTGATCGCGCTGCTGCCCGGCGACCGGATTCGCGTACGCGTCGCGCGCGATTTCGACTGGCTGCCGGGCGGGCCGATCCGCCGCTACTTCCATGCGCACGTGCTCGACGACTTTCTCGGCAGCCGCTTCGACGGCCCGGGCGAGACGATGACGTTCCTGCAAGGAATGCTGACGGACGCGGCCGCCGCGGAGCTCGAACAAGAGTTGCGGCGGCTGAGCAGCAAGGCGGCGGCGCTGCATGCGGAGTCATCGTCCGCGCCGCTCGGACAGAAGCACGGCACGGCCCTGCTGATCGCGAAACGGATCTGGGAGCCAACGGGATTCCACGCGCTGCGGCGCCATGCATGACGCCGTGCCGAACGCTTGGGCCTTTCCGGAAAGTTATGCAAAATGGCGATTCATCGTCATTCGCATAACCACTCGTTATGAATAACCGTATCGCCGACGGTCGCGTCAAATTCCGGCACCTGCAGTGTTTTCTCGCGGTCGCGCAACTGGGCGGCGTGCAGAAGGCGGCCGAAAGCCTGTCGATCACGCAACCGGCCGTGTCGAAGACGATCGCCGAGCTGGAGGCGATCCTCGGCGTGAAGCTGTTCGAGCGCGGCCGGCACGGCGCACAGCCCACCCGCGAAGCGCAACTGTTCATGCCGCACGCGAATGCGTGCGTATTGGCGCTGCGGCAGGGCGTCGGGCTGCTGGCGCGCGAGGGCGGGGCCGCTGCCGCGACGCTGGAAATCGGCATGCTGCCGACCGTCGCGGCTTCGCTCGCACCGGCCTTGATGAAGGCGCTGACCGCGCGCTGGCCGCGCATCGTCGTGCGGATCGCGACGGCCGCGAACGCCGAGTTGCTCGAGCGTCTGAAATCCGGGGCGATCGAATGTGCGATCGGGCGGCTGTCGGAGCCGGAGCGGATGATCGGGCTCGCGTTCGAGCAGTTGTACAACGAGCCGCTCGTCGCGGTCGTGCGTGCCGGGCATCCGCTGCTCGCGAGCGCGGCGCCGGCCGCCGAGCTGGCGCGCTACCCGGTCGTGCTGCCGCCGTTCGGCACGTTGATCCGCCAGTCCGCCGAGCAACTGCTCGGCGCATGCGGCGCGCCGCCGCTGGATTCGTTCATCGAGGTGCTGTCGGTATCGGTCGCGCGCGCACTGGCGCTCGAGAACGATGCGGTCTGGTTCGTGCCGCTCTATGCAGCCGAATACGATCTGTCGGCCGGCGCGCTGGCGCGCCTGCCGCTGCCGTCGGCGGGCACCGACGAGCCGGTCGGGCTCGTGCTGCGTACCGATGCGCAGCCGTCGCCGGTCGCGCGGACGCTGATCGATGCGGTGCGCGACATCGCGCGATCGCGGTTCGGCAATGCGCGCCCGCACCAGGCGCCACGCGCGGCGCGCAAGCGCGCTCGCGGCAAGCGGTGATCCACCGGCCTGGCGGATGCGCCGGGTCCGATCTGCTGCTTGCCGAAGGATTGAGTGGCCATCCGGTCAGTAGCCATCATCGGGGTGCTTGGCATATCGTACCGTTTTTGATACGATGGATGACAAGACGATGGCGAGACAGCAGATTCAGGTCACGCTCGGCGTGCGGTTCTTCCGGACGGCCCGCGGCCACGAGCCGGTGCGCGAATGGCTCGATGCGCTCGGGCAGGCGGAGCGAAGGGCGATCGGCGAAGAGATCAAGACCGTTCAACTCGGCTGGCCGCTCGGCATGCCGCTGGTCCGGAAGATGGCGAAGGATCTGTGGGAGATCCGCGTGACGGTGCCGGGGCGAAGCGCGCGCGTGCTGTTCACGGTCGTCGGCGACACGATGGTGCTGCTGCACGGCTTCTTCAAGCAGTCGCGAGCTACGCCGTCGGACGATCTCGACGTCACCGTCGCGCGCTTGAAAGCGCTGACGCACGCCATCTGAATTCCCCGGTTGCGCCGGAACGCACCGTCTCCGACGGTCGGGCTGCCGGCAACGCCATGCACCTGGAGTACGACATGACGACCACGAACAATCCGCATATCGGCAGCGATTTCGACGCCTTCCTCGAAGCGGACGGCAATCTCGAAGCGGCCACCGCCACCGCGATCAAGCGCGTGATCGCGTGGCAGATCGGGCAGGAAATGAAGGCGCAGCACATCACGAAAACCGCGATGGCCGCGCGGATGAAGACCAGCCGCGCCGCGCTCAACCGTCTGCTCGACGAAACCGACACGAGCCTCACGCTGGCGACGCTCGCGAGCGCGGCCGCCGCGCTCGGCAAACGGCTCAGCTTCGAGCTGGTGCCGGCCTGACGGGCGCGAACGAACGGCGCACGGCCGGATCGGCGTGATCGTTCGTGCGATCGGTGCGGCGAGCCGGTGGGCGTCGGCCCGCGGCGCATATCGGATCATTGACGCGGGCCGGTAACCTGCAGATAAAGCAGTGCGCCGCCCGCGAGCAGCAGCGGGCACAGGAAATACCATCCGGTCGTCACGAACAGCCCGGCGACCGCAATCAGCGAAATCCACGCGCAACGATATGCGATGCCGCCACGCGGCAGCAGCTTCAGCGCAGCCGCCGCGCCGAGCCCGTACACCATCACGAAACACCCCGACGTCACGAGCACGAGCGGCTTCGGTCCGACGTCCGACAGCGCCGTGGCGGCCAACGCGATGGCCGCGAGCACCGCGATCACGCCGAGGCTGCGGCGCGGCACGCCGCCGACCTGGCTGCCTTGCGCGAGCCATGCGGGCAGTGCGCCGTCGCGCCCGAGCGCCGCGCCGAGTTTTGCCGCGCCGGCGAAATATGCGTTCATCGTGCCGAGCGTGAGCAGCAGTGCAGCGGCGGCCGCCAGCACCTGCGCATGGCCGCCGATGCCGCCCGCGATCAGTTCGGCGAGCGGCGCGCCCGATGCACCCGCGGAAGGCCCGAGCACCGTCACGCTCGCGGCGGCCACCGACAGATACAGGAACCCGACGACCACGACCGCGATGCCGGCCGAGCGCGGCATGTCGTGCGCGGGCCGGCGGAATTCGGCCGCGAGATGCGTGATCGCTTCCCAGCCGGCGAAGCTCCACACGAGCAGCGCGGCAGCCTGGCCAACCGCGAGCCAGCCGTGCGGGGCGAACGGATGCAGGTTTGCGGCGCGGGCATGCGGCGCGGACGCAAGCACCGCGGCAAGCAGCAGCGCGACGAGCAGCGCCGACAACACCAGTTGCATGCGGCCCGACACGGTGACGCCGAATGCGTTCGCGGCCGACACGGTCGCGATCAGCGCGGCGGCCGTGACGACGACCGTCGTGTGTCCGCCGCCCGTGACGGCCGCGACGTATGCGCCGCCGAACATCGCGGCGGCCGGCGCGCCGGCCGGCACCGCGAAGTAGAAGCACCAGCCGACGATCGCCGCTGCCTTCGGGCCGAATGCGCGCCGCGCGTAGGTCGACACGCCGCCGGCATCGGGATAGCGGGCGCCGAGTGCGGCGAAGGTGGCCGCGAGCGGCCCGGACAGTACGACGAGCGCGGCCCATGCGAGTAGCGAGGCCGGTCCGGCGACTTCGGCGGCGAGCGCGGGCAGCGCGATCACGCCGGTGCCGAGCACCGCGCCGATATAGAGCGCGGCGCCCTGGAAAATGGTCAGCGAACCCGCGTGATGGGCAGCGGGCGAATCGGCATGCGAAGGCATGAGCGGCAGTCTCCGGAAGTCTTGTCTTGTGTGGGCGAGGCGTGCAAGCGCGCGGTCGATCGTTCGATGCTACCGGAACGATGGCGACCGCGCGGCCCGGCGATCAGTAGTCTTGTGCCGCGTGCGTGTCAGCCGATGTCAGCAGGAACGCGCGAGCCGCAGGCGCGCGTCCTCGCGCGCGGCGGGCGACAGCTCGGGCGCGTAGTGGAACGTACCCGATACCAGCGATGCGACGGGCACGCCATCGCGGAACAGCACGCGATTGCCGGCCAGCGCCGGCACCTTGTCGCCGGGCAGCAGCGTGCCGGCGAGATTCAGCGGGTCGGCGCCCGTCACGCATACATACTGCCCATCGCCCGGTTGCCGGCGCAGTTCGCGCAGGATCGGGATGGCCTCGGGCAGCGCGAACTGCTCGCCCGCGAGCCCGGCGACGAACCGACCGCCGCGAATCTCGCCGCGTGCTTCGAGGCGCTGCAGCACGCGCACGAGTTCGCGCCAGCTCGGCAGCCAGTCGGCTTCGCGTTCGAGCAGCCGCCAGAACACGACGCCGTAGCGGCGCAGCAGCGTCCACACGATGTGTTCGAGTGCGTCGGGATCGGTCGTGGCGGGGCCGCGTTTCGGTGCGGGCGCGCCGTCGTCCGGTGGTGCCCGACGCTGCACGAGCGCCCAGCGGCCGGCGTCGTCCATCCCGCCGATCAGCGCGCCGCCGCGTCGTGTACGCGGTGCATAGGTCGCGCTGCGCTTGACGGCCGGCTTCAGCAGCGCGCGCAGGCCCGCGTAACTGTCCGCGTTCACGAGGCCGGCCGACACGAGTTCGCCGAGCGCCTGTTCGAGTTCGACGGGCAGCATGTGCAGGTCGTCGAGCAATGCGTCGAAGAACATCGCGCCGTGCGCGGCAAGCGCGTCGCGCACCTGTGTGGCGCGTGCGGATAGCGCCGGCTGCGCATCGGGATCGCGCAGCGCCTGCCATGCGGAAAGATGGCGGCGCGGCAACAGCACGATCGGCGTCGTCTTCACGGGCGTGCCGGCCGCGCGCGCCGGCGCGCCGATGCGGGTCCACACCAGCTTGCCGGAGCGGCACAGCTCGTCGAGGCCGCCCGCCGTGTAGTCGGTGAGCCGCGCGGGCAGCAGCGCGTCTTCCCAGGCGCTCGCCGCGGCCTCGTAGCCTTCGAGCTGTTCGACCACGGCTGCCAGCGCGTCGCGACCGGTGCCGCGCGTGTCGGGCGTCAGGTGCTGCCAATGGAACAGGAAGCGCATGAAATCGGCGCGTTCGACCGGCTCGATCTCGCGACGCAGCCGCTTCACCGTATAGCGATGAATGCGCGCGAGCAGGTGACGTTCGCACCATTCGTCGGTCGTCACGCCCGGCGTGAAGCGGCCGCGCATCACGTAGCCTTCGCGCTCCAGCGCCACGAGCGCCGTCGCGATCGACGCGGGCGGCAGGCCGAGCGGCGCGGCGATCGCATCGAGCGTGAGCGGCCCGAAGCCGGTGAGTCGCGCGCGGATCACATCGACGAGCGCCGCATCGGCTTCCCACGGCTGCGCGCACGCGGCCGGTACCTTGAGCGCCGGTGTCGTGCGGGCGTCGGGATGCAGCGCGCGCACGCACACGAGCCGCTCGACCGGCACCCACAGCACGGCGCCGCCCGGCGTCGCGAGTTTCGTCGCGCGGCGGCGTTCCGCGAGTTCCGCGAGTCGCTCGGGCCAGCCTGCGTGCGCGTGCGCCTCGCTGTCGGCGACGCATGCGAGCGTAAGCAGCGCATCGTGCATTTCGTCGGCGTCGCGCGCGAGCGGCCACGCTTCGTCGCGCACGGCGGCGATCGCGTCGGCGTCGAGCGCGCCGAGATCGTCGGCCGATTCGGGATCGCTCCAGCGGCGCGACTGCACGGCCTGCGTGCGGCGTTCCTCGAGCGGCGCATCGTCGAGGAATGCGTAGGGCTTCGCGTTCAGGATCTCGGCCGCGAGCGGCGACGGCGCGGGCAAGTCGCGCTCGACGAGTTCGATCGCGCCGCTCTCGATCCGGCGCAGCAGCGCAAGCCAGCCGTCGGTGTCCATCGCGTCGTGCAGGCAATCGTCGAGCGTCTGGTCGACGAGCGGATGATGCGGAATCTCGCGTTCGCCGACGATGTTCTCGAGACATGCGGCCTGATCGGGGAACACCGTCGCGAGCAGATCGTCGCTCTTCATCCGCTGCAGTTGCGGCGCCGTGCGCCGGCCGCCGGTGAAACGCGGCAGCGCAAGCGCGGTGGTCGCGTTCCAGCGCCAGCGCACGCCGAACATCGGCGCGTCGAGCAGCGCCTGGATCAGCACGTGCTCGGCGCTGGCCGAACGCAGGTAGCGCCACACTTCGTCGAGTGCGAAGCTGTGCGCGAGCGACAGCGACAGGATGATCGCGTCGTCGGTCGCGGCGGCCTGCAGTTCGAAGTTGAAGTTGCGACAGAAGCGCTTGCGCAGCGCGAGCCCCCATGCACGGTTGATCCGGCTGCCGAACGGCGAATGGATCACGAGCTGCGTGCCGCCCGATTCGTCGAAGAAACGCTCCATCACGAGCGTGTCCTGCGTCGGCAATGCGCCGAGCGCCGAGCGGGTGCGCGCGAGGTAGTCGGCGATCTGGCGTGCGGCGTCGGGCGACAGGCGGAGATCGTCGACGAGCCAGCGCAACGCGGGCGCGAGGCGGCTTTCGGCGGGCGCGAGCGCGGTGGCGGCGGCATCGGTTCGCGAGTCGGTGACGATGCCGGCCAGGGCCGCTGGTTGGGCGTTACCGTGCGTCTCCGTCTTGCCCGCCGCGTTGCCGACCGCGCGCTTGCGTCCGCCGGCGTTCGCCTGCCGGTCGCCTTCCGCGAGCAGGCCGTCGATCCGTGCGCGCAGCCGCCCGACCGCCGCCGACAGCTCGTCGCTGCGTCCGAGCCCCTCGCCGAGCCAGAACGGAATGCTCGGCGATTGACCTTGCGCGTCCTCGACGCGCACGCGGCCCGTTTCCACGCGAATGATCCGGTACGATTGGTTGCCGAGCTGGAACACGTCGCCGGCCAGACTTTCGATCGCGAAATCCTCGTTGACGGTGCCGACCTGGATGCCCTGCGGTTCGAGCAGCACCGCGTAGTCGGCCATGTCGGGAATCGTGCCGCCGGAGGTGGTCGCGGTCATCATCGCGTTGCGGCGGCCGCGCACGGTGCCGCCGACCACGTCGCGGTGCAGGTACGCGCCGCGCACGCCGCGGCGGCTCGTGAATCCCTCGGCGAGCATCTTCATTACTTCGTCGAAGCGTTCGCGCGTCAGCCGCGCGTACGGCGCGGCGCGCGTGAAGCTCGCATACAGCGCGTCTTCGTGCCATTCCGTGCACGCGACTTCGGCGACGATCTGCTGCGCGAGCACGTCGAGCGGCGCTTCGGGAATCCGCAGCGCATCGAGTTCGCCGCGTTGCACGCAGTCGAGCAGCGCCGCGCATTCGACCAGCTCGTCGCGCGACAGCGGAAACAGCCGCCCCTTCGGCACGCCGCCGACATGGTGCCCCGAGCGGCCGACGCGCTGCAGGAACGGCGCGATGCCGCGCGGCGAGCCGACCTGGCAGACGAGATCGACGTCGCCGATGTCGATGCCGAGTTCGAGCGACGCGGTCGCGACGAGCAGCTTCAATTCGCCGCGTTTCAGCCGCTGCTCCGCGTCGAAGCGGTGCTCCTTAGCCAGACTGCCGTGATGCGCGGCGATCGCGTCCTTGCCGAGCCGGTCGGCGAGATGGCGCGCCATGCGCTCGGCGGTGCGCCGCGTGTTGACGAACACCAGCGTCGTGCGATGCGCGGCCGCGAGCCCGGCGATGCGGTCGTACACCTGTTCCCACACGTCGGTCGCCATCACCGGTTCGAGCGGCACGTTCGGCAGTTCGAGCGCGAGGTCGCGCTCGCGGGTGTGGCCGGTGTCGACGATCGCGCAGTCGCGCGGCGCGTCGGCCGGCCCGCCGACGAGGAAGCGCGCGACCGCGTCGATCGGCTTTTGCGTGGCCGACAGCCCGATGCGCGGCAGCGCGTGCCCGGCCAGCGCGTCGAGGCGTTCGAGCGACAGCGCGAGATGGCTGCCGCGCTTGGACGACGCCAGCGCATGGATTTCGTCGACGATGACCGAGCGCACGCTCGACAGCATCTGCCGCCCCGACGTGGACGACAGCAACACGTACAGCGATTCGGGCGTCGTGACGAGGATGTGCGGCGCGCGCTTGCGCAGCGCCGCGCGCTCGGCCTGCGTCGTGTCGCCGGTGCGCACCGCGGTGCGGATCGCCGGGACCGGCAGGCCGAGTTGCGCGAGCGATTCGGCGATGCCGGCGAGCGGCGCGTCGAGGTTCACGTGGATGTCGTTCGACAGCGCCTTCAGCGGCGATACGTAGACGACCAGCGTCGCGTCGGGCAGCGTGCCGTCGTGCGCGAGCGCATCGCGCACCAGATCGTCGAGCGCGCACAGGAAGGCGGTGAGCGTCTTGCCGGAGCCGGTCGGCGCGGCGACGAGCGTGGAGCGGCCGGCCTTGATGTGCGGCCACGCGAGCGCCTGCGCGCCGGTCGGCGCGGCGAACGTGCGCCGGAACCACGCGGCGACGGCCGGGTGGAACACGTCGAGCGCGCGGGCGGCAGGGCGGGTAGCTGTGACGTCCATCGGAGCGTTGAAATGGGGTGCGAGCGTGCGGATTGATCGCACGCGAGTCGAATCGTCAGTGTGCCAGACGCCACCGGTGCGTGCCGGCCATGCGTGCCGACGATTCACCGTCAGATGGGGGCCTGCAGCGCGCTTTCAATGGACGGAAAGTTGCGTGCACGTCGACATGCCGATCGCGTGCCGATTTGTGTCGAATTGCAACTAGACGCGATGCAGCCAGCCGAGCCAGTGTTCGATCAGCGGCGCACGCGACCACAGCGATTGCGCGAGCCACAGCGTGCCGGCCCAGGCGGCGGCCACGACGATCAGGTCGCAATGCCCGCTGTTCCACAGGTTGAGCGAGTGGCGCCGCCAGATCCACGGTACGCCGAGCGGATTGGGCCAGTCGGCGAGCAGATGCATCACGCCGCCGCAGGCGAAGCCGAACAGCGGCGCGGCCCATGGCGGATGCGGATGATGGATGAGCCCGTGCCATCCGAGCGCGAGCAGCGCGATCCAGCCGATGCCCCAGTGCGTGAGGGTGCGATGCGTGATCCACAGGCGGCGCTTGCGGCTCCACCATGCGACTTCGAGCCAGTCGGGCGCGGTGCCGCCCGCGACGCCCGCCGCGAACGCGGCGAGCATGCCCGAGTGCCACGGGCCGGTTGCGCCGGTTTGCGCGACGAGGACGGCGGCGGCGACGCCGGCCGCGACGCCGGACGCATGATGCGCATTGTGTGATGCCATAGGAAGCGAGACGGGGAAACGTGAAGCGGCGCGTGCACGAAACGATGATGCGGCGCGCAAGCGGGGCGCTATCTTCGCAGATCGGCCTGTGCCGCGGGCGGGTCGTTCGCAGATTTTTTTGCATCGGCGGCGAGGGCCGTCGCACGGTTCGCAACTTTCGGTTTTGTGCATTGCGCGATGGCGTGCGCCGCGGGCGATGGCGAACGATCCCCATGCGCGTCGCGTCGCGGCGCCGCAACGTGAGCACGCGTACACAACCGGCACGCTTTCGTCGCCGCCGTGTGTTCGACCCTTTTTGTCCCCCTATACTACGAAGCCGGCATATGGCCGTCGGCGCGCCAGCGGCCATCCACGGATCAGGTGCTCGTCGCGCCTGAAGGAGATCCACATGGGGGACATGCAATGACTACGCTGAATCGCTTCAAATCATCCGCCGCCGTGCTGGCGACGGTGGCCGGCATCGGCTTCCTGCCGAACGCGCCCGCCTATGCGAAAGGGCCGCAGCCCGCGGTCCTGACGAGTTCCGCGGTGGCGGTGGCCGACAAGTACAGCGCGGATGCGGCGGAGCGGATCTTCAAGGAAGGCGGCAACGCGATCGACGCGGCCGTCGCGATCGCGTTCACGCTCGCCGTCACGTACCCGGAAGCCGGCAACATCGGCGGCGGCGGCTTCATGACGATCTACAAGGACGGCAAGCCGTACTTCATCGACTACCGCGAGCGTGCGCCGCTCGCCGCGACGAAGGACATGTACCTCGACAAGGACGGCAACGTCGTCAAGGGCATGAGCCTGTACGGCCCGCGCGCGGTCGGCGTGCCGGGCACCGTGGCGGGCATGTGGGAAGCGCAGAAGCGCTTCGGCAAGCTGAAATGGAAGCAGGTGCTCGCGCCGGCGATCCACTATGCGCGCGACGGCTTCGTCGTCGACGAGCAGCTCGCGCAGCGCGGCGTCGACGCATCGAAGGAGTTCGGCGGCAAGACCAACTTCGACAAGTACTTCTCCGGGCTGAAGGCCGGCGCGAACTTCAAGCAGCCGGATCTCGCCGACGTGCTGACGCGCATCGCGGACGGCGGTGCGGAAGGTTTCTACAAGGGCAAGACGGCCGAGCTGATCGCCGCGTCGATGAAGACCGGCGACGGCAACGGGCTGATCACGACCGAAGATCTCGCGCAGTACCGCGCGGTGTGGCGCCAGCCGGTGCAGGCGAAGTGGAACGGCTACGACGTGATCACCGCGCCGCCGCCGAGCTCCGGCGGCATCGGCCTCGTGCAGCTGCTGAAGATGAAGGCCGACCTGAAGCAGGACTTCGAGGGCGTGAAGCTCAACTCGCCGCAGTACATCCACCTCGTCGCGGAAATCGAGAAACGCGTGTTCGCCGATCGGGCGCAGTATCTCGGCGATCCCGACTTCTACAAGGTGCCGATCGCGCAGCTGACCGACGATGCGTACATCGCGAAGCGCGCGGCCGAGGTCAACCCGAAGGAGCCGTCGGACACGAAGAGCGTGCAGCCCGGCCTCGGCACGACGATGCCGGAGAAGGCCGAAACGACGCACTTCTCGGTGGTCGACAAGTGGGGCAACGCAGTGTCGAACACGTACACGATCAACGGCTACTTCGGCTCGGGCGTGATCGCCGACGGCACCGGGATCGTGCTGAACGACGAGATGGACGACTTCTCCGCGAAGCCGGGCGTCGCGAACATGTTCGGCGTGGTCGGCAGCGACGCGAATGCGATCGAACCGAAGAAGCGCCCGCTGTCGTCGATGTCGCCGACGATCATGACGAAGGACGGCAAGGTGTCGCTCGTGATCGGCACGCCGGGCGGCTCGCGCATCTTCACGTCGATCTTCCAGGTGATCAACAACATCTACGACTTCAAGATGCCGTTGAAGGAAGCCGTCGGCGCGATGCGTTTCCATCACCAGCTGCTGCCGCCGAACACGATCTTCTGGGAGCCGTACCACCCGATCGAAGGCGAACTCGCGAAGCAGATCGAGGCGCGCGGCTATACGCTGAAGGGACAGGATTTCAGCGGCGACATCCAGGTCATCAAGATCGACGGCAAGACGCCGGAGGCGATGGCCGATCCGCGCGGGCGGGGCGTGACGCGGATCATTCGTTGACGTTGACGTGAATCGTGCGTGCGCGTCGGCGACAGCGGCCGCGCGCGCCGTTCGGCAGCCGGTGTTTCGATCCGGCTGCCGAATTTTTTCAGCCGGTCGTTCGGATGATGCCCCGCGATCCGCGCGGCAATGGCATCGCGCGCATCCTCGAAGCAGTTGTGCCCGACAGCCAGCCGCTCGATCGGCGCGGATGGAAACAGTGCAGTAAAGAGCGGCAGGAAGTGTTCGGCGCCAAATGTTCGGTCGGCGTCTCCCCAGATCGCGCGCGCAGGCTGTTTCCGTTGCTCGTCGCTGCGACAGTGGGGCGACGATTTCTTCTTCGAACCGGATGAGGCACACGTGTTGCGCGTCGGCCGGAAAACCGGGCTGTCGGTCAGGAAACCGGCGTTGCGTTCGCAGGGCGGGCGCGTGCCGGGGCCGGATGACACGGTCGTGCCGCCGCCGCCCGACCCACGCGCGGCGAGCCGGCGGGAGTCGCGCGCGCGGGCGGCGGGTTGCCCGCATGCCGCTTTCGATGGGCGTGGCCGCCTGTTTTCATGAATTTGACGCGCGACGCTGGGATAATGGCCGAGTTTGGCTGCGTCAATGATGGAAGGAGGCCCCATGGGCGACAACGATACCCGCACCGAGACCGACGACCGTACCGATACGAACTCGATGGAAGCGCGCCAGCGCCGTTTCGAGGAGGATCTCGTCGACGCATACGACGAAGAGCTCGAAATGGAGCTCGACGACCGCCGCTTCGACGACAGCGGGAACCTGCTGCTCTCGCCAGAGCGTCGCCAGGCGCGCAAGGAATATTTCCGCGAGTTGTTCCGCTTGCAGGGCGAGCTCGTGAAGCTGCAGGACTGGGTGGTGAGCACCGGGCACCGGCTCGTCGTCATTTTCGAGGGGCGTGACGCGGCCGGCAAGGGCGGGGCGATCAAGCGCATCACGCAGCGCCTGAACCCGCGCGTGTGCCGGGTCGCCGCGCTGCCCGCGCCGAACAACCGCGAGCGCACGCAATGGTACTTCCAGCGCTATGTCGCGCATCTGCCGGCAGGCGGCGAGATCGTGCTGTTCGACCGAAGCTGGTACAACCGCGCGGGCGTCGAGCGCGTGATGAATTTCTGTACCGACGACGAGTACGAGGAATTTTTCCGGTCGGTGCCCGAGTTCGAGAAGATGCTCGTGCGCAGCGGGATCCAGATCGTCAAGTACTGGTTCTCGATCACCGATCACGAGCAGGAGATGCGCTTTCAGAGCCGGATCGCGGATCCGCTGAAGCAGTGGAAGCTGAGCCCGATGGACCTCGAAAGCCGCCGCCGCTGGGAGGCTTATACGGCCGCGAAGGAAGAGATGCTGCAGCGCACGCATATTCCCGAGGCGCCGTGGTGGGTCGTGCAGGCCGTCGACAAGAAGCGCGCGCGGCTGAACTGCATTCACCATCTGCTCGGCCAGGTGCCGTATCACGAGGTGCCGCGCCCGACCATCGATCTGCCGCAGCGCGAGCATCACGAGGATTACATTCGTCGGCCGGTGCCCGACAGCATGATCGTGCCGGAGATTTATTGATCGGTTCGCGCCGGTCGATCGCGATGCGATGAAGCGCGCCGCTCGATGCGGCGCGTTTTTTTCGGGGTGGCCGCTTGACGGCGGGCGATTCGGCCCGACCAGGTCTTACCGTCTTTCGGAATGTCTGACGGACAGCCTCGACAGCGTGCTTCTAGGTGCGCGTCGATATGCGTCGACGCCGTCGAAACGGCGCGATTCCGACGCATTGGGGAAAACGACGCGCGCCGAGCGCTCCAGGCTTGCGCCGCGCTCGGGCCTGTCGCCGCAACGGCTCAAATCTCCGGAAACCCCGAGCGCCCCTGCGTCAGATCGAACAGTTCGCCTCTTGCCGCGGCTTCGGCGGTTTCGGGCAGCTTGATCACGAGCTTCACCGTCATCCCGTACGCGCTGTCCACCAGCGCGTAGCCGGCCTGTTCGATCCAGCGACGCACGCGCGCCTCCTCCGGGTAGCCGATCTCGATCGCGAGCAGCGTGTGCCGGATGCGCTCGACGCGCTCGGCATCGAGCAGCGCCGATGCGATCGCGTCCGTGTACGCCCGCACCAGCCCGCCCGCGCCGAGCTTCACGCCGCCGTAGTAACGCACGACCGCACCGAGCACGCCGTCGAGGTCGTGATGGCGCAGCACTTCGAGGATCGGCCGGCCCGCGGTGCCCGACGGCTCGCCGTCGTCCGACATGCCCGACTGGCCGCCCGCCAGCAGCGCCCAGCACACGTGGGTGGCCGCCGGATGCTCGTCGCGCAGGCGTTGCAGTACCTGCATCGCGGCATCGCGATCCTCGACGGGAACGGCATACGCGATGAAACGGCTCTTGCGGATTTCGAGTTCGCGGGTGTAGGCGGTGGCGAGCGAGTAACTCATGCGTCGCGACGCGGAAAGCGTTGGGAAATCAAGGCGATGATGGCTGGTGGATGCTTTTGACGTTGGCCCGGGGGCGGATGGATATCGTCGGCCCATGCGCGGGGCGAAGACGCGATTTTACCGTGGCGCACGTCGAGGCATTTCGATGCCGGCACAACACGGTTCAGGCGACGTGCCGGATACGAATCGACGAAGCGCACCGGGGATCGATGGGGACGGCTCGACCTGTCGCGGAGTACGGTCAAGCGCGTTGCAACCGAATTTCACGGCATCGAGCGGATCTGGCTCGTCAACCGGGATGCGGGGCAATGGGCGGTTATTCGTCAGTCGGATACACGGCCGACCGGGATGGCGTCGGATGCGTATTCCGGGGTGCGCGAAGAGGACCAACCGACCTGCAATATCTCGCAACGGCGACTCGCTGCCGTCGCCCGCTCGATCAGGGGCGCAAGCGCGGAGCCACGTTCGTTCACCGGTTCGTCCGGCGCATGCATGTCGCTTTCCTGTGAGGCGTTCAAGTCGGTTCGTCGAACCCGCGCGCGGCATCAACGCACGCCAACCGACGACCGTAGCGCCGCGCCCAGCGTGCGCAGCGCCTGCCTGGCTCGTGCATCGGTCAGATTCGAGTGGAGCACCACATCGCGCGTGGGAAGCGGCGGCAGCCCGTACCGCGCACCTACGTCGACGGTGCCGGCGGGCGCGACGCGATGCCCGAGCGCCGCGACGGCAAGCCCCGCGGACACCGCCGCGCCGATCGTCGCCACGCCGCCGCCGACAAAGACTTCCGTCCATGCGACACCGGCTTGGTCCAGCGCGTCGACCGCCATGCGGCGCACGCTGCATGGTTCGGCCTGCGTGGCGAGCCGCAGCGGTTGCGGCGGATGGTGCTCGAAATCGGCCGCCGCCATCCAGCCGAACGACTCCGACAGGATGGTTTCGCCGTCGAGCCGCCGGCTGTCGTGCTGCAGCGCGACGGCCGCATCGAGCTGGCCGCGATCGAACGCCTCGAGCACGTCGCGCGACGTGGCGACGCGGATCTCCAGCACGAGCGCCGGCTCCGCTTCGCTCATCCGCCGCAGCAGCATCGGGAGATCGGCGCCGACGACATGGTGGCTGACGCCGATGACCAACCGTCGCTGGCTCGTGCCGAATGCGCTGATTGCGCCGTGGTGAGCGGCCACCAGTTCGCGCGCCGGTTCCAGGAACGCTGTGCCGTCGGCCGACAGGCGAACCTGGCGCGGCGTGCGTTCCAGCAGGCGGCGGCCGAGCCCGTCTTCCAGCCGCTTGATCTTCAGGCTCACCGCGGACTGCGTCGTGTCCAGCGCTTCCGCGGCCCGCGTGAAGCTCTTGAGATCGGCGGTCAGCACGAATGCCTGCACGGCCTCGACGTCGAGCGTTTTCATCGCACCCTCATTCATTTCAGAATCGAATCATTGAAATATTCTGCCATCGTCTTTTCAAATGATTCAAGGTCTTCTACGCTGCCTTCATGTCGTCCGGAATTCCGTGGATTTCTTTCGTCAGGAGTCGATCATGCTGACCGCGTACTACGTGCACCGCCTGCCGGCGGACTACGACCTCGACATCATCCGCAATCGCGTGCGCGAGCGCGGCCGGCTGTGGGACGACACGCCGGACCTGCTGTTCAAGGGCTTCCTGCTGCGCGAGGCCGGCCGTCACGGCGCGACGGAAAACGGCTATGCGTCGTTTTACCTGTGGCGCAACGAACAGGCGTTCGCGCGGTTCGTGACGGACGGCCGCTTTCGGGTCGTGACGGACAGCTTCGGCCGCGCGTCGATCGACACGCAGGTTGCGCTCGACGCACGCAAGGGCAGTGCGTCGACGGGACGTTTCGCTCGTCTGGAAACGATCGAGATCCCGGCGGACGCCGATCTCGACGCGACACTGGCGCGGGAGATCGCACGCAATCGCGACGCGGCGGCTCGGCAGGGCGTGGTTGCGGCAGCCGTCAGTGTCGATCCGCTGCGCTGGCGGCTGACGCGTGCGCTCGTGACGGAACACGAACCGGATGACGGCGGCGCGGGCACGGTGTACCAGGTCCTGCATCTGGCGAAGCCGCTGCTCGACACGCTGGAAGCGGGCGGCGCGTGATGGCCGGCATCGCGTCGCGATTGCCGGCCGGCGTGGTGATTGCCGCGCATCTGGCGGGGGTGGTGGCGGGGATCGCCGCGATTGCGGCGCTTTCGACGCTGCTGGCGCTGTTGCTCAGGTAAGCGCTTCGGCGCAGCGATGGTCGACGCGGGAGCGCCGCGCCTGCGATGCATGGCGCCCCCGGTCGCTTCATCGTCGCTCGGTCAGTGGCCCTGCAAGCGGATGTCGCGCGACGACGCGCCGACGTACACGGTCCCGCCCGGGACAACCCGCCAGCCGTTGCGCGACGTATCCCAGACGCTCTGCATCCGCGGCGACACGGTCACATGCACACGCCGCGCTTCGCCCGGATTCAGCCGGATCTTTTCCCAGCCGACCAGCCGCTTCGGCGGCTCGTCCTTGTACGGCACGCCGAGATAGACCTGCGGCGTTTCCGCGCCGGCAACGCGCCCGTCGTTGCGCACGGTAAACGCAACGCTCAGCGAGCCGTCCCATTGCTTCGACACCGACAGACCCGAATACGCGAAGTGCGTATACGACAGGCCGTAGCCGAACTCGAACATCGGCTTGATGTTGCGCGCGTCATACCAGCGGTAGCCCATGTTCAGCTTTTCCGCGTACACCGGGTCGGTCTCGAACGTGCCGTTTTGCCCCCACGTCGGCGAATCCTGATCGCGCGCCGGGAAAGTCACGGGCAGCTTGCCGGACGGGTTGACCGCACCGAACAGCACGTTCGCGATCGCCTTGCCGCCGGCTTCGCCCGGATACCACGCCTCGACGATGGCCGACACGTTGTCCTTCCACGGCATCAGCACCGGGTTGCCGCTCTGGACGACGACGATCGTATGCGGATTCGCGCGCGCGACGGCTTCGACGAGCGCATCCTGGTTCGACGGATTCGCGAGGCTCAGGCTCTGCAGATCGCCGAAATCCTCGCCGGCCGGCTGCGCGACCACGACGATCGCGACGTCAGAGCGGCCCGCGAGCGCCGCGGCCTGGTCGATCTCCTGCTGCGTGTACGCGCGGAACGGCGACTGCTGGTCGCTGTTGCCCGCATACGTGACCTGCGCGGCCGGCGCCAACGCGCGGATTGCGGCAACGATCGGCACGTCGACCTTGAGCCACGGATTGCGCCACCAGCTGCAGCCGGTCGACGACCCGAACGTCAGGCCGCCGCAGCCTGCGAACGAACCCGATACGGGATCGCGCGTGTTGCCCGAACCGCCGCCGGACAGCACGGCCGCATCGGCATGGCCGCCGATCACGGCGATGCGCGACAGCGCCGACGCGACGAGCGGCAACTGGTTGCCGTCGTTCTTCAGCAGAACGATCGACTGCTCGGCGGCTGCCTGCGCGAACCGGTTGCCGGCCGCGAAATCGATCGTGCCGCCGCCTTTGGCTGGATCGTCCATCACGCCGACGCGGATCATCACGGCGAGCTTGCGGCGCACCATGTCGTCGAGGCGTGCGGTCGACACCGAGCCGTTCGCGATCGCCTGCTTGACGGCCGCGGGCGTCAGGTAGACGCTCGGCCCGACGTCCTCTTCCTCGTCGAGCCCGGCGTTGATCGCGGCGGCGGTGCTGTGCGTCGCGCCCCAGTCGGACTGCACCTGGCCCTGGAAGCCCCATTCGTTCTTCAGCACGTCGTTCAGCAGATGAGAGTTCTCGCACGCATAGGTGCCGTTCAGGCGGTTGTAGCTGCACATCACGCTGCCGGGCCGGCCGCGCTTCGCGGCGATCTCGAACGGCAACAGATACAGCTCGCGCAGCGTGCGTTCGTCGATCTGCGTATTGCCGCCCATCCGGCCGTGCTCCTGCTCGTTGCCCGCGTAGTGCTTGATCGTGGCGATGACCTTCTGTCGCTGCGTGGCGAGCGTGCGTTCGGCGAGCAGGTCGCCGGCCAGTAACGGATCCTCGCCGAGATACTCGAACAGACGGCCGCCGCGCGGCTCGCGCGCGAGGTTGGTGCCGCCGCCGAGGCCCATGCCGAATCCTTGCGCGCGCAACTGGATCGCGACCTGCTTGCCGAAGTCGTACGACAGCCGGCGATCCCAGCTCGCCGCGATCGCGATCGTCGCCGGGAACGTCGTGCTGGCCTGCGACGTGCTGCCGGAGCCGGTCGCCGAATCGACCATGTTCAGATCGGGAATGCCGAGTCGCGGCACGCCCTGGATGTAGCCGGCGCCGCCGCCCGGCACCTTCGACATTTCGTATTGCGAATGAATGAATTGAAGTTTCTCGTCGAGCGTCATCTTGCGCACGAGCAGGTCGGCGCGCCGTTGCGCGGCGGCCGATGCGAACGCGTCGGTGGCGTCGCCCTGCGCATTGAAATCGGCGTCGCCGGCGTAGGCGGTGGTGCAGAGGGTCGCTGCCAGCACGACGGCCGGCCAGAGGGTGTCCCGCATGTTGCTCTCCATGATCGTATTGCCGGTTGTTCGGATGATGTCTGGAGCTGCGCGCGCCTGGTGGATTCGCACCGGACGCATTCGGCTGGCGATGCAGGGTGGTTGCGCGTCGGCATGCCAGGCCAGGCGGGGAATCGTTACGGCCGGTTGGGCTCGACCGGTCAATGCGGGCGGCGACGCGTAGGCCGCCCGACACTGTCGAATCGGATGTAGCGATTCTCTGCAACGACAAATGGTATGAATGTAGTTTGACTACAGCATCGGTGTTTCTACCGATACGTGCGATCTTTATTTCGTAGGGGCGCGCGGCGGGGTGGAAAGGCGGTCATCGTTCCCGACGGCGGAGGCGGGGCGAGTAAGAAGTACTTGGAGGCAAGCGGTTTTGCGGAGGAGTGCGTCGGGATGGCGGCCGATTCGTTGCGTGCGCATCGAACGCGGGGAGGTGTCATGCGAACCCGCTCCCCGCGTGCGGCCGGCCTGGCTACTTCGTGACGAGTGCGCCGGTCAACCCCGCGCTGATCGCCGGCAGCAGCAGGTTCAGCACGCGGCTTGCGCGGACGAGCCCGGTGTTGTCGACATACACGACATCCTTCGACGCGAGCGGGAACTGGTTCGCGAGCAGCATCGACACCGGCGACTGCATGTCGAGGTGATAGATGACGGGTGCGCTGTCGGCGGCCTTGCGCAGCACGAACACCTGCTTGGCATTCGACGTTTGCTGGTTGAGCTGACCGGCCTGCGTGAGCGCTTCGCTCAGCGTGAGCGAACCGTCGCGCAGCGGCGCGACGGCTTGCGGCCTGACCACTTCGCCCATCACGTACACGGGATTGTCGTCGCGCGCGCTCACATGCAGCATGTCGCCGGGCTTCAGCATGATGTCCGCCGGGTTTTTTCCCGTCTTCATCATCTGCGCGACGTTCAGCGGATAGATCGTGCCGTTGCGGGTGAGCGTGACGCGGCTCTGATCCGCGGTCGGCGCAAAGCCGCCCGCGCGGCTGACGGCTTCGATCAGCGTCATCGGAATGTCGTTGATCGGCTGTGCACCGGGATTACGCACTTCGCCGTCGACGTAGACCTGCGTGGCGCGGAACGACGCGACGCGAACCGTGACCTGCGGCTTCACGAACACCTTGGCGAGTTCGGTCCTGACCTCGTGCTGGAGCTGCGCGACGGTTTTCCCGGCCGCGTGGATCGGCCGCGGGATATACGGAAACTGCACGTTGCCGTTGCCGTCGACGACGAAGCCGGGCGCGGCGTCCGCGGCCTTCGTGTTCTGCACCGGCTGGCCGGCGGCCGTCGCGAATTCGGGGTGATCCCACACCGTGATCTGCAGCACGTCGCCGGCGCCGATCCGGTACATGTCCGCCTTCGCGAACAGGTTCGGCGCAATGGTCGCGCCCGGCGCACGTTTCTGTGCGGCGCGAATCTGCTCGATCTGCGTCAGGTCGATCTGCTTGACCGGCACCTGCATGTCGCTGGTGACGTCGCCGTTGTCGGCGGTCGTGACCGGCAACGCGGTCGAATTCATGTGCTGCCCCGGCACCGTGCAGGCGGACAGCGTCGCGATGGTCGCGAACGAGAACGCCATGCACATGCGGCGCATGACGGTGCGAGGGTGGCCCGGCGCCACGGAGTCCAGCGGTTGAGCGATTTTCATTTTTGTGTCCAGCATCGTTGAATCGATTGTTACGTTATCCGGATCGAATCGAGGGTGCCTGTCGCGCCTTCGCTTCGTTCTGCACATCGTGACGACACTCGCGAGCGGCATTCGGGCGCACGGCGATCCGCGCGTCGTTCACGGCGAGGCGGCTCCCGGCATCGATTGTCAAACATTGCCAATGACGGCAGGAAGTCGTCATGCGTGGCGGGGACGTGACGGCGATTCCGACGCAGGTTCGCACGTCGCCGTGCCGCTCGCGAACAGAGCGTAACGCAGGTTGAACGCCTGGATCGAGCGGTGGCGGCTTAATGTAAGCCATCGCACGCAGCGCGCCGGACATCTATCGCATAGTGGCGCCAACGAACATGGTCGTGCATTCCCGACCGAATGTGCGGAGGCGCGAACGGCATCGTGCCGGCGTCCGACTCACTGTCTGCGAGAGATTTCATGACACGCTTCATTGCCCGTTCGAGGGCGCCTTTGCGGTTGGGTCTGGGCGGCGGCGGAACCGACGTGCCGCCTTATTCGGACCGGTTCGGCGGTCTGGCGCTCAATGTCACGATCGAGAAGTTCGCGTATGCGTCGATCGCGCCGCGCGACGACGCGAAGGTCGAACTGGTGGCGGCGGATACGGATACGCGCTGGATCGGCCCGGTATCGCCGGTGCTCGACGTGCAGAAGGGGCTCGGGCTGCATGTGGGCGTCTACAACCGGATCGTGCGGGATTTCCACGGCGGTCATCCGTTGGCCGTCACGATCACGACGTGCTCCGAAGCGCCGCCCGGCTCCGGGCTCGGCTCGTCGTCGACGATCGTCGTTGCGCTGGTCAGGGCGTTCTGCGAACTGCTGTCGCTGCCGCTCGGCGAATACGACATCGCACACCTCGCGCACGACATCGAACGAGAGGATCTCGGGCTCGCCGGCGGCAAGCAGGATCAATACGCGGCGACGTTCGGCGGACTGAACTTCATGGAGTTCTACGGCGATCGCGTGATCGTCAATCCGCTGCGGATCAAGCAGGAAATCAAGGCCGAGATGGAGGCGTCGCTCGTGTTGTATTACACCGGCGTATCGCGCGAGTCGGCCAACATCATCAAGGAACAGAGCAGCAACGTGACGGAAGGCGTCGTCGATTCGCTGGCCGCGTTGCACGAGGTCAAGGATGAAGCGGTACGCATGAAGGAAGCCGTGCTGCGCGCCGATTTCGAAGCGTTCGCCGCGTCGATGCGCGACGCGTGGGAATCGAAGAAGCGGATGGCGAAGAACATCTCGAACTCGATGATCGACGATCTGTACCGCGTCGCGGTCCGGGCCGGCGCGAAGGCCGGCAAGGTGTCCGGCGCGGGTGGCGGCGGCTTCATGATGTTCTTCGTCGATCCGGTCGAACGATCGGCGGTGATGCGCGCGCTGGACGCGTACAACGGGATCAACGGCCAGGTGCTCAACTGTACGTTCACCGACATCGGTGCGCAGTCGTGGAGAAAGAATCAATGACGATCGGCGTGGAGAGCGAAATTCGCCAGACGCTGTCGGTGCTGACGGCGCTCGTTTCCGACCGTGAGCAAGTGGCGCGGATCGAACAGGTGGCCGAACGCGTGACGGAAGCGCTACGGACAGGCAACAAGATCCTGCTCGCGGGCAACGGCGGCAGCGCCGCGGACGCGCAGCATATCGCGGGCGAATTCGTCAGCCGTTTCAACTTCGACCGGCCGGGGCTTGCGGCGTTCGCGCTGACCGTGGATAGCTCGGTCATGACCGCGATCGGCAACGACTACGGTTACGAGAAGCTGTTCGAGCGTCAGATTCAGGCGACCGGGCGCCCCGGCGACGTCTTCTGGGCGTATTCGACGTCGGGGCGTTCGCCGAACATTCTCCGCGCGCTGGAAGTGGCCAGGACGGCCGGCATGGTTTGCGTCGGCTTCACGGGCAACGGACCCGGCGCGGCCGAGATGCGCACGCGCGCCGACATCTGCATCGAGATTCCGTCCGCGTCGACCCCGAAGATCCAGGAAGGGCATCTCGTATGCGGCCACATCATTTGCGGCATCGTCGAAGAGCGGATCTTTGCATGAACGCGATGCTGCCCTGCCTGATCCTGGCCGGCGGCCTCGGCACGCGGCTGCGCCCCGTGTTGGGCGACGCACTGCCGAAGGCGCTCGCGTCGATCGACGGCGAGCCGTTTCTGGGCTGGATGCTGCGCGGGCTCCAGCAGCAGGGCGTGACGGAGGTCGTGCTGTCGCTCGGCTACGGCAGTGATCCGATCAAGTCGTTCGTGGCGTCGCGCGACTTCGGCATCGCGATTTCCGTGATCGAGGAAGACGAGCCGCTCGGTACCGGCGGCGCGATCGTTCATGCGCTGAAGGCTCACGGCGCGCGCGACATGATCGTGATGAACGGCGATACGTGGTCGAACCTGGATCTGCGCGCGTTGTCGGCGTTCCATCGTGCGACGCGCCCCGATCTCGTCGTGGCGGCCACGTGTGTCGACGATGCGTCGCGCTACGGCACGCTCGAATTCGATGCGACGTCGCGCAGGCTGTCGGCATTCCGCGAGAAGCGGCCGGCACGGGGCTACATCAATGCGGGCACGTATGTCGTCGACGCGAGCAGGCTGCTCGGTTTCGCGCTGCCGGCGAAATTCTCGTTCGAGCAGGATTTCCTGGCCGAACGCGCCGACGCGCTCGACATCCGCGTATTTCCCGAGGTCACGTCGTTCATCGACATCGGCGTGCCGGCGGACTACCGGCGCGCGCAGACCGCGATTCCGCCGATGCTGGAGACTGGAACCAGTGAAGCGTAAAGCCCTGTTCCTGGATCGCGACGGCGTGATCAATATCGACTACGGCTACGTCCACCGGCCGCAGGACTGCGTGTTCGTGGACGGCATCTTCGATCTCGTGCGGCTGGCCAATGCGAACGGTTACCAGGTGATCGTCGTGACGAACCAGGCCGGGATCGGCCGCGGATATTTTTCGGAGTGGCAGTTCGCCGCATTCATGGACTGGATGCGCCGCAGGTTCGACGAGCGTGGCGCAAGAATCGACCGTGTCTATTTTTGCCCGCATCACCCGGTGGCCGGGATGGGCCGCTACCGGCAGGCATGTGCATGCCGGAAGCCGCAGCCCGGGATGCTGCACGACGCGCGGCGCGAGCTCGACCTCGACCTGTCGGCGTCGATTCTGGTCGGCGACAAGCCGTCCGATCTCGAGGCCGGTGCGTGCGCCGGCGTCGGGCGCCGTTTCCTGTTCGTGGGCGACCGGCCCGGCCCGGTGCGAGCCGATCCGGCGGCCGACGTCGTCGCGCGGCTGTCCGACATCGGTGCGGCGCTGCAACCCACGGGTATCGTCGCGGCGGGTGTATAGCGGGTCGCAGCCTCGACGGCTGCATGCCGAGATGAAACGAACGAGGACTCGACGACGGCTTGCCGGCCGTTGCGCCGATCGGGCAAGCGCGAGGCATCCAGGCTCCCGACGCAGTGCGCTCCGGCCGGCACCGAAGGGTTTCCAGCCGGATTTTCAAAGACATGAACGTGAATCACAACACGCGTAAGGCGGCGAAGCCAGCCGGATCTTCCATTCTGGAGTTCAGCATGAAGATGGACCGACCTGCATTGACCGGGCATCAGAACGAACCGAAACAGGCTGCCGGACATGCGACGCGGTTGTCGCCGATCGATTTGCTGGAGAACGTGCTCGACAACGGGCGCCTGTTTGCGGCCGTGTTCGCGGCCTGCCTGCTGCTCGCGATCGTCTATGCGATCGCGGCGACGCCCGTGTATTCGGCCGACATGTTGATCCAGATCGAGGAGAACAAGCCCAGCGCACTGGGGTCGCTGTCGTCGATCTCCAAGGCGCTCGATATCCAGAATTCGGCGGTGGTCGGCGAAATCGACATCGTCCGTTCGCGCTCGGTCGTTCTCGAAGCGATGAACGCGACGGCCGCGCAGGCCGAGGTGTCGGTCGAGAACCGGTTTCCGATCGTCGGCGGGCTGATCGGTTCGTTCCTGCCGAAGGATGCGAACGGCCTCGTCGACGCACCGCTCGGGATGTCGTCGTGGGCCTGGGGCGGCGAGCGTCTGGAGTTCAGGACGTTCGAGGTGCCGGCCGCACAGATCGGCAAGCCGCTGACGTTCGACTATCTCGACGGCAACCGCTTCCAGCTGACGGACCGCGGCGGCCAGGTGGTGCTGAGCGGTGTGGTCGGCGTGCCGAGTGCGAACGACGGCTATCGCGTGGACGTCGCACGGATCGTCGCGCGCCCCGGTGCGCAATTCAGGGTGCGGCGCATCGCCACCGACGTGCGTCTCGACGCGATCCTGAAGAAACTCGGCGTGATCGAGACGAAGCGCCAGTCGGGCATCATGCAACTGAGTTTCGAGGATCCCGACCCCGTCTTTGCCGCGCGCATGCTCAATGCGATCGCCGCGGCCTACCTGAACTTCAACGCGAGACGCCGTGCCGACGATGCGGAGCGCAGCCTCACGATCCTCAACGCGCAGATGCCGATCGTCAAGGCGCGGCTGCAACAGGCCGAGCAGGCGCTGAACACGTTTCGCAACCAGCAGGGGTCGATCGACGCGCAGGGCGATATCCGGCTGCTGGTCGAGCAACTGGCGCTCGTCGACAAGTCGCGGCTCGAAACCCGGCTCGAGTATCAGGATCTGCTGTCGAAATACGTGCCGGGGCAGCCGCAGGTCGTTGCGGCGGCCAACAAGCTGAAGGAACTCGACAAGCAGGCTGCGATGTTGAAGGACAAGGCCGCGCGCCTGCCGTCGCAGCAGCAGACGTACTTGCGTCTTGCGCGCGACGTCGAGGTCAACAACCAGCTCTATGTCGGATTGTTGAACAATACGCAGCAGTTGCAGATCGCGGAGGCCGGCACGGTCGGCAACGCATCGATCGTCGACAAGGCGGTCGCGAGCGACAAGCCGATCCGGCCCAAGCGCCTGATCGCGATCCTCGCCGGTGCGGTGATCGGGCTGATGCTCGGGTTTCTCGCGGCGCAGGGCCGTGCGCTGCTGGCCGGCCGCATTCGCGATCCGAATGAGCTGGAAGCGGCGCTCGGCATCCCGATGCTCGGCGTCCTGCCGAAATCGCGCCGTCAGGCCGATGCGGATGCGAATCGCACGCCGGCCTTCATCGCGACGCAGGAGTCGGCCGACGAACCGCTGGCCGATGCGATGGACAGCCTGGCGCTCACGTTGCGACACCGGCTGGCGGCCTATGGCGGCGACGCGAAGGTCGTGCTGGTGTCGTCCGCGGCGCCTGCGCAGGGCAAATCGATGATTGCCGCCAACCTCGCGTACCTGTTCGCCGAGAGGGGGCTCAAGACGGTGATCGTCGATGCCAACGTGCGCGCGCCGGCGCTGCATCGCTATCTGCCGGTCGCCGCGACGCCGGGCTTGTCCGACGTATTGAAGGGCGCGCTGCCGGCCGACGAGGCGATCACGCGCGTGGCAGGGAAGCTCGATGCGCTGTCCGCCGGCACTCAGCGCGCGTCGACGCGCAACCTGTTCGACGTCGCGCGTCTCGACAAGCTGGTCGTGTGGTTGCGCAGCGGCTACGACATGGTCATCGTCGATGCGCCGTCCGTGCTGCCGGTGGCCGACATCGCGGCCTTGTCGCGCGTGGCCGACATGACGCTGTTGGTGGCGCGCCAGGGTTCGGCGAACTCGGCCGGCATGGCGGACGCGCTCGACAGCCTGCGCAAGATCGGTGTGCGCATCGACGGGCTGGTGTTCAACGGGTTCGAGCCGTCGCCGTTGCACGGTGTACGCCGGATCGGCGCCGGCTTCGCCGCGGCGCGCGCCTGACCGCTCGGGAGGTGTCGATGCAATCGGGCGAGGAGGTGCAACGCATGAGCGATTCGATGGCGGGCAACGACGGGCTGCGGCGCGAGTCGCCCGCGGTGCGGGTCGTGTGGTTTCTCGGCCCGCGGCCGGTGAGCTGGAACGGCGTCATGCGATACAGCCTCAAATGTATCGATTTCATCCCGGCATTGGCGGGATTCGACGTGGAGCCGGTCGACATTCCGGCCGAGCCGCGTTCATTCCTGCGGTACTGGACGCAGTTCGTGCTGTATCCGCTGCGTGCGATCGCGGCGGCGCGCGCCGGACACTTCGTGATGCTGTACCAGGAAGACCTGGCCTTCATGATTCCGCTGATCCGGTGGGCGGGCGGCCGCGTCGGCATCGTGCTGCATCATGTGCAGCGTCCGGGCCAGGTGCGCGGCGTCGTCGAGCAGTTGAAGAATGCGTACATGCGATTGACGCAGTCGCTGATCGCGACCGCGGACGTGGTGCTCGCGCCGTCGGACGTGACCGCGCAGGAAGCGCTGGCGGAGCTGCGCATCCGCGCCGACCGGATACAGGTCGTTCCCAATGCGTTCGACGATCGCTATGCGCCGATCGACGCCGCGGTGCGCGAACGGGCGCGCGCGATGCTGCTCGCGCGCTTCGGCATCGACATCGGCGACGCGCTGGTGGTGCTGAATGTCGGCTCGGACGAGACGCGCAAGAACAATGCGACGCTGTTTCGCGCGCTCGCGTCGCTCGGGCGCAAGGACGTGATGGTGCTGCGGGTAGGCAGCGCACACAACCAGGCCAACCGCGACGAATGCCGCAGCATTGCCGCGCAGGCTGGCATCGCCGCCCATTTCGTCGAGAACGTCGGCGACGAGGATCTCGGCTACTTTTTCCAGGCGGCGGATCTGTACGTATCGCCGACGTTGCACGAAGGCTTCGGTCGCACGGTGATCGAGGCGCAATTCGTCGGCGTGCCGGTCGTCGCGTCCGATTTGCCGGTGTACCGCTACACGATGGGCGAGTCGTTCGTGGCCGTCGCCGATGCGATGGATGCCGCCGAATGGGGCCGGCAGATCGAACGCGTCGCCGGCGACCCGTCGCTGCGCGCCGGGCTGGTGAGCGCCGGGCGGGCGAACGCGCGGCGTTTTTCGTCCGGCGCGGTCAGCGCGCAACTGCACGATGCGCTGGAGCGCGCCGTGCATGGCCGGCCGCGCGCCGGCCGGGCACAAGCGTGAAAGAGGCGGCGATGCGAACGATTCAGGCCAGCGGCCGAACCGCGGCGCTCACGGGCGTGGCCGTATCGACGCTGTTCGTGCTCGCGTTGAGCGTCAATGCGATGCTGCCGGCGCTCGGCGCGATGGAACCGAGCGCAACCTGCACGTTGCTGGTCGCGGTCGCGGGCGTGATCGCGCTGATCGTCGCGCGGCCGGTGTTCGCCGTGTCGATCCTGTACACGCTGGTGATCGGACTGACCGCGTTCGTTGCCGGCGTAGGGATCGAGTCCGGCGGATTCCTGCGGGAAACGGACATCTTCGGCGTCGCGAACGGCGCGTTCAGCCGGCTGCTGTCGTTCTATGTCGTTTTCATCGCATGCGCATTGTTCGCGTTCGACCGGATCCTGAACGCACGCTCCGGCCATCCGCCGATCCGCGCGCGGATGACGCTTCAGCCGATAAGCGTGGCGCTCGGGCTGGGGCTGGTCGGCGCGATCCTCGCGACGGGCGTGCTGGCCGGCCTGACGGGCGGCTTCGCGGTGCTGAGCGGCGTGAATCGCTACGCGCTGCGCAACGACGCGTCGAACAGCACGCTGTTCAACCTGTTCCTGAACAACCAGACCTTCGTCGCGGTGCTGCTCGGCACCTTCTGCACGAGTTCGGCGCGGGTCGTACGCTGGACGTCCGTGTGCCTGCTCGTCGTCGATCTGGTGCTGGAAGCGTTGCACGGCGAACAGTTCATGGCCGTGCTGCACGTATGCCTGACCGTCCTGATCCCGTTCATCGCGATCCATGCGATGAACGGCAAGCCGGTGATGCGCTACCTGGGAATCGGCTCGCTCATCGCACTCGTGATCGGCAGCGTGTCGGTGTTCTACGCGTACCGGGGGCAGGGGCTCGACGTCGCGGAGACGGTGGTGTCGCGGTTTCTCGAACAGGGGCAGGCGTGGTACGTGGTGGACGGCGACGCACACCTGTTCGGCGCGCCGACGTTCGGGGGCATGGCGGCGTTCGGGCGCTTCGTCGATTCATTGGGTTCGTTCACCGAGCCGACGTTCTTCAGCGATGCGCCGGTGAGCGGGCTGCGCGACCTGATGCTGTCGTACGGCACGCCCGAGATCCTCAAGGCCTACGTGTTCGACGACGTGACGTTCACGATGGGCAACATGGCGGTGCCGGTCTACTGGTTCGGCTATGCGGGCGGCGCGCTGTTCATTGCGCTGACGGGCGCGATCTACGGCGTGGCGAGCGCGATGCTGATCCTGGTCGCGATGCGCGGCGGGGTCGTGATGCTGTGGTTGGCCACGAAGATCTTCGCCTACGCGACCTATGCGATGCAACAGGGCGATTACTGGACCTTGTTCGGCGCACGCACGCTGTTCTATCTGGCGATCGCGCTGATCTGGTGGCATTGCGTCGACGCGCGGCGCGTGCACGCCGATGCGATGCGGACGGGGACATCTTGAACGCGTTCGTCAGGCTTCTGTTTTCGTCGTTCGCGGGCGTGGTGTGCGAAAAGATCATCGGTGCGTTAGCGGCGATCGCGAGCAATCACCTGTTTGCGAACATCTACGGCGCGCGGCTGTTCGGCGAGCTGCAGTTCGCGTTGTCGCTGGCCTACGTGATCGGCAGCGTCGCGCTGATTTTCGGCGCACAGGTGATCCAGCCGATCCTCGGCAAGCACCCGCGCCTGCGGCACATGGTCGTCTACCGCGCGTTCCGCCTGCGGCTCACGCTGACGCTGGCCGTCATGCTGCTGTTCATGGGGGTCGTGGTGATCGTCATGCGGCCGTCGAGCGTATCCGAGCTCACGTTGATCGCGGCCTTTGCGTTGATCGTGGAGCCGATCGCGCTCGGTTCGCTGATGGCCTACGCCGAATCGAAGCCGTGGGTGATCACGCGGGCGCGGGCGTACGCCAGCTGCGTGCGGGTGCTATGGCTGTACATCGCGGCACACGCGTCGCTCGGCGTGATCGTCGCCGCGTTCGCATGGCCGCTCGAGGCTTGCGTGGCGGCCGCGGCGCCGTTCAGCCGTTATCGCGAGCTGGCGTTGAAGACGCCGAAATCGTTTCGCGGCAGCGCGGCCGTCACGAAAGCGCTGGTCGTGCGCGGGCTGCGGATCTGGCCGGCCATTGCGGCCAGCGTGCTGGTGCTGCGCATGGATCGGCTGCTGCTCGGCGTGCTGGTGTCCAAGGCCGATCTCGGCATCTATGCGTCCGCCGCGTCGCTGGTCGAGCAATGGAATTCGGTCGGCACGACGCTGGCGCTGGCCCTGGCGCCGAGCATGGTTTTTTCGGCGCGGACCGAGCCGCTCGTGCGCGCCAAGGCATTGAAGCTCGGTCTCTATCTCGGCCTCGTCGGCTGTGCCGCGTGGGTCGGCAGCTACTTCGTCGGCCGCAAGGTGTTCCTGATGATCTATGGGCCCGCGTTCGTGCAGGGCGTGCCGATCATGATCTACGCGACCGGCTGCGCGATCGCCACGTTCGTCGATGCGGGGCTGAGCACGTGGCTCCTGGCCGTGCGGCGCTACCGGCTCATCATGATCAAGCAGGTGCTGATCGTCGCGGCGATCGTCGCCGCGCCGTTCGTCATGCCGCGCACGCTGGTGATGTATGCGCCGTCGACCGGCATTGCGGTATCGCTCGTGGTGTTCTGGTGCGTGGTGCTCGGGAATCTCGCGTTTACCCGGGAGCGGCCATGAGCCGGCGTGCAGGCGGTCGTTTGCCGCGCCGGCGTGGACTGGCGGGACATGGAATCGGGAAGGTTTCGGATCGTAGGGGAGGTCACTCGTGAAAAACCGGGTGCTGATGGTGATGACGCGGGACATTCCGCAGGACGTATCGAACGGACGGGAGCGCACGTTGAGCTTCATCCGGAAGGCAATCGGCGACCACATGGACGTAACCGAATTCAAGATCCGCTCGGTGTTCGAGGACGGCGGCTGGCGCGCGAAGATCGGCGCGGCGGTGCGGGTCGGATGGAGCGTGTTGCGCGGTGCGCCGTGCGCGCTTCAGGTGGCGATGTTTTCGCATCCGCGCAAGCGCACGGCGCTGCTGCGCGCCGTCGAGGCGATCAGGCCGGACGTGATCTATTTCGACGGCATCCGGCTCGTCGATTACGCGATCCTGGTGCGGCGCAGCGTGCCCGGCTGCCGGATCGTCGTGGATTTCGACGATCTCATGTCGCGCCGTGCGAACATCCTGCGCGAGCAGGATTTGCCGTTGTCGGCCGGGTATCTGGAGAAGTCGATTCCGGGGCCGTTCGTCAGGCTCGCCAACGCGAGGCTGGTTCGCAACGCATTCCTCGGCTATGAAGCATTCGCGCTGAAACGGCAGGAGCGCGCGGCGATCGGCTCGTCGCATGCCGTCACGCTCGTTTCGACCGAGGACGCGCAGTCGCTGCGGCGGTCCCTCACGAACGACGAAGCCGTGAAGACGCACGTGATCGCGCCGCCGATGCATGCGCTGGTGCCGATGCGGCGTCCGGCGGCGCCGTTCCGGTTCGTCTTCATCGGTTCGGACCGGCAGTTGCAGAACCGGCTCGCGATCGAATTCCTGGTGGCGTTGTGGGCGCGTATCCGGCCGGCCACGCCGCTGGTGATCTACGGGCGCATGGCCGGCCGGTACGCGCCCGTTCCGAATGTCGAGTTCGCCGGGTTCGCGCCGACACAGGCGGATGTCTACACCGAGTGCTCGATCGCGTTGTGTCCTGCTTTTCTGCGTGGCGGCATCAAGTCGAAAGTGCTGGAGGCGGTTTCGTACGGTTGCGTGCCGGTCGGCAACGAAGCCGCGTTCGAAGGGCTCGGATTCCACGACGATGCGCTCGCGATGAGCGACTCGAGACTGGAGCGGTTCGTCGCCGATCCGGCCGCGGATCTGGATCGCGTCGTGGCGGCGGCCACGCGCTTCGCCGCGTACTGCGAGCAGCATTTCAGCATGCCCGTATTCGATCGTCGGTGGCGCGAGCTGATCGCGCCGCCGGCAGGCAGCCCGTCGTGACGGGCGCCGCAACGAAGAGGAGGGCCCCGATGGCGTGATCCGAACGGCTCGCGGGCGGCCGGCTTCCGGACCTTGCATGTGCGGCATGGATACCGGAAAGGGGAAGGCTTCCGCGGGAGATTTGCCGTCCTGCGGCCGACCGGTTCAGCGGTCGGGCCGCAGGGCGCCGTACCCATTCTTCACCGATACCTAATAGAAAATGAGACCGATCATATTTGACGGGCGGTTCGGATGGCTGCATCCGGGCAGCGGGACGCGGGGTGTCGTCCTGTGCAACGCGTACGGACACGAATCCGTCTGGAGTCACGGCGGCATGCGGAATCTGGCGGATCGCCTGTCCGCGCGCGGGATGCCGGTGCTGCGTTTCGATTACCGCGGCACCGGCGATTCCGCCGGGGCCGATGGCGCGAACGACCAGTTCGAAACGGCCGTCGACGACGTGTGTGCGGCCATCTCGCGATTGCGCGAGGAAACCGGCGTGACCCGCGTGACGCTGTGCGGCCTGCGGCTGGGCGCGGCATTCGCGCTGCTTGCGGCGGACCGGGACGACGTCGATCGGCTGGTGTTGCTGGCGCCGGTGGCGAGCGGGCGCAGCTACGTGCGCGAGCTGTCGATCATGCGCAATATCTGGCTCGACCAGTTGCCGGCGCCGCTGCGCGCGGCCCAGCCGCAAGACGCGCCGCTCAACGTGCTCGGGCAGGTCTACAGTGCGGCGTTCCGTACGCGGCTCAATGCATTCGACGCGATCGACGCGTTGAAGGACCGCACGGGTGCGCCGGCATCGGAAACGCTGATCGTCGACATGAGCGGCGGCGGCACCGAACCGCTGCGCAAACGGCTCGAAGCGCTGGGCGGCAAAGTCGAGCAAAGGCCGTTCGAAGGTTATGCGGCGTTCATGCAGGAAACGACGTTCTCGCGCTTGCCGACGCGCGTGTTCGATGCCGTCGTCGACTGGATCGCGGCCACCGATGGCCCGCAGCGACCGGCGGCGCGCACCGCGCAGAAAACGGACTGGGAGCCCGACCTGATGCTGCGCACGCCGGAAGCCTGCGAGCAGCCGGTTCGATTCGGGGCGGCCGGCCGCCTGTTCGGCATTCTGTGCACGCCGCACGAGATGCACGACCGGGGGCCGGTGGTGCTGATCACGAACACGTCGGCCAGTCCGCACGTCGGCGACAGCCGGCTGTCGGTGCGGATCGCCCGCGAGCTCGCGCGCCGCGGCATCGCGTCGCTGCGGTTCGACGGACGCGGGATCGGCGACAGTTCGCCGGCGCAAGACGGCGCGCCGCTCGATGCGCCCCAGCCAGTCTATTCGAGCGCCGTCGTCGACGACGTCGCGACGGCAGCCCAATGGTTGAAGGAGCAAGGGTATCGGCAGGTCGTGTCGTTCGGCATCTGCTCGGGCGCATACAGCGCGTTGCGTGCGGCGCTCGCGGGACGCGCACTGTCGGGCGTCATATCGGTGAACCTGCAGCGTTTCCACATGCCCGACGGCATCTCGACCGACGCGCTGCGCGAGCATCGTCCCAATTCGATGGCCGGCTACCGGTCGTCGTTCTTCGAGCTGAAGAAGTGGAAGCAGGTGCTGAGCGGCGATCGAAAGATCATGCCGTTCGTCCGGCTCGTGCTGAAGCGCTCGACGACGACGCTGGCCGTGCGAATCGGCGCATGGCGACGCCGGATCGCCGGCTGGTCGTGCGCGGACACGACCCCGGTCGATCCGCACGAGATCCTGCGTGCGCTCCAGCGCAAGGAGGTGAGCACGTTGTTCGTCTGCGGCGCATACGACAGCAGCCTCGATCTGGTGACGATGTATTTCGGCCCGCGCGGAAAGCGGCTGTCGCGATTTGCCGGTGCGCGCGCCGTCGTACTCGACGATCTCGATCACAGTGTGTTCGGTTCGCATGCCGCCGACGCGGTGGTCGGGCTGTGCAGCGAATTCGTCAAGGGGCTCGAATCGCGTCGCGCGACCGCGGCGACGATCATCAACGCGGAGTCGCCGGCATGACCGGACCGACGCGGGGCTGTGTCACATGTCGCACAGTCGCCGCACCGGTGCGGTGATACGGTAACGCGTCTGTCCTCCGCCGACGCCGGCAACCTCTACGCGACCATGACGATGCATTCCGAACCTTCCGGACGTCTGGACCATATCGATGCGATGCGCGCCGTCGCGGTCCTGCTCGTCATCTGGACGCACTATGCCGAGCGGTTCGTCGCGCTGGCGGGCGCTCAGCAGTGGCTCGACACGCTGCAGCGCTCCGTCAATTTCGGGCGGATCGGCGTGGTGGTCTTTTTCGGCATCAGCGGCCTGCTGATTCCGGTCAGTTTGCACGGGCCGGTCGGACCAGGCACACGGCGCTTCCTGATCCGCCGTTTCCTGCGGCTGTATCCGGCATTCTGGTTGTCCATTCCGATCGGCTGCGCCGTCTTCTGGACGCTGTTCGGCAAACCGGTGAGCGCGACGCTGCTGATCGCCAATGCGACGATGATCCCGACCGCGTTCGGTCAGGAGCCCGTCATGGGGCATTACTGGACGCTCGAAACGGAGCTGTATTTCTACGGGCTTTGCCTCGTGCTGTTCTGGTGGGGCGGGCTGCATCGGATGCGCGACCTGTCGCTCGCCTGCATCGGGCTGTGCGCGGTGTTCGTGACGACCGTCGCGCTGCACGTCTTTCCCGACGACACGCTGGGCCAGTACAAGGCCATGCCGTATCACCTCGCGATCATGTTCTGGGGCGCATGTTTTCGTCAGGCCTACGACCGGCCGCGCGACACGCTGCGGGTGAGAGGGGGGCGGGGCGAACACGCCGGCATCGCGCTGACGTACCGATGCGTGGCGGGGCTGCTGACCGCGATGATCGTCGGCGTGGCGCTCGTCGGCGCGGCCAACGACTGGCGCCATCACAACGTCGATCATCTACCGTCGTCGCTGGCTTATGTGGTCGGCGTCGCGATCTTCGTGGCGATGGCGACGGTATTGAAAGTCCGCGCGCGCGCGATGGCGAAGCTCGGCGAGGTCAGCTACTCGATTTACCTGTTTCACGCGATCCCGCTGTTCGGGTTCTACTGGCTGTGCGAACACTACAGATGGACCGGATGGCCGCTGGGCGTCTACATGATCGTTCCGGTCGTGCCGTTGATTGCGTTGTCGTATCTGAGCTACCGGTATTGCGAAGCGCCCTGTGTGCGGCTCGCGCATCGCTTGACCGCATCGCGGCGGCGCGGCGGCGATCTGCCGGTCGGCAATCGGTCGGTCGATGCGACGCCGGGCCCGGTGCGAAGCGGCTGGCGCGCGGACGGATGAAATGGCTTGGAACGGTTTGGAACGGCGATCTCGCGTTGCCGATACGAATGGAATGGACGATACGGAGCGCAGACGATGCTGACGAGTACGGTGGTGCATGGCGATGGCGGCGGCATGTCGCGATACCGGGTGGTTCGATGCACGTTCGGGATGCCGAATTGAACGGGTGGTCGTCGATCGGCTCCCGCGCGGAGGCGACGCGCGTCGTCGTCGTCAACGACTACGCGCGCAAGGGCGGCGCGGAGGAGGTCTACCAGACCTCCATCGAGGTGCTGCGCAAGATCCCGGACGTGGACGTGTACTCGTTCGACGAGACGAATTTCGCGGCGGGCGAAGGCGCGTTCGCGCGCGGCTGGAACCGCGCCGCGGCGGGCGCACTGGCGACGTTGCTCGACGACGTGCGTCCGCATCGCGTGCTCGTGCACAACTATCACAATCTGCTGACGCAATCGATCCTGCCGGTACTCGCACGGCGGCGGCGCGAGCAGGGATTTCGCACGTATCTCACGTGTCACGACTACCATCTGGTGTTCTACAACCCGAACCTGCTCGCCTATCGCAACGGGCGTCCGGTGCCGGTTCCGGTCGATGCGCTGTCGAATCCGGCGCGCCTGTTCGCGCTGGCGAGCCCGCGCGGGCGGCTGCACGACACGGTGAAGAAACTGCACTGGCACGCGGTGTACGCGTATTGCAATCCGCGGAACGTGTTCGACCTGTTCCTGTGCCCGAGTCCGTACATGCGCATGGCGCTGGCGCAACGCGGCATCACGCGCACCGCACTGCTGCCGAATCCGGTGAGCACGCTGGCGGAGCCGTTCCCGCCGCGCGTATGCGATCGCGAGCAGTTCGATCTCGCCTATGTGGGGCGGCTCGATGCGGAGAAGGGCATTCACGAGTTCATCGAACTGGCGCGCCGGACCGCGTTCCGCCGTATCGGCAGTCTGACGCTGTACGGCGACGGCACACTGCGCACGCAGCTCGAAACGCGCCACCAGGATCTGGTTCAGGCCGGCCGGTTGCGTTTCGCCGGGCGACTCGGCCACGGCGAGCTGTTTCACGCACTGCGCGCGCACGATGCGCTGGTGCTGCCGTCGGTCTGGGCCGAAAACGCGCCGCTCGTGCTGGTCGAGGCCGCCACGCTGGGGCTGCCGGTGCTCGCGCACGAGATCGGCAGCCTGTCGACGTTCGGTAGCGAGATCGGCAACAAGATCCTGTACCGGAATTCGCCGGACGGCCTGACGAATGCGTTCGACGAATTGGGTCGTCATTTGCGCATCGCCGATCGGCACTACGATTGTTCGGCGTACACGCCGTCGCGCTACGCGGCGCAGCTTGCATCGTGGATGGGGCTCGGCGGGCAGCAGGGCGGTTAGCGGCGCGCAGCGGATGCGTCGACCCGGGCCGGGTTCGGCCAGGATACATCGCGGCCGCGCGTTCGTCCCGCGGCCGCGATACTTGATCAAGAGGAGCGTTATGCGGGCATTGCGACGCATCGTGGCGGTCGCCCTTGGCGCACTGGCGTTGTCGGCCGTCTACGGTCATTGCCAGGGCGGCGAGCGCGTGATGGCGCTCGCGCCGGCCAATACGTCCGGCAGCCCCGATTTCAAGGGCTCGTCGAACGGGCTGCTCGCCGGCACGACGTCGATATCGAAAATCGACGTGCACACGTTGCTGTACCCGGGCAGCACGACGCAGGTGCTCGCGCACTACCTTCCATGGTGGGGCCCCGACCGGCGCGGCGTGAACGTCGGCTATCGATCCGACGATCCCCGCCAGGCGTTTCGCACCTTCGCCGACATGCGTTCGAGAGGCATCGACGGCGTGATCGTGGATTGGTACGGCGAGGGCCATTTCGTCGACACGGCGTGGCAGGCATCGCTGCCCGAACTCGCGAAGTTTCCCGGGATGACGTTCTCGATCATGATCGACAGCGGTTCCTTCAAGTTCAATGCGTGTCGCGGCTGCGACCTGACCGCGACGATCCTGCACAACCTCGCGTACATCAGCCGCGAATACTTCACGTCGAGCCAGTATCGGCGCTACAACGGCCATCCGGTCGTGTCCGAGTTCGGGATGGACGCGGTCGGCAAGGCCGACTGGGCACGGATTCACGCCGCGTACCCCGACGTCTACTGGATTCATACGTTGATGCAGGGCTTCGATCTTCCGTACAGCAAGGGCGCGTACGTGTGGACGCAGCCGTCGCCGCGCGCCGCGCCGCAAGCGGTCGGCATACGACGCGACCTGCTGTATCGCGAGCGCTTCTACGACATCGCACGGAATCAGCCGCCGGGGACGATCACGGTCGGCGGCGTATGGAGCGGCTTCGACGATACGAAGGCATCGTGGGGCGCCGCGGCGCCGCGCTTTCTCGCGCCGTCGTGCGGCCGGACCTGGCTGGACACGTTCAGGACGATCAACGAGCGCTACAGCGTGCGGCAACAATTGCCGTTCGTTCAACTGATCACCTGGAACGACTACGAGGAAGGCAGCGCGCTCGAAACCGGCATCGCCAGTTGCACCGCAATCGACGCGCAGCCCGTGGGTGCGAGCCTGACCGTCAGGATCACCCATCCGGAGACCGTCGACCATCTCGAGCTGTACGAGCGGCTCGGCGACGGCGCGTTCGCGCTGGCCGGCCGCTATCCGGCCGACACGACGAGCATGCCGCTGCCGGGCGCCCGGGCGGGCACGTACTTCATCAAGGCCGTCGGCAAGCCGTTCATCCAGAACGTCGTGTCGACGGCGATCGTCGTGCGGTGACGCGCGGGCGCCATGCCCGTGCGGTCAGCACGCGTCGCCCGTCGACGGCGCGGCCAGCACGGCCGCCTTCCGCGTAGCCGGTTCCGGCGGTACGCAAGTCTCCCGGCCATACTGATCGTCGAAGCGGACGATATCGTCCTCGCCGAGATAGTCGCCCGATTGCACCTCGATGATTTCGAGCGGAATCCGGCCGGGATTCTCGAGTCGATGTACTTCGCCGACGGCGATGTACGTCGATTCGTTCTCGCACAGCAGGAACGTCTCGGCGCCGCGCGTCACCTTCGCGGTGCCGCGCACGACGATCCAGTGTTCGGCGCGGTGATAGTGCATCTGCAGCGACAGCCGCCTGCCGGGCTCGACGACGATCCGCTTCACCTGGAAGCGCTCGCCGAGATCGATCGAATCGTAATGGCCCCACGGCCGCTGCACCTTGCGGTGCTCGCTCGCCTGCGGGCGCCGGTCGGTCTTCAGGCGCGCGACGATGTTCTTCACGCGCTGCACGTCGTGCTTGTTCGCCACCAGCACCGCATCGGCCGTCTCGATCACGACGACGTCCTTCATCCCCACGCACGCGATGAGGCGGCCTTCCGAGCGCACGATGCTGTCCTGCGTATCCTCGAAAACGATGGGGCCGCGCGCGACGTTGCCGTGATCGTCCTTCGGCATGATTTCCCAGATCGCGTCCCATGTGCCGACGTCCGACCAGCCGGCCGCGAGCGGCACGACGATGCCTTCTATGCCGAGCTCGCCGTGTTCCGCGAGGCGCTCCATCACCGCATAGTCGATCGAATCCGACGGGCATGCGTCGAAGGCCGCCGCGTCGATCCGGAAGAACGGATCGTCGGCGACGCCCGCGCGCCACGCGCTCTCGCAGGCCGCATGAATGTCGGGCGCAAGCGCGCCGATGGCCTTCAGCCAGACCGATGCGCGCGTGACGAAGATCCCGCTGTTCCACCAGTAATCGCCCGATTGCAGATAGCGTTCGGCGAGCGTCGCGTCGGGTTTTTCGACGAAACGCCCGATCGCGTAACCGCCCTGGCTGCCGTGGCGGCCCGAGCGCGGCTCGCCGACCTGGATGTAGCCGTAGCCCGTCTCCGCGCGGCGCGGCAGCACGCCGAGCGTGACGATCGCGCCTTCCTGCGCATAGCGCGCCGCACGTGCGATCGCGTCCTGGAACGCGCCGACGTCGACGATCACGTGATCGGCCGGCATCACGGCGAGCACGGGATCGTCCGCGAGCGCACTCGCGTCGAGCGCGGCGAGCGTCAGCGCGGGCGCGGTGTTGCGCGCGGCCGGTTCCAGCAGGATGCGGGCGGGCGCCGAGCGGCCGTGCACCTGCTCGGCGCTCATGAAGCGATGCTGTTCGCCGCATACGAGCAGCAGCGTGTCGCCGAGCGATGCGTTCGCGATACCGTTCAGGCGGCGCGCCGTCGCCGACAGCGGCGACTCGTTCGATACCAGCTCGATCAGTTGCTTCGGATACTGCTCGCGCGACAGCGGCCACAGCCGCGTGCCGGAGCCGCCGGCGAGAATCACCGGCAGGATGCTCGGCAGATCGGGTTCGGGAACCGGACGAAGGGTGCGGGTCATCGGTTCGCTCCGGTATCGGCAGGGAGCAGGGTGCGCGCGCGGCCGTCGGCGCGCGCGTCGTCGTGGCGCGAGACCGAAACGGCTCGCGACAGCAGGTGACGCAGCGCGCCGGCCGCGCGGTCGGCCGACCGTATCATGCCGACGAACGGCGTGCCCTGTTCGAGATACGGCCCGTAGGCCTTGCGGAATCCGAACTGTTTGTAGAATGCCTGGCGCGGTGCGGGGACGTGCGTGCGCACCGCCGCCTCCGGCCATGCGGCCTGCGCGGCGGTGAGCGCGCGCCCGATCAGGCGTTCGAGCGTGTCGTCGTCGCGGCAGCTTTCGCTCGTCAGCACCTTGTCGATCACGACGTCCGGATCGATGTCGTCGCCGGGCAGGATGCGTGCGTAGGCCGCGACTTCCATCGCGTCGCCGTCGCGCACGCTCGCATAGACGTGCAGCGCGCCCGCGTCCTTGCCGTCGATGTCGAGATGCGTGTGCGCGTCCTCGACCACCAGCACGGCGTTGCGCGCGCGCAGGATTGCATAGAGATCGACGGCGCTCAGATGTTCGAATTCACAACAATGCCATTCCATGATGCTGTCCTCGCGTGATGCCTTCGGCACGCCGCGCGGATGCGGTCGATCCGTGCGGCGCGGCGATCTTCATCATCCCGATGCGTGGTGCAGCGGTCTGTTCGAAAGCGCACTAACGCTCCGGATTCGCCGGGCGCGGCGCGGGATACCAGGCGATGCGCGCGGCACGGGAGCGTCGCAATGTGCGGTAGCACACACCGTCGGGGCCAGTGCTTTTTCATAATTGGTTCATCGTGGCGGCCTGCAATGAAGCGCGCCCGGCCGACATCGCACGCAAACCGCGCGCCGGGAGACGGGGCCGAGATTGCATCGTTGACGACGGACCGGCTGCGCGCAGGAGTGTCGGGCGCTGGCTCGCCGTCGATCGCATCGTGCACACCGGGCGAGGCGATCCCCCCGCCATCCGATCGCCATCCTGCACGCCCGCAAGGGGGCGCTGCCGCTCGCGCGCTTGCACCGCCGCGGTGATCTGCCGGTGGGGGCGCTTCGGGCCGGGACCTGCGGGCGGGCGGATCGCGCAAGGATGGCCATCATGCTGCACCGCACGACGCGCGGGCCGCCGCCGGTATCCGGCCAGCCGGCCGGATTTCGCCGAAAAGCGCCTGCGCGGCGCGATGCCGGTGATTACGACGTGTAACGGCCGGGTGGCCGGCGCGCCGGCGGGAGGCGATGCGGCGACCCGGGGGCGCGCGCGATTATGCGGTCCGCGGAGCACGGTACTTTGCTTTTTGGGAGATTTCGATGGAAATCGCGGGCAATCGACCGGATCAATCTTGCGGAAAAGTAGTATTTGCCACTGATTGACGGGAATGGTCATAGATAATCAAATCTCAGTGGTCAAAAGCGCGGAGCGCCGGGCCACGAGCAGCGTAACCGACTGATTCACGTTTATCTTTTGGTAACAAGGCCAACTGGCAACGGGGTGTAAATTCAGGTGCGGATGAAATGGGGCGGGCGATCCGGGCGCGGTTTGGCCGCCCTCCGGCTCGGCATCGGGTGCGACCGTCGTGTACGATGCGACGCCCATGCGGGTCGGCGTTTCCGTGTGCCGACGTGCCCCGCCTGACGGCGGGTCGCTTCAAAGCCGGAATGTCATGGCTCCTGCAGTCGCGCATTCCGTTCGAGTTCGATGACAACGAGGCCGGATGACAGCCGGCTCGATCTCCGGGGGTTCTCGCCGTGTGCAGTTTCGATCTTCGCCAAAGCTGCGGAAACGCAGCGCGGAAAGGCGGCCATGCGCCGCCGGCCGCAGCGCACGCGAACGGTTCGCGGAGTGCGGAAAGTGATGGTTCGTTATGAATATGCCAATAACGCGCGATAAGAGCGCCGGCGTGGGGAGCGGTAACGGGCAGCGTCCGCTGATTTACTGGACGCAGTCGCCGTCCGTGATGCTGCGAAAGGAATTGTCGCGCCGCGACTGGAAAGTGTCGGTCGTCGCGCATGCGAACGAGCTGCGCGACACGTCCGGCGAAATTACCTGCGGCATTCTCGACTTGAGCGGCGGCCACGCCGATGCGATCGGCAGCATCGCGTCGACCTGCGCGTCGATGCGCGACGTCGTGTGGGTGGCGCTCGTGGATGCCGGCCAGACCGCGTCGCCGAACGTGCGCGCGCTGTTGCGCGACTACTGCTTCGACTACGTCACGCTGCCGGCGTCGCACCAGCGGATTGCCGATACGGTCGGCCACGCCTACGGCATGGAATGCCTGTTCGCGCGCGATCGCGAACAGCTCGAATCGGAGGAAAAGGGCATCGTCGGCACCTGCAGCGCGATGCTGCGGCTGTTCGATACGGTGCGGCGTTTCGCGCGCACCGACGCACCGGTGTTCGTGTTCGGCGAAACGGGAACGGGCAAGGAGCTCACGGCCGTCGCGATCCACCGTCATTCGGAGCGGCGCAACGGCCCGTTCGTCGCGGTCAACTGCGGCGCGATTCCGCCGCATCTGCTGCAATCGGAACTATTCGGCTACGAGCGCGGCGCGTTTACCGGCGCGAACGCGCGCAAGATCGGCTACGTCGAGGCCGCGAACGGCGGCACGCTGCTGCTCGACGAAATCGGCGACCTTCCCCACGAAAGCCAGGCGAGCCTGCTGCGGTTTCTGCAGGAACGCGCGATTCATCGGCTTGGCGGCAGCGATCCGGTACCGGTCGATGTCCGGATCGTGTCGGCGACGCACGTCGATCTGCGCGATGCGATGGAGGAAGGGCGCTTTCGCGCCGACCTGTTCCACCGTCTGTGCGTGATGCGCATCGATCAGCCGCCGCTGCGCGCGCGCGGCAAGGACATCGAACTGCTCGCGCATCACATGCTCGAGCGCTTTCGCGGCGATGCGCGCCATCGCGTGCGCGGGTTCTCGACGGATGCGATCACGGCGCTCTACAAGCACGACTGGCCGGGCAACGTCCGCGAATTGATCAACCGCGTGCGCCGGGCGGTCGTGATGACGGAAGGGCGTCTGATCACCGCGCAGGATCTCGAGCTCGAATACTGTCTCGACGCGGCGTCGCCGTCGGTGGCCGACATCCGCAAGTCGATCGAGCGCGAAGCGATCGAAACCGCGTTGCTGCGCACGCGCGGGCGCGTCGCCGCTTCCGCGCGCGAACTCGGCGTGTCGCGCGCGACGCTGTATCGCTGGATGGAGGCGTACGGCATCGAGCGGCCGCGCAGCACGGGCTCGTCCGACTGATACGCGGCAGCGCGACGCTCGCGGCGGCCGCGAGCGTCGTCACCCGGCCTGGCTGGCCCGCACCGCGCGCGCGGCGTTCACGGCCCGGATTTCCACCGCGGGCGGCGCATCGCCGTCGGCCGCCGCGGGCTTTCCGTCGATTCGCAATGGAATGAGCGCGATGCGCGCCGGCGTGCCGGGCGCGAGATGGAACCAGTCGTCGCTCGGCATGAAACCCGGTGCGTCGATCTGCACGTGGCGTGCGACATGCCGCGTGTCGATGTCGACGTGCCAGGTCTCGCCGGTGCGCGATACGCATGCCTCGATCCCCGGTTCGCGACGCGCCAGCACGGCAGGATGCGTGCGGGACGGGAAATGGAACGCCTGCGACAGCAGCGTGCCGTCGTCGGCGCGCAGTGTCGCGACGACCGTATCGTGTTCGCAGGGGCCGAAGCGGTACGCGTAGGTCCAGTCGAAGAAGCGGCCGAGCAGCTCGGCCGAGCCGAGCCGCACCGTGTCGTGCGCGGCGATCCGCACCGGGCAGCCGGCCCGTGCGACCGGCGTACGGCCGTCGCGTAGCGCGACCAGGTCGATCGCGGCCGACAGCGGCGCCGGGCGCTCGTTGACCACGTGCACGTCGAGCCCGTTCAGGCCTTCGTCCACGAGCAGCACCTGGATCGGCTGCAGCACCTGGCGCAGCGCATACCATGCCGATTTCGGGCGGTGCGCGGCGTCGATCACGCCCCATCCGGCGCCCGGCATCACATCCTGGAACTGCCACACGAGCGCGCCGGCGCAACGCGAACCGGTGCGTCGCCATTCGGAAAACGTCTCGCGCATCACGTCCGCGATCACCGCACGCGACAGCTCGAAGTAGCGCGCCGGATCCTCGCGTCGCAGCCGGTCGGGCGCGACGTCGTACAGCGTCTCCAGATAGTGGTCGCGGATATCGTCGAAATCCCACGACGTGCCTGGGTCGCGCGGCACGGCCGCCTTCCAGCGCGGCTCGTGCACGCCGGGCCAGCCGAGTTCCGCGAGCGTCGCATCGCACGGCACGTTCGCGAACGCGAGGCATTCGCTCGCGAAGCGCACGTCCGCGCGGCGCGCGTCGTCGAGCGGACGCAGGTACGCGCCGACGCCGTAGTAGTGCGACACGCGTTCGCGCGGCGTGAACGGCAGCACGCCGCCGTCGGGCGAATCGGGCACGTACGGGACATCGGGGCGGTGCGCGGCCGCGTGGCCGGCCAGCCGGTCGGCCGTCAGCTCGACGAAGCGCTGCTTCGGCCCGAGCCCCGACATCGCGGCCTGTTGCGCGATCTCGCTGCCGCCGCACAGCACCGCAAGCGACGGCGAAGCGCCGTGACGCGAAAGGAACTGGCTCGCTTCGCGATCGACGTTGGCCGCGAACTCGGGATCGTCGAGCGCGTAATCGAAGTTCGCGAAACCGAAGTCCTGCCAGACCAGCAGCCCGAGCCGGTCGCACCATGCGTGGAACGCGTCGGCCTCGTAGGTCATCGTGCCGCCGACGCGGATCATGTTGAAGCCGGCGTCGCGTGCGAGCCCGAGCAGGCGGGCGTAGGTCGCGTCGTCGGCGTGCAGCGCGAGCGGCGCGGCGCTGCTCCAGCATGCGCCGCGCGCGAACACCGGCACGCCATTGATGCGCAGCCCGAACCCCTTGCCGTCGATGCCGGAATCGATCTCGATCGTGCGGAAACCCGTCGAGCCGAGCGACCGGCGCGCGGCGCCGATATGCAGCACGACCTCGTAGAGCGCCGGGTCGCCGTGCGTATGCGGCCACCAGCGACGCACGTTCGGTATCGCAACGCTTGCGCGCAGTTGGTCGATGTCGGCACGTTCGAGCGTCGCGTGATGGTCGCCGCACGACAGCCGTGCCGCGAACGCGTCGGGCAGCGGCGCGGCGAACGTCAGTTCCGCGTCGAGCCAGCCCGTGTCGCCTTCGATACGGGCATGCAGTTTGCAATCGGCCAGGACGGGGCCGTCGGCCGGATCGAGCACCTCGACGGGCCGCCACGGGCCGGTGGGTACATACGGCGGAAACCAGCCCGGCATGTGCCCGAACAGCGACGTGCGGATCGTGCGCAATGCGGCGGGTTCGGCGAGCCGCGTGCGCCAGCGCGCACGGCGCGGCGCGCGCGCGTCGCGCAGATGCGGCGCGAGCGCACGGAAGCAGATGGTCAGCCGGTGCGTGCCGTCGAGCGACACGGGCACGTCGTGGGCGACGAACATGCTGTCCGAGCGGTGGATCGGCGTGTCGTCAAGCCATGCGTGGGCGAGCGTCGCGAGGCCGTGAAAGCGCAGGATGCGCGGCCCGCGCCCGCGCAGCTCGAGCCGGTACCAGTGATCGCGCTCGTCGAGCGACGCGGCTTCGTCGAGCCGGCCGGCCAGCGCGAGCGCCTGCGCGACCGTGCCGGGCACCGGCGCCGCGATCCAGCTGCCGCGATCGGCCGGGAGGTCGCGCGGTTCGCGCACGGCGCCCGCGGCCGTCGCCAGCATCGACCATGCGGGCAGGGGGCGCGCGCGCGTCACCGCATGGCCGACACGGGTGCGGTGTCGGCGCGCACGGGCGTCACGTGCCGCAGCGGTGCGCCGATCTGCCGCGCGCACGCGACGAGGTCGGTATACGCGACCTCGATCGCTTCGAGCGTCGAATCGCCGTATTCTTCCTTGCCGCGTGCGCACGCGCGCGCGAGCCGGAATTCGAGCACCATCGCTTCGGACGCGATGCGATCGCACGCGGCGCGGATTTCGGCGAACGGTCCGGTGCAGCCGCTCGCTTGCAGCCAGCGTGCATAGTGGCCGAACAGTTCGAAATTCGCGCCGAGCTGCCGCACCGAATTGAACGAGTACGCGTGGAAGCGCTCGAGCGGCGCGCCCGCGAGGATGCGCGCGTCGGTCTGCAACTGCCGGCGGAACGCCGCGATCGGATCGACGATCGGCAGGCGCCGCAGGTGGCGCTGCAACGCGGCGAGCGAGGCTTCGCACAGCGCGCGTTCGTCGAGCGGTGCAAAGCGTCGCTTCGCGCATTCGACGTACGGCGGCAGCGTCATCGGCGAGCTGGCGCCTACGAGCCCGTTGTAGTCGAAATCCTCGGCGACGTAATAGCCGCTGTTGTGGAAGTAGCCGATCTGGTGCTTCGCACGGTCGATCGCGTCGATGCCGATCGTCGTCTTCGTGTGCTGCGTGCGGTAGCTGCTGCCGCGCGTATCGGGCAGGAACCACGCGTCGACCTCGACGATCATCAGGTGGCCGCGCGCGACCTGCGTCTCGATGTGCTGGTCGAGCGGCTCGTAGATCGAATGTTCCTGCACGACGATCCCGTAGAGCCGCTCCAGCTCGTCGTGCGGAAACTTGAAGAACGTGAACTGGTCGCCCTCGAAATCGAGCGCGATCGTAAACGGCAGCGCCGCATACGGATTGAGACCCCACCACCGGAGCACCTCGAGCCACATGTCGACATAGCAGTTGGTCTGCTTCCAGACCATCTCCTGACTGTGCAGCGGGTGCGGCCGGTAGTGGCGTGCGCGGTGGCGCACCCCCTCGAACGACGCGTCTTCGCCGTCGCGGGAAACGAACCTCATGGCGTGCCCCACAGCACGTCGCGGACCGCTTGCGGCCAGGCGTCGATGTCGAAGCCGTGGTGGCGGAACAGCGCGAGCGTGAGCCGTTCGAGGCCGAAGCCGACGCAGCCCGTGTGCGCGACGTCGCCCGTCGCGGTGCGGATGTCCCACAGCAGCCCGAAATGGTCCATGTGGTAGTTGAAGCTCAGGCACGCAGTCTGCCGGCCGTCGTGCTCGATCGGAATCAGCAGCTCGAACTTCAGGTTCTGCTCGCGCTGGCTGTTCGCGACGATCTTGCCGCCGCGCCCGAAGAACGGATCGTTCGCGAGATCGATCGCATTCGGCAGGTGCAGCGCTTCGATCATCCGCGTGCCGCGTTCCATCCACGTCTCGCGGAACGAGACGATCTGCTCGGGCGTGCCGATTCGCACGTATTCGCGCATCCGGAACAACTGCATGCGGGTCGGGTCGAGCGACGGTTCGTGACGGAAGCAGTACGAGAACACGTCGACGATCCGGCCGTCGGCGGGCAGCGCCCCCGCGCGCGCGACGACGGGATACACGGGGTAGCACGCGGCCGGCGTCATCACGACGTAGGTCGGCTTCTGGTTTTCGGTCCAGTCGTCGCCGCGATCGAGGCATTGCAGCACGCGCTGATGCTGGCGTTCGTCGCCGCAGAACGCGTGCACGCTGCCCGCCAGTTGCGGGAAGCTCTTCATGTATTCGCTGCGCTCGAACTCGGTGCGGCTCATCGCCGGCGGGAAGCGCAGCACTTCGGCCTGCTGGTCGGCGCCGAGGCGCGTGACGAACGCGTCGAGCGCTTCGACCACGCGCTCGAATCGTTCGCTGCGGCCGAACAGGCCCTGGATGCCGGTCGAAACCAGCAGGCCCGCGTCGATCAGCGCATCGCGCAGCGGATTGACGCCCGCACGGTCGAGCGGTGCGTCGGCGGGGACGGAGGCGGCGGAGGGCACGGCGAGGCGATCGTTCACGTATGTTTCTCCAGCGTGGCGGGACGCAGGGCGAGCAACAGGCTCGCGGTGTTGGCGGCAATGCGGTCGTTGCTGATCATCAGCGGCGCCGCGTGCAGGTCGCGAATGTGGCGGCCGATGCTGAACGGCGTGCCTTGCTTGTAGCCGGCCATCCCGCAGATCATCATCGCCTGGTGCGCGACTTCGAGCGCGGTCGCCGACACGTAGGTCTTCAGCGTATTGATTTCGGCGGCCCAGGCCATGCCGGCCGACCACGAGCGGGCCGACGCGTTCGCGTGGAGGCGCAGCACGTTGTCGACGCGGGCCTGCATCGCCTGCATCAGCGCGAGCGATTCGGCGATGCGTCGCGCGGCGGGTGACGGTGCGCCGTCGGTCTGGCGCGCCTGCGCGCGGAAGAACTGATGCGCGCGATGGAATGCGTCGCCGGCCACGCCGATCCACACCGCGGCCCACAGGATGTGCGAGACCGGCACCATCGTTTCCTCGGCGATCTTCGCGAACGGCACCGGCAGGCATTGCACGGCGGCGCCTTGCGCGTCGAGCACGAAGCCGTTGCTGCACGTGCCGCGCATGCCGAGCGTGTCCCATTCGCCGCGGCGCGTGAGCGTATAGCCGTCGCGCAGCAGCGTGACGAGCACCTGCTCGGAAGCCGGCGCGTCCGCATCGCGTCGCGCGGTGGCGAGAATACCGTCCGCGTAGTCGCCGTACGAGATCGTCGGCGCGGATTTGTGCAACCGGAACCCGCTGGCGTCGATTTCGAGCGCGCACTGGCTCGCGCGCAGGTTGCCGCCGACGCCGTCTTCCGACGTGGCCGATGCGAGCAGCCACTGGTGACGCACGAGCTGCTGCAGGAACAGCTTGTGCCAGCCCTGGTCGGCGGCGTGGTCGACGATGCAGGCGACCTGGATCTGGTGCATCGCGAACACCATCGCCGACGATGCGCACGCCTGGCCGAGGATCGAGCAGGCCGACGCGATGTCTTCGAGCGACGCACCCGCGCCGCCAAGATGGGTCGGCACCATGGCGCCGAGCAGCCGGCGCGCGCGCATCGCCTCGATCGCCTCGACGGGGCAGCGCGCGTCGCGATCGACCGCATCGGCATGCTGGGCGGCGATCTGTGCGACGGCATGCGCGGCCTCGTCGAGCCGATGCGAATCGCTGTTGGACGCGAGTTCGGGAAGCAGCGCGCTCATGCGGAGTGCTCGGTGCGTTGCAGCGTGGCGATCGTGTCCGCGAGTGCGTCGATGCTGCGGAACAGGTTGCGGTTCAGCATCTCGTCGGGAATCTCGATGTTGAACTGCTTTTCGATCGCGAGCATCAACTGGATCGTATCGAGCGAGGAGAGGCCCGCTTCGTAGAGGTCGTCCCCGTCGCCGATCGAATCGATCGCGGCTTCGAGGTGGGCGACGTGCTTCAGGATGGTTCTGATTTCGTTTTTCACGTGCTGCTCCGGCATGCGTGGTGTCGTCCGCTCGGGCAGACGCGCGATAAGCGCTGACATCCCCCCGGCAGTCCGGCATCAGTAGACCATCGGTGGACACGGCGTTCTGTTCGCCACCCTACAAACAGCTGACCCGGCACGCCGGCGGCGCAGAAGCGCCGTCCCGGCCCGGTGCGCCGGTCACGCGCGCGACGCGGCCGGCACGCCCGAGTCGGCCGACAGGATGCGCTTCATCTCGTCGCGCACGATCGCGCGGCAGCCGCACGACATTTTTTCGAGGCCGTCGAGGTCCGCGAGCTCGATCGAGCTGCGATATTGCCGGATCAGGCCGAGCTTCTGGATTTCGCCGGCGGCGTCCGTGACCGTTTCGCGCCGCACGCCGAGCATTTGTGCGAGCATGCTGTGCGTCACCTGGATCTCGATGCTGCGCGTGCGGTCGAACGCGAGCAGGAACCATCTGCACAACTGATGTTTTAGCACGTGATGACGGCTGCAGAACGTGATCTGCGAGACCTGCGCCATCAGCAGCCGCACGCCGACGAACACGAGATGGCGGATCACCGGCGACGCATCGAACGCGGCCGCGAAGACGCGCCGGTCGAGCCGGTAGACGAAACCGTCGCGGCACGCGACCGCGCGGCAGGGCATCCGGCCGCTGCCGCCGATCACGTCGTCGCAGACCACGCCTTCGCTGCCGATCTCCGCGACCTCCAGCGTCATGCCGCCGGATGACACGTACTGCAGCGAAATCGCGTTCGTGACGGGCAGGTAGACCGCGGCGAGCATTTCGCCGGGCTCGCATAGCACCTGCCCGGATTTCAGGTGAACGAGCTGCAGGTGGGGTGTCAGCGTGGCGAGTTCGTCGCGGTCGATGGCCGCGAGAAACCGGTTGGCGTCGAAGCTGTGGGAAAGCTCGATCACGCCGTTCGCATACGCGACGGCGTCGGCGGCCTGGTGAGTCACGGCGCATCCTCGCAGGTTGGCGGTCGCGCGTCGTTTCGGCGAACCCCGGAACGGGATTTCGCACGATCGTGCGGACTTTTGTTGATCAAAAACGGAATGACGATACTCGCGAAAAAGGCTAGCACGCAATTGAATTCGAGCAATTCCGCATTCTGTCATTTCACAAAGTTTGACGATTGCAATTGAGCCGGAACGTTATATCGATTTAATGATTCGTTTTCCCGGAATTAATTATCCGGAAATGGAATCATGAGCCTGCTTGTCATTCTATGTCGACCGGGAATCAATCGATCGACATGGCGAATCGTACAGCGAAAGTGGCGAGATGGCATTGAACATTATTTGACAAATTAATGGGGTCAATATGATTTGTCATTAAAATCAATGGCTTGATTGTGATATGTGCGGTAACGGACAGAGCCGCGAATTAGTGTATCGATTCAAATTTGAGACAGTTTGAAACGAGCGTGTGCGGTGCGGCGATGGTGCGAAATGCTGCGCCGCACATCAAGAAAACAATTGAAAATCGGCTGTAAGTATTTGAACGATAAGCGTCGCGGCCGCCAACCGGCCGTCCTGGCCCGAGGCAAGGGAATTGATCAGTCGAATGCTCGCTGTGTCCGTCGCGCGGGAGAGTGTCCGGAAATGAGACGCTTTTTGGGATTTGGGGACGGTTATTCGGCGGCTCTAAATCGGATGTGATTCATATATTAAGGACGGGCGGGTATTGGCACGTAAATCGCTTATTCGGGCTGGCGTGTCAAACGGGGCAGTCGACTCAATTCGGCGATGACAAGCCGATGATCAGTCGGATTCAGGGTTGTGGGCCGCAACCGCTGTCAATGTCCGGGCGCGCATCGAGATAACGAGTTCCGTGCCTGCTGCTGCCGGCGGCGCGGACGATAAAAGGGATACAGACATGCTTCATCTTCACTCGAGCTATTCGGCGAACGCCATCCTTGCTGCCCTCCCGGAGGACAGCATCCGCGCCATCGCACCGCATCTCGAACTGGTCAGGATCAAGGCCGGGATGCTCGACCGGGTCGGCGAGCCGATGCGCCACCTGCATTTCCCGACGACGGCGATGATGTCGGTGCAGCACCTGATGGAGGACGGTGCGATGGTCGAAGTGGCGGTGGTCGGCCGTGAGGGTGTGGTCGGGCTGGGGACGCTGGTCGGCGGTGTCGCCGCATCGAACCGGGTCGAGGTGCGTATCGGCGGAATGGCCTATCGCGTGCCGAGTTGCGTGATGCGCGCCGAATTCGAGCGATCGGCGCAGACTTACCGGCTGCTGCTCAACACTTGCCAGGCGACGATGGCGCAGATCTCGCGCAGTGCGCTGTGCAACCGGCATCACTCGGTCAGCGAGCAACTCAGCCGCTGGCTGCTGCTCGCGCACGACCGGATCGACGGCGACGAGCTGGCCGTCACGCAGCAGACCATCGCGAACATGCTCGGCGTGCGGCGCGAGGGGGTGACGGAAGCGGCCGGGAACCTGCAGGAAGCCGGGCTGATCCGGCAACGCCGCGGCCGCATCACGGTGCTCGACCGGCACGGCCTCGAACATCAGGCGTGCGAGTGCTACGACCTGATTCGTGCCGACTATCGCCGGTTGCTCGGCACGCGCGCAAATGCGAGGCCGGCGACGGTTCGCCCGCGCATGCCGGATGCGCATTTCGGATTCCCCGCGCACGGTGCGTGACGATGCAGTCGATGTCCGGTGGAACGAATGCAATGCGGCGTGCCGCGATCGCGGCGGCCGACGTCGCGCTCGTGCTGGCCGGGACGCTCGTCGCGCAGGCAGCGTCGGGTCTCGGATGGCATGAACTGTCCGATGCGCAACGCGGTTCGATCGCGCTGCTGTGCGTGCTGACGGTGGCGTTGCTGCCGCGCTACCTGCGCACCGTGCCTGGCGGTGTGGCCGTGCAGGGCGGCGCGCACGTGCTGACGCACACGCTGGTGGCGGTGATGTGTGCGAGCGTGCTGACGGTGGCCGGCACGATGTGGATCATGAATCGCGGCGGCACGGTGACCACCCGCTGGATCGTGCGCACGGTGCTGGCCGGCGACGCGGCGCTGCTGCTCGGCCGCGCGGCGCTGCTGGCGCTCGCGCTGACGCGCGGCGACCCGCGTGCGCGGCAGCGCCGCGTCGCCGTCGTCGGCGCAACGGCTTACGGGCGCGTGGCGATCGAGCGGATGCAGCTCGCGCCGAACGGCCCGTTCGTGCCCGCATGCGTATTCGACGACGATGCGCAGGCCGCCGCGGGCGGCATCGGTGGCGTACCGGTGATCGACGACTGGAACACGCTCCGCGACCTGATTCGCGGCGGCGACATCGACGAGGTCTGGCTCACGCTGCCGATGTCGCACGAGTGGCGGATCCATCGCATCGTGCGCGAGTTGCGCGACGAGTTCGTCGAGTTGCGGCTGTTGCCCGACGTGCGGCAGATGGCGATCGTCGATCGCTCCGCGACCGACGTGCTCGGCATGCCGGCGATCAATCTCGCGACCACGCCGCGCTCCGCGCCGGAGTTGTGGGCAAAGTTCGCGTTCGACCGGCTGTTCGCGTTCGGCGTGCTGATTCCGTTGCTGCCGCTGCTGGCGCTGCTGGCGATCGCGGTCAAGCTGTCGTCGCCGGGGCCCGTGCTGTTCAGGCAGCGCCGCAAGGGCGTCGACGGCCGCGAGTTCGACATCCTGAAGTTCCGGACGATGCGCGTGCATCGCGCCCAGCCCGGCGTCGTGCGGCAGGCGTCGCGCAACGATGCACGCATCACGCGCGTCGGCGCGTTCCTGCGGCGCACGTCGCTCGACGAGCTGCCGCAGTTCTTCAACGTGCTGTTCGGGCAGATGTCGGTGGTCGGCCCGCGTCCGCACGCGATCGAGCACGACGACTTGTATCGGCAACTGATCGACTGCTACATGTACCGCTACCGCGTGCGGCCCGGCATCACCGGCTGGGCGCAGGTGAACGGCTATCGCGGCGAGACGCGCAAGATCGAGGCGATGGAGGCGCGCGTGAAGCTCGATCTGTTCTACATGCAGAACTGGAGCTTCTGGTTCGACATCAAGATCATCCTGATGACGGTGGTGCGCGGCTTCGTCGGGCGCAACGCGTTCTAAGGATGCCGAATCATCGAGGCGACGCCGTGCGCGCGATCGTATCGACCGCGTGATGCCGGTTCGCGAGCACGGAAGGATGCACCGTGGCCGCCCGGGAAATTGCTGCGCTGCGGTTGCGCCGGCGGCCTTCGCGGTGCGCGCCGCAAGCCGGGATTGCGCGTCGGTCCCCAGTTTCCGCACCGCTGCCGCTGCATGACGGGTACGCCGATTTCGGTCAACACACGCGTGTTCAATGAGTTTATCCTGCGTCGAATGCGTCCGGCGTTTCGCACGTCCGGCCGCCCATCCGGATGCGGCGGCGCAGTCGTGCCTGCGTGCCGTGCACCGGCGCGATACCGCGCGCCGCTCTTTTTCGCGCGGAACCCGGAACAGGAGAGACGGCCATGTCGCTCGACCCACAACAAAGGCAGACGCTGAAGCAGCGGCTGAACGAGAGCGAGCAGGCGCTGCGTGCGGAGATCCGCACGAGCGAAGACCAGCGCGCGTCGGAATCCTATGCGGATCTGGCCGGCGCGGCGCCGGACGAGGGCGACGAGGCGAACGCGGACCTGTTCGTCGACGTCGATCATGCATTGATCGGCATGAAGCTGACCGAGTTGCGCGCGATCGGCCGTGCCCAGCAGCGGATGCGCGACGGCAGTTACGGCGAATGCATCGACTGCGATGGCTCGGTCGGTTACGAGCGCCTGCTGGCGCGTCCGACCGCCGAGCGCTGCGCGCATTGCCAGTCGCTCTACGAGCGACGCTACGCGACGACGCCGCGCGCGTCGCTCTGACGTTGCGGCTTGAACCGCGCTGCACGCGACGCGCGGCCGGCGTAGGATGACCAACGGGCGCCCGGCGGCGTCGATATGCGGCGCCGGGCGGGCAGACGCCGCCGCGCACGCGCGCGGCGCGACATCCACGTGGAAGGAGCCACGCCGATCATGCCGATCCACAATGCCGAGTGCGCGGCCGTGTTCGCCGAGATCGCCGACATGCTCGAGATCCAGGGCGCCAACCCGTTTCGCGTGCGTGCGTACCGCAACGCCGCGCGCACGGTCGCCGACTACGGCCGCGATATCCCGACGATGATCGCGAACGGCGACGATCTCGCGAAGATTCCGTCGATCGGGGCCGATCTCGCGGCGAAGCTGCGCGAGATCGCCGCGACCGGCACCTGCGAACTGCAGCAGACCTTGCGTCATGCGTTACCGGGCGCGATCGTCGAGCTGCTCGATGTGCCCGGGCTCGGCGCGAAACGCGTGAAGGCGCTGCATGACGCGCTGCACGTCGATTCGCTCGAACAGTTGCGCGCCGAAGCGAAGAGCGGGCATGTGCGCGAGCTGCCGGGCTTCGGCGCGAAAACCGAAGCGCATCTGCTCGAAGCGATCGACGATCGCCTGCAGCGCGAGCCGCAACGCTTTCTGCTGCCCGACGCCGCGCATGCGCTGATGCCGTTGCTCGAACGCCTGCGTGCGGTGGCCGGCGTCGGCAAGGCCGTGCCGGCCGGCAGCTTCCGCCGCCGCCGCGAGACGGTTGGCGATCTCGACATCCTCGTCACCGCACGCGAGCCGGTCGCGGTCGCCGAAGCGTTCGTCGGCCACGCCGACGTGGCGCGCGTGCTCGCGCACGGCAAGACCCGGTCGAGCGTGACGCTTGCCAGCGGGTTGCAGGTCGACCTGCGCGTCGTCGATGCCGATGCGTTCGGCGCGGCGCTCGTCTACTTCACGGGATCGAAGGCGCACAACATCGCGCTGCGCAGGATCGCGCAGGCCGGCGGCCTGAAGATCAACGAATACGGCGTGTTTCGCGGCGACGAGCGGATTGCCGGCGCGACGGAGGCATCGGTTTATGCGGCGATCGGGCTGCGCGAGGTGCCGCCCGAGTTGCGCGAGGACCGCGGCGAGGTCGATGCGTCGCGTGCCGGCACGCTGCCGGCGCTGGTCGAGCGCAAGCATCTCCATGGCGACCTGCACGCGCATACCGATGCATCGGCCGGCCGCGACGGCCTGCGCGCGATGGCCGACGCCGCGCGTGCACGCGGGCTCGCGTACCTGGCCGTCACCGACCGTGCCCCGCCCGATGGCGCTCGGGACGGCTTCGACTGGCTTGCGCGCCAGATCGACGAGATCGATCGCGTCAACGCGACGTTCGACGATTTCGTGTTGCTCAAGGGCGTGGAAGCCGGCATTCGCGAGGACGGCAGCCTCGACGTACCCGACGCGATGCTCGGCCGGCTCGATCTCGTGGTGGGTGCGGTACGCGACGGTTTCGACCTGCCGCGCGGCGCGCAGACCGATCGCATGCTGCGCGCGATGGACCATCCGCATTTCACGATTCTCGCGCATCCCACCGGCCGCGTGCTCGGCGAACGCGACGCCTGCGCACTCGATGTGCCGCGCGTGCTCGCGGGGGCCGCCGCGCGCGGCTGCTTCGTCGAACTCGATGCGCAGCCGCGGCGATTCGATCTGCCGGACGTCTGGTGCCGCGAGGCCGCGAAGGCCGGTGTACTGGTGGCGATCGGTTCGGATGCATGCAGCGCGGACGAACTCGACAACCTCGCGTTCGGTATCGATCAGGCGCGGCGCGGCTGGCTGACGCGGCAGGACGTGCTGAACACGCGCACGCTCGCGCAACTGCGGCCGCTGCTGGCGCGCACGATGGGCGGTGCGGGCAGCGCGGGCGGCGGCGCGAAGCGGAGCCGGTCGAAGGGCGCGTGAACGCAACGCGGCCGGCCGCGTTGCGTGCAACGCATGCCGGCATGGTCAAGCGAGCACGCCGGTCGCCGGCACGTAGGGCAGGCCGAGCGCCAGTGCGACCGCTTCGTACGTGATGTGCCCGTCGCACACGTTCAGGCCCGCACGCAGATGCGGATCGTCGAGCATCGCCTGTTTCCAGCCCTTGTCGGCGAGCGCGAGCGCATGGCCGAGCGTTGCATTGTTCAGCGCAAAGGTCGACGTGCGCGCGACCGCGCCGGGCATGTTCGCGACGCAGTAGTGGACCACGCCGTCGACGACGAAGGTCGGCGCCGCGTGCGTGGTCGCATGCGAGGTCTCGAAGCATCCGCCCTGGTCGATCGCGACGTCGACGACGACCGCTCCCTTGCGCATCGTCGCGATCATGTCGCGCGTGACGAGCCGCGGCGCCGATGCGCCCGGCACCAGCACGGCGCCGATCACGACGTCGGCATCGCGCACGGCTTCGTCGACCGTTTGCGCATTCGAGCAGACGGTCGCGATCCGGTTCGCGAACACGAGATCGAGCTGGCGCAATCGGTTCACGTTGTTGTCGAGCACGGTGACGCGCGCGCCCAGGCCCACCGCCATCTGCAGCGCGCCGGTGCCCACGACGCCCGCGCCGAGCACGACGACGTGCGCGGCCGGCACGCCGGGCACGCCGGCCATCAGCAGGCCGCGGCCGCCGCGCGGGCTTTCGAGGTGGGTCGCCGCGACCTGGATCGACATGCGGCCGGCCACTTCGCTCATCGGGGCGAGCAACGGCAGGCCGCCGCCCGGGCCCGTCACGGTTTCGTACGCGATGCAGACCGCGCCGGATTTCACGAGCGCGGCGGCCTGATCGGGATCGGGCGCGAGATGCAGGTACGTATAGAGGATCTGGCCGCGCCGCAGCATCGCGCATTCGGCCGGCTGAGGCTCCTTGACCTTGATGATCATGTCGGCGCGCGCGAAGATTTCGTCGGCGCCGTCGCTGAGCGATGCGCCCGCTGCCGTGTAGTCGTCGTCGAGCAGGCCGATCGCCGTGCCCGCGCCGCGTTGCACGAGCACGCGATGGCCGTGCCGCACGAGTTCGCGCGCGCCGGCCGGCGTGAGGCCGACGCGGTACTCGTGGTTCTTGATCTCTTTCGGCACGCCGATCAGCATGAGTCGCCTCCATGGCCTTCGTTATCGTCGTCGTGCGGGCAGCCGCTCGCGTAGCGGCGTGCCGACCGCAGTACTGGAATAACAGGGTAGTTGTGCACGGAGGGAAGTCAAGCGGCCGGCCAGCGCGACGACGCATGCGCACTGCGACGCAACATGCGCGGCTATCGGTTGCGGCCGTTGCGACCCGACGTCGCAATGCGCGCGTGGCCGCGGGCCGGAGTGCTTTCGGCAAAACGACGAGACGACGAGACGAGGACCTTGATCGACATGACCGGTGCGTATTTCAGCGTGCCGATGCTTTGCGCCATCGCGTTCGTGCACGTCTACTGGGCGTTCGGCGGGCGGCTGGGCAAGCGCGCGGCCATTCCCGAGCACGACGGCGTACCGCTGTTGCGGCCGACTGCCGTCGGCACGCTCGCCGTCGCGGCGGCACTGCTGGGCGGCGCAGGCGTGGTCGCCGCACGTGCCGGATGGCTCGGGCGCAACGCGTATCCCGGCACGATCGCGTTCGCGGTCGTTGCGCTCGCATTGATCTTCGCGGTGCGGGCCGTCGGCGATTTCCGTTACGTCGGCTTCTTCAAACGGATTCGCGGGTCGCGTTTCGCGCGGATGGACACGCTGTATTACTCGCCGCTGTGCGCGGCGCTGGCGTTGTCGATCGCGTCGATGTTCTGGCCGTGGTGAGGGGAAAGCCGCGCGCGATTCGGCACGCGTGCGTGTCGGTCGGCTTCAGGTATTCGGCCGGCACGGCATCGTGGGTATGCATAGGAGGGGGAACTACCGGAGCGCGGTCCAACTCGACATCGCCCTCCGAGCGGGCGTCGCCGGAAATCGACACGCGGCCCTCGCAGCCCTCACGCCTCTCACGCCTCTCACGCCTCTCACGTCCGGCACATCCCCCGCGCTCCGCTCGTTTGCCCGACCGGCGAAGGCGTCGCCATCTCGCCATCCTTGCACATTCAGTCTTGCAGTCTTCCCATTGTTGCTAATTTCGATGCACTGAATTGCATCGAACCCTCTAGTAATGGAACCGGTTCCATATATAATTCGCCGCACTCGTCGCCCGGCCGGAAAAGAGGGTCGTGCACGTTGCGCTTGCTGTCCGCGGACGCGACGTCTAAGTTGAACAAGGGTCGTGGGCGATGGCGGGTAGATGCAGGCCGATGCCGGTATTTGTCCGACGATAGGGCCCGCGAAGAGGTCGAACCGCGCAGCGCCGCCGGCGCCGGGGCGACGTGCGGCTGCGTTGACGGTACCGCCGCGGACTGCGTCGCCGGACGTCTGCATCGAGGTAGTGCGCAACACCGAAAGAACATGGCGACCGGCCGCCCGCGGCACGGCTGCCCGCCGGGCACGCGGCATGCGGCATGCGCGCGTCCGAACCCGATCCCCAACGATCAACATCCGACCATGTCCACGCCACCTGACAAACCCAATTCGCGTCGCCGTTTCCTGCGCACCTCGGTCGCGCTCGTGCCGATCGCGTCGGTCGCCGGCTGCGACCTGCGCTCGTCCTCGTCGTCCGCGACGACGGCCGGCAACGCGTCCACTGCGTCGGCCAGCGCCGAACGCGCGCCGTACAAGCCGACCTTTTTCGATGCGAAGGAATGGGCGTTCGTCCAGGCCGCCGTCGACCGGCTGATTCCTGCCGACGCCGAAGGCCCCGGCGCACTCGAAGCGGGCGTGCCCGAATTCATCGATCGCCAGATGGAGACGCCGTATGCGCACGGCGCGACGTGGTACATGCAGGGGCCGTTCCAGCAGGGCGTGCCCGAGCTCGGCTACCAGTTGAAGCTGGTGCCGCGCGACATCTACCGGCTCGGCATCGCGGCCGTCAACCGCTATTGCGAAAAGGCGCACGGCAAGGCGTTCGCGGATCTCGACGCGCCGACGCGCGACACGGTGCTCGGCGCGCTGGAGAAGGGCAGCGCACAGATCGACGACGTCCCGCCCGGCGTGTTCCTCGGCCAGTTGCTGCAGAACACGCGTGAAGGCTACTTCTGCGATCCGGTGCATGGCGGCAATCGCGACATGGCCGCGTGGAAGATGATCGGTTTCCCGGGCGCGCGCGCGGACTTCATGGATTTCGTCAACCAGAGCGGCAAGCCCTATCCGTACGGCCCCGTCTCGATCAACGGGGAGCGCAGCTGATGGCCGCAGATAAGAAGCCGCACGTCGATGCGGTGATCGTCGGCTTCGGCTGGACCGGCGCGATTCTCGCGAAGGAACTGACCGAAGCGGGCCTGAACGTCGTCGCGCTCGAGCGTGGCGAATACCGCGACACCTATCCGGACGGCGCGTACCCGAACACGATCGACGAGCTGACCTACAACATCCGCAAGAAGCTGTTCCTCGACCTGTCGAAGACGACCGTGTCGATCCGCCATGGTCTGCAGGACACCGCGCTGCCGTACCGGCAGCTCGCCGCGTTCCTGCCGGGCGAAGGCGTGGGCGGCGCGGGGCTGCACTGGTCGGGCGTGCACTTCCGGATCACGCCGGAAGAGCTGCGCCTGCGCAGCCACTATGAAGAGCGCTACGGCAAGAAATTCATCCCCGAAGGGATGACGATCCAGGATACGGGCGTCACGTACGACGAGCTCGAGCCGCATTTCGATTTCGCCGAGAAGGTGTTCGGCACGTCGGGGCAGGCGTACAAGGTCGGCGGCAAGGTGGTCGGCGACGGCAACGTGTTCGAGGCGAACCGCAGCGACAACTTCCCGCTGCCCGCGCAGCTCAATACGTATTCGGCGCAGCGCTTCTTCGATGCGGCGCACTCGCTCGGCCTGCATCCGTACCGGCTGCCGTCGGCGAACACGTCGGGGCCGTACACGAACCCGTACGGCGTGCAGATGGGCCCGTGCAACTTCTGCGGCTACTGCAGCGGCTACGCGTGCTACATGTACTCGAAGGCGTCGCCGAACCTGAACATCCTGCCGGCGCTGAAGCAGGCACCGAACTTCGAGCTGCGCTCGAAGTGCCACGTGCTGCGCGTCGACCTCGACGACACGAAGAAGCGCGCGACCGGCGTGACCTACGTCGATCCGGCCGGGCGTGAAGTGCACCAGCCGGCCGACCTCGTGATCGTGGCCGCGTTCCAGTATCACAACGTGCACCTGCTGCTGCTGTCGGGCATCGGCAAGCCGTACGACCCGGTGTCGGGCGAAGGCGTCGTGGGCCGCAATTTCGCGTACCAGAACCTGTCGACGATCAAGGCGTTCTTCGACAAGGACACCTACACGAATCCGTTCATCGGCGCGGGCGGCAACGGCGTCGCGGTGGACGACTTCAACGCGGACAACTTCGACCACGGCCCGCTCGGCTTCGTCGGCGGCTCGCCGCTGTGGGTGAACCAGGCCGGCGTGAAGCCGATCAGCGGCATCGCGACGCCGCCCGGCACGCCGCAGTGGGGCTCGGCGTGGAAGAAGGCGGTGAAGGACAACTACGCGCACACGATCTCGATGGACGCGCACGGCACCAACATGTCGTACCGCGACGTCTATCTCGACCTCGATCCGACCTATCGCGATTCGTACGGGCAGCCGCTGTTGCGGATGACGTTCGACTGGAAGGACAACGACATCAGGATGGCGCGGTACGTGACCGGGCAGATGAAGAAGATCGCGGAGGCGATGGGGCCGAAGGCGATCGGCGTGTCGACGCGCGAGTTCGGCAAGCACTTCGACTCGCGCCAGTACCAGACGACCCACCTCGTCGGCGGCGCGATCATGGGCACCGACCCGAAGACGAGCGTGCTGAACCGCTATCTGCAGTGCTGGGACGTGCACAACGTGTTCGTGATGGGCGCGTCCGCGCTGCCGCAGGGCATCGGCTACAACCCGACCGGGATCATCGCGGCGCTGGCCTACTGGTCGGCACGCGCGATCCGCGAGCAGTACCTGAAAAATCCCGCCCCGCTGGTGACCGCATGAAGAGGACGATGAACCACCACAACGCCGCGCGCCGCATTGCTCCGCTGCGGCGCGCGCTGGCGATCGGCGCGGCATGGGCGGCATTCGGTCTGCCGGGCGGCGCCGCGTTCGCGCAGCCGGCGTCCGCGCCGGCCGCGGCTTCGGGCCCGGCGGCCGCACCGGCGGCGCTGTCCGCCGACGCGGCCCTCGTCAAGCGCGGCGAATACCTTGCCCGCGCCGGCGACTGCATCGCATGCCACACCGCGAGCGGCGGCAAGCCGTTCGCGGGCGGGCTGAAGTTCGACACGCCGATCGGCGGCATCTACTCGACGAACATCACGCCGGACCCGAAGACGGGCCTCGGCGGCTGGACCTACGAGGACTTCACCCGCGCGGTGCGCGAAGGCGTGCGCAAGAACGGCGACACGATGTATCCGGCGATGCCGTTCCCGTCGTATTCGCGGTTGACCGACGACGACATGAAGGCGCTGTACGCGTACTTCATGCACGGCGTCGCGCCCGTCGAGCACGAGAACCGCGCGGTCGACATCGTGTGGCCGCTGTCGATGCGCTGGCCGCTCGGCATCTGGCGCAAGATGTTCGCGCCGTCGCCGAAGCCGTTCGACGCGGCGCCGTACACCGACCCGGTGGTCGCGCGCGGCGCGTATCTGGTGCAGGGGCTCGGCCACTGCGGCGCGTGTCATACGCCGCGCGCGCCGACGATGCAGGAGCGCGGGCTGACCGACGCGGACGGCCTCGACTTCCTGGCCGGCGGCGCGGCGATCGACGGCTGGGTGCCGACGAGCCTGCGCGGCGAGCCGCGCACGGGCCTCGGCACGTGGAACGAGGCCGAGATCGTGCAGTTCCTGAAGACCGGCCGCACGCTGCGTACGGCCGCATTCGGCGGGATGACGGACGTGGTCGGCCACAGCATGCAGCACATGACCGACGACGACCTGAACGCGATCGCGCGCTACCTGAAGACGTTGCCGCCGCGCGTGCAAGGCGAGCAGCCGCACGTGTACGACGCGGCCGCGGCGAAGGCGCTGCAGACCGGCGACGCGAGCAAGCCGGGCGCGGCCGTCTATCGCGACAACTGCATGGCCTGCCATCGCAGCGACGGCCACGGCTATACGCGCGTGTTCCCGGCGCTCGCCGGCAACCCGGTCGTGCAGGGCGACGATCCGACCTCGCTGATCCACGTCGTACTGGAAGGCAGCGCGCTGCAGGGCACGCGCACCGCGCCGTCGACCTTCACGATGCCGCCGTTCGGCTGGCGCCTGTCGGACCAGGAAGTCGCGGACGTGTCGAACTTCGTGCGCACGAGCTGGGGCAACACGGGCGCGCCGGTGACCGCCGCGCAGGTCGCGAAGGTGCGCAAGAGCGTGCCGTCGACGCGGCCCGAGCCGCCGCCGGGCGCGCGGTTCCCGCAAGCGTCGCGCTGACGGGAGCCAGCCCGCCGGCTGCCCGGCCCGCGCGACGTGCGGCCGGGCTTGCGACGCGTTTCCCCTGCGCAGGGTTGCACCCCGCCAATACGCGCCGCCGCGTTGAAATTTTCGCGGCGGCGCGCCATTTTTCCGCCTCATCCCGTATCCTTTCACTCTTGAACCTTACTAAATCGTTACAAGAGCTTGGGAGGGGGGATGCCTCATGACGTCAGCCTGATTGCATTGCTCGCGGCCGGTTTCGGTCTCGCGATGATCTTCGGTTATCTCGCGTCGCTGCTGAAAATGCCGCCGCTCGTCGGCTATCTGCTCGCCGGGATCGTGATCGGCCCCGGCACGCCCGGTTTCGTCGGCGACCTGTCGCTCGCGCAGCAGCTCGCCGAGGTCGGCGTGATGCTGCTGATGTTCGGCGTCGGTCTGCATTTTTCGCTCGGCGATCTGCTCGCGGTGCGCAAGATCGCGCTGCCGGGCGCCATCGTGCAGATTACCGTCGCGACGCTGCTCGGCGGCGGGCTCGCGCTCATGTGGGGCTGGAGCCTCGGTGCGGCGCTCGTGTTCGGGCTCGCGCTGTCGGTCGCGAGTACCGTCGTGCTATTGCGCGCACTCGAAGGGCGCGGGCTCGTCGAGACGGTCAACGGGCGTATCGCGGTGGGCTGGCTGGTCGTCGAGGATCTCGTGATGGTGCTCGTGCTGGTGCTGCTGCCGCCGGTGGCGGGGCTGCTCGGCGGCACGCCGCCCGGCGACGCGCATGCGGCCGGCGGCAGCGTATGGGGCACGCTCGGCGTCACGATGCTGAAGGTCGCGGCGTTCATCGCGCTGATGCTGGTGGTCGGCAAGCGCGTGTTCCCGCGCATTCTTTGGCTCGTCGCGCGCACCGGCTCGCGCGAGCTGTTCACACTGTGCATGATTGCCGCGGCGGTCGGCATCGCGTTCGGCGCGGCGAAGCTGTTCGACGTGTCGTTCGCGCTCGGCGCGTTCTTCGCCGGGATGATGATGCGCGAGTCGGAATTCAGCCGGCGCGCGGCCGACGAGACGCTGCCGCTGCGCGACGCGTTCTCGGTGCTGTTCTTCATCTCGGTCGGCATGCTGTTCGACCCGAAGGTGCTGCTCGACGAGCCGCTGCACGTGATCGAGGTCGCGGCCATCGTGCTGATCGGCAAGACGCTCGCGGCCGTCGCGCTCGTGATCGCATTCCGCTATCCGCTGAACACGGCACTGACCGTGGGCGCCGGCCTCGCGCAGATCGGCGAATTTTCGTTCATCCTCGCAGGCCTCGGCCGTGCGCTCGGGCTGTTGTCGGCCGAAGGACAGAGCCTGATTCTCGCGGTCGCGCTGATCTCGATCGCGATGAACACGCTGCTGTTCGCGCTGATCGATCCGGCGCTCGCATGGATCCGCAAGCATTCGGCGTTCGCGCGCAAGCTCGAGGCGCGAGACGATCCGCTCGCCGCGCTGCCGATGTCGACGCCGCAGACGCATCTGACCGGGCAGGTCGTGATCGTCGGCTACGGCAAGGTCGGCACGCGGATCGCGCATGCGCTGGACGAGCGCGGCATCGCGTATGTCGTCGTCGAGCAGAATCGCGAACTCGTCGAGAAGCTGCGCGCGGACGGCATCGCGGCCGTGTCGGGCGACGCGATCGAGCCGATCGTGCTCGTGCAGGCGCATATCGCCCGCGCCGGGATGCTGGTCGTGACGCTGCCCGACGTGTTCGACGTGCGGCAGATCGTCGAGATCTCGCGCACGCTGAATCCGACGCTCGAGGTCGTGCTGTGCACGAACAGCGGCGACGAGGCCGCGCTGCTGTCGAGCGAGGGCGTCGGCACCGTGTTCATGGGCGAGACCGAGCTCGCGCGGGGGATGACCGAGCACGTGCTCGGGCGGATGGTGAAGCCGGCCGCGGCCGCGCATTGACGGCGCGCGGCCGCGATCGGCCCTGCGTGCGCCGGTCTCGGCGGTGCGTTCCTGGAGAGCAGGGTGGGACGGGGCGATGCGGACACGGCATCGCCCGTGGCGCCGTCAGCCGGCGGTAGCCGCCTTCGCGGGCGCGGGGAGCCCGGATTGCGCGGTCGTCTTGAGCGATGCCGATGGTTTCTGCGTGACGGTCGTCGCCGCCGCTTTCGGCGCCGCGACCGTCTTCTGCGGCGCGGCGGCCTTCGCCGGCGCATTCTTCTCCGGTTCGACCGGCGCATCGGGCGGCACGCCGAGCAACTGCAGCGAGCCGCTCGTGACCGACGCGAACACCGGGCCGGCCACCGTGCCGCCGTAGTAGCCCTTGCCGCGCGGCTCGTCGATCATCACCGCGACGATCAGGCGCGGGTCGCTCATCGGCGCCATCCCGGCGAACAGCGCGCGGTACTTGCCCTTCGCATAGGTCGCGCCGACCTGCTTGCGCGCGGTACCCGTCTTGCCGCCGATCCGGTAGCCGTCCACGCGCGCGCGGCGCCCCGTACCGCCTTCACCCACTGCCATTTCCAGCATCGAGCGGATCGCGGCTGCCGTTTGCGGCGACGTCACGCGGTGGCCGCGATGCGCGTCGATCGTCTGCTGGTCGGTGCCGTTCTTCAGCAGCGACACCGGGTGCAGCGTGCCGTCGCCCGCATAGGCCGTGTAGGTCTGCGCGATCTGCAGCAGCGACATCGACAGCCCGTAGCCGTACGCCATCGTCGCCTGCTCGATCGGCCGCCAGCGCTTGTAGCCGCGCAGCCGGCCCGCTGCGACGCCCGGGAACGTCAGTTCCGGTGCGCGGCCGATCCCGTACTCCTGGTATTTGTTCCAGATCGTTTCGGCGGGCAGGTTCAGTGCGAGTTTCGCGAGCGCGACGTTGCTCGACTTCTGCAGCGCCTGCGATACCGTCAGCGACCCATGGTTCGACGTGTCGTGGATTACCGCCGGGCCGATCTTGTAGGTGCCCGGCGACGTGTTGATGATCGTGTTCGGCGTGACCTTGCGCTCGTCGATCGACAGCGCGACGACGAGCGGCTTGATCGTCGAGCCCGGTTCGAACGTGTCGATCACTGCGCGGTTGCGCAATTGCTGGCCGGTGAGGCGGGCGCGGTCGTTCGGGTCGAAGGTCGGATAGTTCGCGAGTGCGAGGATTTCGCCGTTCTTCGCGTCGAGCACGACGACGCTGCCGGCCAGCGCGTTGTTCTCGATCACGGCGGCCTTGAGCTGGCTGAATGCGAGCTGCTGGATGCGGCGGTCGATCGTCAGCTCGATCGTCGCGCCGTGCTGTGCGGGGACGAGCGGGCGCGTGTCCGACACGATGCGGCCGAGCCGGTCGCGGATCACCTCGCGCTGGCCCGACGTGCCCTGCAGGCGCGCGTTCGCCGCGAGCTCGACCCCTTCCTGGCCCTTGTCCTCGACGTTCGTGAAGCCGACCACGTGCGCGGCCGATTCGCCTTCCGGGTAGAAGCGCTTCGAATCGGCGATCTGCGTGATGCCGTCGATCGCGAGCTTGTCGAGCCGGCTGGCGGTGTCCGCGTCGACCTGCCGCTTGAGCAGCACGAACGTCTTGTCGTTGCCGAGACGCCGCTTCACCTCGACGAGCGGCATGTCGAGCAGCTTCGCGATCTGCGGGTAATCGGTGTCGGCGACCTGTTTCGGGTTCGCCCAAATCTCATAGGTCGCCAGGCTGACCGCGAGCATCGCGCCGTTGCGGTCGACGATGCGCCCGCGCATCGCGTCGAGCTCGATCGTGCGCTGATAGCGCTTCTGGCCCTGGCCGACGTAGAAATCCTGGTTGGCGACCTGCACCCAGAAAGCGCGCGCGATCAGCGCCGCGAACGCGAGGAACACGACCACCACGATCAACCGTGAGCGCCACATCGGCAGGCGCGAAGCGAGCATTGGATTCTTGGTCGCCGTCGCGTACGGATCGGCAGGGTGGGTCTTCTTTTTCACGCTCATGCAATGGCCGGGGTCGGGCCGCCGGACGGCGGCTGGTCAGTCTGAATAATGCGATTGTAATAAATGAGTAAACATCGTGTGGGGAAAGTATGTTCCGGCCCCGCAAAAAGACGAATGGAAGGCAGCCTGGAAAAGGGGGAAGAGCAGGAAAGGCGCGGCCGAGTGCGGGATTTCGCACCGGGTGCGGAGGATTAAATACGGACGACTCATCGCATGCCGACCCGGGCGGTCTCCGGCGAGGCTCGATGGCGATCGTCCCGGCGTACGATCAATTGCCCGCGCCTCGGTTATTTCTTTAATCCCGAAAATGAAAAGCGCCTCCAGTCGAGGCGCCATTCATGCTGAATATCGAAATGAATATTACTTCTACCGGAATAAACCCGAAAACCGCAGACGATTGACGTCAATAGTACTTGTCGATATCTATCGGGCAACGGAAATAAATTCCCGGTATTCCGGCTGGGTCGTGCAGGTATCGACAGCCTGCAGGCGCCACGCGCCGTCGGGGTGCTCGCCGGCGAGCACCGCGGGGCCCTGTTCGCGCTGCGTCGCATCGAACGACAGCCCCTTCAACTGGCAGACGGCATTGCCGCCGTCGGCCGCGCAGAGCGCCATCGCGCCCTCCACGTCGCGGACCTTGCCCCAGGTTGGAAGGTCGATGCCCTGGTGTGCCTCGCGCGACCACAGCCCTTCGTCGGTATCGACCCACAATACCGCGAACGAATGCCGGGTTGCCGATTCGCTGCCATTAATCCGAATGGTGAGGCGCATTGCATCGTCTCCTGAAAAAAATGACACATTCGACCGTTTGGACTTGAACAGTCTAGATAGACTGGTGTGAAACGCAAGTGATAATCCGCAATAAATCCGTATCGAGTCTATTTCGGTTTCAGATGAAACGACGTCTGACGATGCATGGTCTTCCCGATGCGCCAGCACACACGGGCGATACCGGCAACGACGATGTCCGGGCGGGCACGCGCGGTGACCCAGACATGGGATGACAGGGCCGCCGGCCGCGTCGATCGGTCGCGCACCGGCCGCCGTCGAAACCGGTGCGATCGACGCGCTGCGGAGCCGGTCGAATGCAGCCGGACCGAACCTCTCGGCGCGTCGACGCGGCGGCCGGCACGACACACTCCGACAATCGCGTACAAATCGGCACACTTTCACGAAACTTTCGGGACAGACTTGCATGCGGTCCGGCCCCACACTGGAAGCTTCCCGATCCTGTGCGACGGACGCCCGTCCGCGCCGGCTGCCGCCGCCTCGTGCCAGAGCGCGATCGACGCGATCGCTGGCCGCATGCCCGATCGGGAGCCGCCGGGGCGCGCGTCAGCCCCGGCCCGGCCAGTGAGCCGTGCGCCGCCCGCAACCGCGGGTGCCGCGCCGCCTGGCCGACTCTTCGAAGGAGACTATCGTGCTGATCTGGAAAACCGCGTTGTCGCTGAACTGGCGGACGAGCCTCGTGTCGCCGGCCAGCGCACCGGTCGCGGCGGCGAACGTCGGACGGCTGGTGCTGACCGGCGCGACCGGCTTCATCGGCAGTACCGTGCTGACGGCGCTCGTCAATGCAGGGCTGCTCGAACGCATCGTCTGCGTCGTGCGCGCGCAGGATCGCGGCCACGCGGTCGCGCGGCTGCGTGAAGCGGCGCTCCGCGCGGGGCTCGCGCCGTACTGGGCGTCGCGCCTGACCGATGCGAACGTGATCGTCGGCGCGCTCGCCGACGTCTGGCACGGCGCCGATGCGCCGCGCCTGGCCGGCGCGACACACGTGATTCACTGCGCGGGCCATGCGTCGCCGGCCGACGGCGCGCACCTGCAGGCCGACATCGCCGATGCGGTGCGCTTCGCCGAACGCTTTGCGCGCGCGCCGCGCCTGCAGCGCTTCGTCTACGTCGGCACGGCCTACGCGCATGCCGGCCGTGGCGGGATCGTCCAGGAGGAGGCGGAACGCGACGCGGGGAACGATGCCGCGCCGGGCGGCGAAGGCCTGCCGGGCGCGGTGCTCGCGGCCGGCTACCTGCACGCGAAGGCGCAGACGGAACAGCGCCTGCGTGCGCTCGGGCTGCCGCTCGTCGTCGTGCGGCCGTCGCACGTGGTCGGCCACACGGTGCTCGGTACGCGGCCCGCGCCGAATTCGTTCTGGATGTTCCGGCTCGCGCATGCGGCGCGCCGCTTCACCGCGCGGCCGATGACGCGCATCGACATCGTGTCGGTGGACGACGTCGCGCGCGCGACGATGCTGCTGGCCGTCAAGCCGACGCTCGCGCACGACGTCTATCACGTGTCGGCCGGCGACGAGGCGCCGCAGGTCGCGCAGATCGTGCGCGCGATGGACGAGGCGGCGGGGATGACCGGGGCGCCGCGCTACGCGGCATGCGCGCCGGCCGAACTGCCGCTCGTCGTGCGCGACGTGCTCGGGCGCCGCGATCCGGCACTCGAGCGCGTGATCGGCCGGGCGTTGCAGCGCTGCGGGGAATTCGCGACAGTCGATCGCGTGTTCGACAATCGCCGCGTGCGCGACGAAATCGATTTCGAGCCGTTGCCGTTCATCGATTACGTCGAAGAGTGCATGCGCACGTCGCGCGGCGTGGCCGTGACCGAGCTGATGCGCGGCGCGATCCACTGACCGCCCGCGTCGTACCGGCGCCCGTTCCCGCACGTGGCGGGCGCGGGCGCCGCCTTTACGCGTGGCTGCCGAGCTCGATGAGCCGGTCGAGCGCGCGGTAGATGTCCTCGAGGCCGTCCTGGCCGAATCGCGATTCGAGCTGACGATATTGCTCGTCGATGCGCGGACCGATTTCCGTCACCAGTTTCCTGCTTTGCGGCGTCAGGCTGACCAGCAGCCGGCGCTGATCCTCCTGCGCGCGCATGCGCGTGATCAGGCCGTCGCGCTCCATCCGTTCCAGCACGCCGGTCAGGCTCGGGCTCAGGATGCAGCAGCGTTTCGCGATCTGCCCGGCTTCGAGCGCCTGCGCCGGTTCGCCGTCGAGCACGCGGATGATCCGCCATTGCTGTTCGGTCAGCGAGAATTCCTTGAGAATGGGGCGAAACAGGCCCATCAGCGTTTCGCGGGCCTCGAGCAGCAGCATGGCCAGGTTGCGATGGTCGAGCGTACGGTTCATCAGGGTGAGCAGAGGACGGGGACGCATCAATCTTAACAGCCGAAGCTGATGAATTTCGTGTATCAGGGTAATCGAGGTTGCCAGCGCCCAATTGTTTACTTAAGATATTAACTATTGACGATGCGCCGCGACGCGCGGCAGGGGAATGACGCATGGAGCTGTCTTGCACGACCGCCGCGGCGCCGCCGTTGCCGGTCGCCATCGGTACCGTCTACGGCGCGCTGCTCAACGAGCGCGCGGCGCTCGCCGCGCTCGGCGATGCGGTGAACGCACCGCCTTACGGCCGCCCGCCGCAGGCGCCGATCCTGTACATCAAATCCGCCAACACGCATGTGGCCGACGGTGCTGCCGTCGTCGTGCCGGCCGGCGTCGACGCGCTCGAGATCGGTGCGTCGGTGGCCGTCGTGTTCGCCCGGCGCGCGACGCGCGTGGCGGCCGCGCAGGCGCTCGACTACGTGCACGGCTTCACGCTCGCGAGCGACGTGTCGGTGCCGCATCCCGACTACTACCGTCCGGCCGTGCGTTTCAAGTGCCGTGACGGCTTTTGCCCGCTCGGCCCGGCGATCGTGCCGGCTGCCGCGCTCGCCGACGTCGACGCGATCGGCCTGACGGTGCGGATCGATGGCGAGGTGGCCGCGTCCGCATCGACCGCGACGCTGATTCGCCCGGTGCGCGAGCTGATCGCCGACGTGACGGCCTTCATGTCGTTCGACGCGGGCGACGTGCTGCTGCTCGGCGTCGCGGGCGGCGCACCGCGCGCCCGCGCGGGCAGCACGATCGAGATCGCCGCGGCCGGTATCGGCGCGTTGCGGCATACGTTGATTGCGGAGGAAGCACGATGAAGACGGCGCGCGTGATCTACAACGGCGCACTGCATGCAGCCGAACCGGCCGGCGACGGCGCGATCCGCCTCGATACGGGGCGCGTGCTGGCGGAGGATGCGGTGGCATGGCTGCCGCCCGTCGCGCCGCGTACGACGTTCGCGCTCGGCCTGAACTACGCCGACCATGCGAAGGAACTCGCCTTCAATGCGCCGAGCGAACCGCTGATCTTCCTGAAGGGGCCGAACACGTTCGTCGGCCACCGGTCGCGCACGGTGCGCCCGGCGGACGCCACGCACATGCACTACGAGTGCGAGCTGGCCGTCGTGATCGGCCGGCCAGCGCGCCGCGTGAGCCGCGCGCAGGCCATCGACTACGTGGCCGGCTATACGGTCGCGAACGACTACGCGATCCGCGACTATCTCGAGAACTACTACCGTCCGAACCTGCGCGTGAAGAACCGCGACACCTGCACGCCGCTCGGGCCGTGGTTCGTCAGCCGCGACGAGATCGGCGACGCGGGCGACCTGACGCTGCGCACGACGGTGAACGGCCGGCAGACGCAGCGCGGCAGCACGCGCGACATGGTCTTCGACGTGCCGGCGCTGATCGAGCACATCAGCAGCTTCATGACGCTCGCGCCGGGCGACCTGATCCTGACCGGCACGCCTGAGGGGCTGGCGGACACGCAGCCGGGCGACGAGGTCGTGACCGAAATCGAAGGGATCGGCCGGCTCGTGAACACGATCGTCGGCGAAGCAGACTACTATCGCGCCGGCTGAGCCCGTCGCCCAAGGAGAGCACATGACCATCAAGCACTGGATCGACGGCCGCGAAGTGGAGAGCCGCGAAACCTTCACGACGCTGAACCCGGCGACGGGCGACGTCATCACCGACGTCGCGTCGGGCGGCGAGGCAGAGGTCGACGCGGCCGTGCGCGCGGCGAAGGAAGCGTTCCCGAAATGGGCGAACACGCCGGCAAAGGAGCGCGCGAAGCTGATGCGCAAGCTCGGCGAGCTGATCGAACGGAACGTGCCGATGCTCGCGGCGCTGGAGACGCAGGACACCGGCCTGCCGATCGCGCAGACGAGCAGGCAGTTGATTCCGCGCGCGTCCGAGAACTTCAACTTCTTCGCGGAAGTGTGCGTGCAGATGAACGGCCGGACCTATCCGGTCGACGATCAGATGCTGAACTACACGCTGTACCAGCCGGTCGGCGTGTGTGCACTGGTGTCGCCGTGGAACGTGCCGTTCATGACGGCCACGTGGAAGACGGCGCCGTGTCTCGCGCTCGGCAACACGGCCGTGCTGAAGATGTCGGAGCTGTCGCCGCTCACGGCCGATCAGCTCGGCCGGCTCGCGCTCGAAGCCGGCATCCCGCCCGGCGTGCTGAACGTCGTGCAGGGTTACGGCGCGACGGCCGGCGATGCGCTCGTGCGGCATCCGGACGTGCGCGCGGTGTCGTTCACGGGCGGCACGGTCACGGGCAAGCGGATCATGGAGCGCGCGGGCCTGAAGAAGTATTCGATGGAACTCGGCGGCAAGTCGCCGGTGCTGATTTTCGACGACGCCGATTTCGACCGCGCGCTCGACGCGTCGCTGTTCACGATCTTCTCGATCAACGGCGAACGCTGTACCGCGGGCTCGCGGATCTTCGTGCAGCGCACGATCTACGACCGCTTCGTGCAGGAATTCGCGCGCCGCGCGAACAACCTGGTGGTCGGCGATCCGTCCGATCCGGGCACGAATCTCGGCGCGATGATCACGCGCCAGCACTGGGAGAAGGTGACGGGCTACATCCGCATCGGCGAGCAGGAAGGCGCGCGCGTGGTCGCGGGCGGTGCGGACAAGCCGGCCGGGTTGCCCGACCATCTGCGCAACGGCAACTTCGTGCGGCCGACCGTATTCGCCGACGTCGACAACCGGATGCGCATCGCGCAGGAAGAGATCTTCGGGCCGGTCGCGTGCATCATCCCGTTCGACGACGAGGAAGAAGGGCTGCGGCTCGCGAACGACACGACGTACGGCCTCGCGTCGTACATCTGGACGCAGGACGTCGGCAAGGTACATCGGCTCGCCCGGGGCATCGAGGCCGGGATGGTGTTCGTGAACAGCCAGAACGTGCGCGACCTGCGCCAGCCGTTCGGCGGCGTGAAGGAGTCGGGCACCGGGCGCGAGGGCGGCGAGTACAGCTTCGAGGTGTTCGCGGAGATCAAGAACGTGTGCATCTCGATGGGTTCGCATCACATTCCTCGCTGGGGCGTGTAACGGGAGCGGGTCGTGTCGCCGCAAGAACGAACGATTCCTTGGCCGGCACGCCGGCCAAGCATGGGGCCAGCGTAAGCGCTAAAGCGCTGACTCTGGCCGACCGCGAAGCATGGGACCGGAGTAACCGCTAAAGCACTAACTCCGGTCGACAGGGAGACTCAACGATGGGCAAATTGTCCCTCGCCGCGAAGATCACGCACGTGCCGTCGATGTACCTGTCGGAACTGCCCGGCCGGCATCACGGCTGCCGTGAGGCGGCTATCCGCGGCCATCAACTGATCGGCGAGCGCTGCCGCGCGCTCGGCGTCGACACGATCGTCGTGTCGGACGTGCACTGGCTCGTCAACGCGGGCTATCACGTGAACTGCAATGCGCGGTTCGCCGGCACCTATACGAGCAACGAGCTGCCGCACTTCATCCGCGACATGCAGTACGCGTATCCGGGCAACCCGGCGCTCGGCCGGCTGATCGCGGAAACGGCCACCGCGCGCGGCGTCGCGACCCGTGCGCACGAGATCGACAGCCTCGAGCTCGAATACGGCACGCTCGTGCCGATGCGCTACATGAACGGCGACCAGCACTTCAAGGTCGTGTCGATTGCCGGGTGGTGCATGTGGCACACGCTCGACGAAAGCCGGCGCTTCGGCGAGGCGCTGCTCGAAGCGATCGAGAAGAGCGATTCGAACGTCGCGTTCCTCGCGAGCGGCTCGCTGTCTCACCGCTTCAACGACAACGGCAGCCCCGAGGAATCGATCCACGAGATCAGCCGCGAATTCTTCAGGCAGGTCGACCTGCGCGTGGTCGAGTTGTGGAAACAGGGCGATTTCAAGACCTTCTGCGCGATGCTGCCGGAGTACAACGTGCATTGCCACGGCGAAGGCGGCATGCACGACACGGCGATGCTGCTCGGGCTGCTCGGCTGGGATCGTTACGATCGGCCCGTCGAGATCGTCACCGACTATTTCGCGAGCTCGGGCACCGGGCAGATCAACGCGATCTTCCCGCTGCCCTGAGCGTTACCGCCCGCCACGCATTCGAATCCGACCGGAGACCTGCCATGCCACACATCGTCGTCGAATACACCGCGAACATCCGCGACGACGCACGCATTCCCGTGCTGCTGCGCACGATCAACGCGACGCTGATCGCACAGGGCGGTGTGTTCCCGACCGGCGGCATCCGTTCGCGCGCGATCGAGCTGCGCGACTACTGCGTCGCCGACGGCACGGAGGACGACGCGTTCGTCCACGTGACGCTGAAGATCGGCGCGGGCCGCACCGACGCGCAGAAAAAGGCCGCGTGCGACGCGCTGTTCGACGCGATCAAGGTGCATTTCGCCGAGTTGTACGCGACACGCTACCTTGCGCTGTCGATGGAACTGACCGAGTTCAGCGAAAGCGGCTCGTACAAGCACAACAACATTCACGCCCGCTACAAGCGGGCCGGCTGAACTCCATTCCCGATCCGACCATGCTCGAACCCGCCATCATCGACCAGCTCGCGCACCGTCTGCACGACGCCGAACGCGCGCGCACGCAGATCCGCCAGATCTCGCTCGACCATCCCGACATCACGATCGACGACGCGTATGCGATCCAGCGCGCGTGGGTGGCCCTCAAGCTCGCGGAAGGCCGCACGCTGAAGGGGCACAAGATCGGCCTTACGTCGAAGGCGATGCAGAACACGTCGCAGATCGACGAACCCGACTACGGCGCGCTGCTCGACGACATGTTTTTCGAAGACGGCGGCACGATTCCGACTAGCCGCTTCATCGTGCCGCGCGTCGAGGTCGAGCTCGCATTCGTGCTCGGCAAGCGGCTCACCGGCCCGAACTGCACGATCTTCGACGTGTACGACGCGGTCGATTACGTCGTGCCGGCGCTCGAGATCATCGACGCGCGCAGCCAGTCGATCGACCCCGATACGAAGCGGCCGCGCAAGGTATTCGACACGATCGCCGACAACGCGGCGAACGCGGGCGTCGTGATCGGCGGCCGGCCGGTGCGCCCGCAGGACGTCGATTTGCGCTGGGTGGCGGCGATCATGTCGCGCAACGGCGTGGTCGAGGAAACCGGTGTCGCGGCCGGCGTGCTGAACCATCCGGCGAACGGCGTCGCGTGGCTCGCGAACCGGCTGTCGCGCTTCGACGTTGCGCTGGAGCCGGGGCAGATCGTGCTGGGCGGGTCGTTCACGCGGCCGTGCGCGGCGCGTTCGGGCGATACGTTCAGCGTCGATTACGGCCCGCTCGGGACGATCCAGTGCTACTTCGAATGAGTTGAGCGAACGATGCAGATTTCGTCGAATGTCTTCAAGGCCGCGCTCGCGCGCGGCGATGCGCAGATCGGGTTGTGGCTCGGCCTCGCGAATCCATACAGCGCCGAAGTGGTCGCGGGCGCCGGTTTCGACTGGCTGCTGATCGACGGCGAGCATGCGCCGAACACGGTGCCGACGATCCTCGCGCAACTGCAGGCGATCGCGCCGTATCCGTCGCATCCGGTCGTGCGCGTGCCGTGGAACGATCCGGTGATCGTCAAGCAGGTGCTCGATCTCGGCGCGCAGACGCTGCTCGTGCCGATGGTGCAGAGTGCGGACGAAGCGCGTGCGGCGGTGGCCGCGACGCGTTACCCGCCGCACGGCATGCGCGGCGTCGGCAGCGCGCTGGCGCGGGCGTCGCGGTGGAATCGCGTCGGCGAGTACCTGCATCGCGCGAACGACGAGATGGCCGTGCTCGTGCAGGTCGAGACGCGCGCGGGGCTCGACGCGATCGATGCGATCGCGCGGGTCGACGGCGTGGACGGCGTATTCATCGGGCCGGCCGATCTGGCGGCCGATCTCGGTCATCTCGGCCATCCCGGGCACCCGGCCGTGCAGGCCGCGATCGACGGTGCGATTCGCGCGATCAAGGCGGCCGGCAAGGCGCCGGGGATCCTGAGCGCGGATGAAGCGGCCGCGCGGCGCTATCTGGACGCGGGGGCGCTGTTCGTCGCGGTCGGCGTCGATACGACGCTGCTGGCGCGGAGCGCGGAGCGGCTCGCCGCGCAGTTCAAAAGGAGCGGCGACGCCGCCGCGAAGCAGGGCGACGGCACGTATTGACGCGGCGGCAGGCGGTGGTCGTGTGCCGCCCGCGGCGTTTCGCCACGCGGCTTCGTGCCCGCGCATGGTCGCGCCTATCCGTTCGCGCTTCGTCCCGCCTCCATATACCGTCCCGGTGTCGTTCCCAGCGCGCGCCGGAACATGTCGATGAACGCGCTCACGTTGTCGTACCCGAGATCGAGCGCGATCGTCGTCACCGGCGCACCGTCGGCAATGCGCTCCAGCGCCCGCAGCAGTCGCGCCTGCTGACGCCACTGCGCGAACGTCAACCCCGTCTCGGCGACGAAGCGGCGGCTCATCGTCCGTGCGCCGATGCCGGCCCATTCAGCCCATTCCTCCAGCCGCCGGTCGTTCGCGAGATCTGCGGCCAGCGCATCGGTGATCTTCACGAGGCGCGGATCCCGCGGCCGGACCAGGCCCAGCGCCTCGGCTTCCGATGCCGCGATTTCATCGAGGATCACGTCGGCGATCCGGGCCTGTGGGGCATCCAGCTCGCCATCGCCCCAGCTTGCCGCGCGCTGCACGGCTTCGCGCAGCAGCGGCGTCGTGCGGATCGCGCGCGGCGTCGCCGGCAACGCCGCGCAGCGGGCTTCGGCGACGAATGCCGACCAGCCGGAAATGGGCCCGAACGAGCGCAACGAATGCCGGCAATGCGGCGGGATCCAGATCGCATGGATCGCCGGCACGACCCACTCCTGGTCGTCGAGGCCGATCGTTACCAGGCCGCTCAGCGCGCCGACGAGCTGGCCGCGCGCATGCGAATGCGGCGCGGTGATGCGCGGGTCGCGTTGCGACAGGACGGCGGCGACCACGAACGGGCCGTCGTCGGACGTGACGAAGCGGGCGGGCAGGAGCGGATCGGACATGGCCGGATATCGGTATCGAATGGCCGTTATACCGGAGATCGGCCGGATTTGCACGCCTACACTGCGTCCATCGATGACAACCGGAGCAAGACGCGATGCGAGCCGAACAGATGCTTCCCGACCATGCCGACCGGGTCGATGCCGGCGGAACGACGATTCGCAAGGGGACCGTTGGTGCGTTTCTGGTCAACGCACGGGTGTTGACCGATCCGAATGCCGCGCCGGCGGAGCGGGCGCGTGCGGAGGCCGATGCGATCGACGCGTTGCCTGCACTGCGTGCGCTCGGCCTGTTCGACGTGCTGGAAGTACGCGATCCCGCGCTGCGCGCATGGCTCGATGCCCGGTAAAGACCCATCTTCCAGAATTGAAGGAACCACCATGAAAGCAGCAGTCGTGACGGGTGCCGGCGAGCGTCCCGTTCATACGGAATTCGACGCTCCCGGCGCGATGCCGGGCCACCGTCTGATCGACGTGACGGCGTCGGCGTTGAGCCGGCTCGCGCAGGGGCGCGCGGCCGGCACGCATTACTCGTCGGACCGCCGCTATCCGTTCGTTGTCGGTGTCGACGGCGTCGGGCGTCTCGACGACGGTCGGCGCGTCTACTTCTTCGGTGCCCCGGCGCCGTTCGGCGCGATGGCCGAACGCACGATCGTGCCCGATACGCAGTGCGTGCCGCTGCCGGACGCGCTCGACGACGTCACGGCCGCGGCGATCGCGATTCCGGGGATGTCGTCGTGGGCGGCGCTGACCGAACGCGCGCGGCTCGTCGCGGGCGAGACGGTGCTCGTCAATGGCGCGACGGGCACGTCGGGGCGGCTCGCGGTGCGGATCGCGAAGCATCTCGGCGCGGCGAAGGTCGTCGCGACCGGCCGCAACGCGGCCGCGTTGCAGGCGTTGCTGAATGCCGGCGCGGACGCCGTGGTGTCGCTGCAGCAGGACGACGCGCATCTGGCGCGAGCGCTCGAGCCGCATTTCCGCGCGGGCGTGGATGTCGTGCTCGATTATCTGTGGGGGGCCAGCGCGCAGACCCTGCTGGTTGCCGGCGCGAAGGCGACGCCCGATGGCCGCCGGCTGCGTTTCGTGCAGATCGGCTCGATCGGCGGCGCGGACGTGCTGCTGCCGGGCGCCGTGCTGCGGGCGACCGCGATCGAACTGATGGGTAGCGGGATCGGCAGCGTGTCGCTGCCGCGCTTGCTGGCGTCGGTGCGCGGCGTATTCGAAGCGGCCGGGCCGGCGGGCCTCGCGATCGACACGCGCACGGTGCCGCTGTCGGACGTCGGCGAACATTGGGGCGATACGAGCAGCCTCGTGCGTCCGGTGTTCACGATGCGGGGCGAGTAACGGCGACGGGCGTGCAAAGGGCCATCGTCTGCCAAGGGGAAGGGCCAGAAGACGGAGCGCCAGTGCGATGGAGGAGTTGGGTCGGCAAGCACAGCAGTTCGGGGGTGGGCTTACGAATGACACGGTCACTGTTCACAGTTGGCAACGATACTTGGGTGCCTTGTCCCACACCGCAAGACTGCCTAGCGCTTGTTTCAAGGCATGTGTTTTCCGCCTGAAACGAACGAATACATGTGGAATCCATGTCAGGTGATGCCGAATGCTCCGCATTCGCGACTCCGTCGGATTCGCGATTTTCGTTGAATGGCGCATACGGAACATTGCGAGGCGTCGAGTGGGTCTGTAAGGTCCGGGATTCCACGACGCAAGGGAATGCACGGTGCGCGATAACGATAGGATCCCGTACTTAAGGATCAACAAGCTGATTTGGAAATGGAAGCTATGCGACGGCGACGATGGGGGCATCCCGGCGTGTGATCTCGGCCTGTCACTAGCAATGGCTCCGCCGGTGAGCGAGCCCTCAGTAGAGCAATCTACGCCCATTGCGCGAGTCGACAAGCGCGACTCGCTCGACAAGATGGTGGACGACATCGAAAGGGTTGCGGCTGCGTTTTCTCGCTTCAAGAAATGGCTGGATACGCCTATTCCTCCCAAGCAATCGAAGCAGATGGGGACGGAAAGGGTGGTGCCGCCTTTCGATATTCAGCAAATTCCCGATGCTATGCGCAAAGAGCATATGCCAGTCTCGGCGAAACTGATGGAGCGGTGGTTTGCAGGAGAGCTCAACTACTCGGCCACGTCAAAAGATCAGCGGAACGAGATCAATCAGTACGGCGAGCTCTATCCGGAATCGATGATCGATCGAACCACCATAAAACTGGACTGGGTTCTCAAGCATGCACGTGCAAAGAGGCAATACGACAATCTCGTGAATGTCGACATATACAGCCCGCGTGCATATGAAACCCTCAAGGACATTCTTGGTCGCTATCGCAGGCGCGGGGATGTATCGCCTTGGACGGTCAGCGGCTACGATCTCCGCAAGCTACACAAGGAATTCCAGTTCCAGCGAGCGGCTGTAGAAAGTTCCTTTGAGCAGAAGGCTTTGCAGGCCGTGCGGCGGCTTTCGTGATCTGCTCTAGAAATCCTGGACACAAATGAGTGTTAGTGTTTCGGAGGCAATTTTCCCAATAGGAACGGGAGGTTGGCGATGAAGCGCAAGCAATACTCGGTGGAGCAGATCGTGGCCGCGCTCAAACAAGCTGAGCTGGGCATGCCGGTGGCGGATCTGGTTCGGCAGCTCGGGATATCGGAGCAGACGTATTACCGATGGAAGAAGCAGTACGCGGGCCTGGAGTCGAACCAGGTCCGCGAACTGAAACAACTCCAGGACGAGAACGAGCGGCTCAAGAAGCTGGTTGCGGAACTGAGTCTGGACAAGGCCATCCTGCAGGATATCGCCACAAAAAAGTGGCCGCGCCCGCGCTGAAGAGACAGGCAGTGAGCTACATCGTGGATCACTACGGTCTTCCGACGCAGCGGGCGTGCCGGCTAGTCAAGCAAGCTCGCAGCACCCACTACTATCGCAGCGTCAAGGACCCGCAGACGGCACTGCGTCAACGCATGCGCGAGATCGCACAGACGCGCGTTCGATATGGCTACCGGCGCGTGCACGTGCTACTCAAGCGTGAAGGTTGGCGTGTGAGCCGGAATCGGGTCTATCGGCTCTACGCCGAAGAGCAGCTTCAACTGCGTTCGAAGCTGCCCAAACG